>JAGWOC010000104.1 GCA_028872875.1 Chloroflexota bacterium | reverse complement strand
GGCCGAGATGCGCGCCGAGCTCGAGCGCGCCGGCGTGTCCTTCACCACGAGCAGCGACTCCGAGGTCATCGCCCAGATGCTCGTGCACGCCCCCGGGCCCGGCTGGGGCGAGCGCTGGGGCCACGTGATGCGCAAGCTCAACGGCGCCTACTCCCTCGCCGTCATCACGCCTGACGCGATGATGATGGCGCGCGACCCCATGGGCAACCGCCCCCTCTGCCTTGGCAAGCTCGATGGCGGGTGGGTCGCTGCCTCCGAGAGCTGCGCCTTCGACCACCTGGGTGCGACCTTCATCCGCGAGATCGAGCCAGGCGAGGTCATCTACATCGACGCCGAGGGCCTGCGGAGCTTCAAGCCTCTCGAAGACCAGCGCCGCGCCTTCTGCGTCTTCGAGTACATCTACTTCGCCCGCCCGGACAGTGTGCTCGATGGCAAACTCGTGTACCCGCTGCGCATGAACCTGGGCCGCGAGCTGGCGAAGGAGCACCCGGCCCCGGACGGCGACGTCGTCATCGGCGTCCCCGACTCGGCGACCGCCGCCGCCATCGGCTACTCCCAGGCGTCCGGCATCCCCTTCGTCGAAGGGCTCGTGAAGAACCGCTACGTCGGGCGCACGTTCATCCAGCCGGACCAGCGCCTGCGCGAGATCGGCGTCCACCTGAAGTTCAACCCCCTGCGCGAGATGCTCCAGGACCGGCGCATCGTGCTCGTCGATGACAGCATCGTGCGCGGTACGACGACGCCGCGCGTCATCCAGATGCTGCGGAAGGCCGGCGCGCGTGAGGTGCACATGCGCATTACCGCGCCGCCGATCACGCACCCCTGCTTCTACGGCATCGACATGGGCACGCGCTGGGAGCTGATCGCCGCGCAGAAGGCCGTCGAGGAGATCCGCGACCACATCGGCGCCGACTCCCTCGGCTACCTGAGCCCCGAGGGCCTCGTGCACGCCGTCGCGACGGCGAAGGGCGGCCTCTGCATGGCCTGCTTCACCGGCGACTACCCCCACCCCGTGCCGCTGCAGATGGACAAGCTCGCGATGGAGTCCGGCGAAGGCGCCCTCGACCGCCATGAGACCGAGTACGTCCTCCCCCTCCGGCGGAGTTAGGGGCGCGCGCTCCAGCTTCGGCGAATCCCGCCTGCGCCCCCGAACTGCTACCCTGAGCCGGGAGGTCGATCGCGCCGTGACATCTGCCTACGGCCAGGCCGGGGTCCGCACCACCGAAGAACTCGCTGGCTTCCCGCGCATGCTCGACGTGCTGCGGGAGACCTTCGGCTACCGTCCGAAGGGTGATGGCGCGCCGCTGCTCGACTTCGGCCAGTACGCCAACGTCCTCGACCTCGGCAATAACGTCGGCCTCGCCATCTCCACCGACGGCGTCGGTACGAAGCTGATTGTCGCCGAGCGCCTGGGCAAGTACGACACGATCGGCATCGACTGCGTGGCGATGAACGTGAACGACGTGGTCTGCGTCGGCGCCGAGCCCATCGCCATGACCGACTACATCGCGACCGACCGCGACGACCCGGAGCTGCTCGCGCAGGTCGCCGCAGGGCTGCGCCGTGGCGCCGAGCTGGCACATATCAGCATCCCCGGCGGCGAGATCGCGCAGGTGCGCGAGATGGTCAACGGCATCGACCTCGTCGGCACCTGCGTGGGCCTCGCCCCGGCGGACCGGATCCTTACCGGCGAGCGCCTCCGTCCGGGCGATGCCATCGTTGGCTTCGCCAGCTCCGGCATCCACAGCAACGGCCTGACGCTGGCCCGCGAGGTGCTGCTCGGCGCGCACACGGCGCGCCTCTCCGGGCACGTCGCCGAGCTCGGCCGCACGCTCGGCGAGGAGCTGCTCGAGCCGACGGCCATCTACGTCGACCTCGCGCTGCGCCTGCTGCGCGAGACCGCGGTGCACGCGCTCGCGCACATCACCGGCGACGGATTCCTCAACCTGGCCCGCTTCCCGGCGCCGGTGGGCTTCCGGATCGAGTGGCTCCCGGAGCCGCACCCGATCTTCGAGATGATCGCCCGCGAGGGCGAGATCGGCGCGCCCGACATGTACCTCACGTACAATATGGGCGTCGGCTTCTGCGCGGTCCTGCCCGAGTCCGATGCCGAACGCGCGCTCGCGATCAGCGCCGCCTGCGGCATCGCCGCCTGGCGCATCGGCGCCTGCACCGATAACCCCGAGCGCACCGTCGAGATCGCGCCGGCCGGCCTGAAGTCCGTGGGTGGTCACTTTGAGCGCGCATAACGCCCGGGCGGCCGTCGCCTGATATGCCTCTGCGCGCGATTCTCGCCCCCTACGACAAGAGCGGCCTGCCCGAGCTGGCGCGCGGCCTCGCCGGGCTTGGCGTCGAGCTGTACGCCACCGGCGGCACCTACCGGGTGCTGGATGATGCCGGCGTCCCCGTGCGTCCCGTCAGCGATCTGACCGGCTTCCCGGAGATCCTCGACGGTCGCGTGAAGACGCTGCACCCCGGCGTCCACAGCGGCATCCTCGCGCGTCGCGACCGGCCGGAGCACCTCGCCGAGCTCGACCGTCACGGCCTCGCGACGATCGACCTGGTGGTCGGCGGCCTCTACCCGTTCCAGCAGACCGTCGCGAATCCCGATGTCACGCTCGAAGACGCAATCGAGAACATCGACATCGGCGGCCCGGCGATGCTGCGCGCCGCCGCGAAGAACTTCCAGCACGTCCTGCCCGTCGTCGACCCCGCTGACTACAACGACGTGCTCGACGCGCTGCGCACGGGATCGGCGCCGCTCGAGTGGCGCCGCAAGCTCGCCGTGAAGACCTTCCAGCACGTCGCCTCGTACGACACCGCGATCGCGGCGTGGTTGCGTGGCTTCGAGGAGCCGTTCCCCGACAGCCTGACCCTCGCGCTCCAGAAGCGGGGCGAGCTGCGCTACGGCGAGAACCCGCACCAGCTCGCCGCCCTCTACCGCCTCGTCGACCCGAACCAGCGCGAGCCGGAGGGCGTCGTCAACGCGCGCCAGCTCAACGGCAAGGCGCTCTCCTACGTCAACATCCTCGACGCCGACGCCGCCTGGACCGCCGCCTGCGACTTCGACGAGCCCACGATCGTCATCGTCAAGCACATGACGCCGTGCGGCATCGCCAGCCGCGACGACCTCTCTGCGGCGTTTGCGCTCGCCTTCGAGGCCGACCCCATCTCGGCCTTCGGCGGCATCATCGCCGTCAACCGGCCCGTCGATGAGGTGCTGGCGCAGGCGATCCGCGGCACGAAGCATCCGACCAGCGGCCAGCGCCTGTTCGTCGAGATCATCGCCGCCCCGGGGTTCAGCGAGGCGGCGCTGGCCCTGCTCCGGAAGTCGAAGGACTTGCGCATCCTTGAGGCGCCCGCCGTCAACATGCGCCGGCGCGCCATGGAGTTCCGGGGGGTCGCCGGCGGCATGCTCGTCCAGGAGGCCGACCGCCTGCCAGCGGACCCGCCGGAGCTGCGCGTCCTCTCGAAGCGCCCGCCCTCCGAGCGGGAGCTGGCGGATCTGCGCTATGCCTGGCGCTGCGTGAAGCATGTGAAGTCGAACGCCGTTGTAGTAGTGAGAGACCGGGTGATGGTCGGCATGGGCGCCGGCCAGCCGAACCGCGTGACCAGCGCCCGCCTCGCCATCGAGGCCGCGGGAGACAGGGCGCGCGGCGCTGTGTCGGCCTCCGACGCGCTGATCCCGTTCCCGGACACCGTCGAGGTGTGCGCGGCGGCCGGCGTGACGGCGGTCGTCCAGACCGGCGGCTCCATCCGGGACGAGGATTCGGTCGCGGTGTGCGACGCTCACGGCATGGCGATGGTCGCCACGGGCGTGCGTCACTTCAGGCACTGACCGGCAGGGTGCCCGCCGTCCCGGAAGGAGCCGGGAAAGCGCGGCACAGGGGAGAGCGAGGGACAGACGAACATGACGATCCGCCACGACGACGTGAACATCCTGCAGATCGAGGACGCCGTCGCCGCGCTCGACCACGAGCAGCGCGCCCGCTTCGAGCGGCTGTTCCACGTCAGCAGCACGCGCGGTCGCCTCGTGCCGCCCGAGGCGATGGTGCCGTGGATCGAGAAGCAGTTCGGCAGTGTCGAGCCCACGCTCGAACAGACGATCATCAAGGTCACGAACGTCGTCACGCTCGAAGGCGTCCTCTTCAACTGGCTTCGCTCCAGCCGGCCCATGTGGCGGCAGGAGGTCAGGCTCGACGAAGAGCTCGAGCGCACGTCCGCCGACCCGCTCTACGACCCCCTCAGCGGCACCCCCGAGGACCTCTTCGGCCGCGTGCAGGGTGAGAGCTGCGTAACGGCGAGCAACATCGCCAAGTTCGATGGCTTCCACGGGCTCGTCGTCTTTAACGAGCGCCACCCGCTCCGCTTCACCCGCGAGCAGATCCACGACTACGTCGACACCGGCGGCCGCTGGGGCGACCTTGTGCACGCCAGCGACCCGCAGGCCAAGTACTACATGTTCCTCTGGAACTGCCTCTGGCGCGCGGGCGCCTCGCTGCTCCACGGCCACGCGCAGGTGATCATGGGCCGCGAGATGCACTACGCCGCCGTCGAGTACCTGCGCCGCTGCGCCGCCGTCTACCAGGCCCACAACCGCAGCAACTACTTCGATGACCTCTACCTGGCCCACGCGTCGCTGGGGCTGGCGTTCGAGCAGGATGGTACGAAGGTGATCGCCAACCTGGCACCGAAGAAGGAGAACGAGGTCGTGCTGCTCGCGCCCGTCGTCTCGACCTCGCTCAAGGATCGCATCTACGAGGTGCTCGCCTGCTACCGCGATCGCCTCGGGGTCAGCTCGTTCAATCTCGTCATCTACACGCCGCCCTGGGGCGAGACGCCCGAGAGCTGGGAGGGCTTCCCGGTGGTCGTGCGCATCGTCGACCGCGGCGACCCGAGCAGCCGCACCGCCGACATCGGCGCGATGGAGCTGTACGCGGCGAGCGTCGTCTCCAGCGACCCCTTCGCCCTCGCCCGCGCCCTGCGCGAGGGCGCATAGCCACCTCCGCTCACAGCACACATCTGGGTGGTCGTGGCGCCCCTCCTTACAATCAGGTACGAGACGTATTCCTTACGAGGACTCCCCGCGTGGCGACGCCTCGGAACGCGCGCTCGCCGAGAGTGCCCGGCGAGGCGCTCTGGTCATCAGCGGGCCGGTCGTCGCGGAGCTTGCGCCGTCGTTCGCGAGTGTGGACCTCAAGCTGCTCTGACGCCCGCGCGTCACTCGACCGTCGTGCCGCCGCCGCTTCCCGACAGCGCGCCGGCGAGCGCGCCCGCCTGCGTGCCGTCGACGATGCGCGTCGCGCAGCCGGCGCCCGCCGCGCGCACCGCCGCCTCCAGCTTGGGTACCATGCCGCCCGCCGCGATGCCCGCCGCGATCAGCGCCCGCGCCTGCGCGACCGAGAGCCGCGGCAGCACGCGGCGCTCCGCATCCAGCACGCCTTCGACGTCCGTCAGGAACACGAGGCGCCCGGCGTGCAGCGCGGCCGCCAGCTCGCCCGCGGCGGTGTCGGCGTTCGTGTTCAGCAGTTGCGGCGCCGCGCTGTCATCGCTCTCGACCGCGATCGGCGCGATCACCGGCAGGTAGCCCAGCCGCAGCAGCTCCTCCACCGGGTACGGGTTCACGCGCTCGATCTTGCCCACGAATCCCAGCGCCTCGTCGTATCGCCGCGCCTGCAGGATCATGCTGTCGGCGCCGCTGAGGCCGATCGCCGGCGCGCCGAGCGCCCCGAGCTGCGCGACGAGTTGCTTGTTGACGACGCCCGCCAGCACCGCCACCACGACCTCCAGCGTGGCCGCGTCGGTGACCCGCAACCCGCGCACGAACCGTGGCTCGATGCCGCTGC
>JAGWOC010000221.1 GCA_028872875.1 Chloroflexota bacterium | reverse complement strand
GGTGGGAGCACCAAGCCGGGTGCGAGTTCAGTCACGATGACGTGGACATTAGGCGCATCGAAAGCGTGGGCGATCGGTGCTGTCCCGCTGCTGCCCGCCGCCTGCACGACGCCAACGCCGACGAGCACGCCGAGTAATACGCCCACCGCAACGAACACGCCAACCATCACGAACACGCCGACCAACACGCCGACGATCACTCAGACGCCGACCAACACGCCAACGATCACGCAGACGCCGACCAACACGCCAACGATCACTCAGACGCCCACCGATACGCCAACGATCACGCAGACGCCCACCAACACGCCGACCAGCACGCAGACGCCGACGGCGACGAACACGGCGACGAATACCGCAACGGCGACAGCGACGAACACGTTCACCCCGACGCCGACCCCGAATCCATCGTGCGCCATCACGGTTGACAGCACCAGTAGCGCATTCGGCTCGACCTCCAGTCTGACCTGGTCGCACACGGTCGGCTCGGGACCCAACCGCATTCTCCTCGTCGGTGTCTCCGTCCGCAGTACCACGACGGTCAGCAATGTCACTTACGGCGGCACCCCTCTGACCTTCATTGGCGCGCAGGATGGTGGCGGCAATTCCGACCGCATCGAAATGTGGCGCCTCGTCGCTCCGCCCTCAGGCCCAGCCAGTATTGTCGTGACGCTGTCCGGGTCAACCGCCGTTGTCGGCGGGGGCATCTCTTTCACCGGCGTCGATCAGACCACGCCGCTTGGGACTTTTGCCTCTGCGCCTGGCACGAGCACCACCGCTACCGTCACGGTTGCGAGTGCGACGAACCAAGTGGTTATAGACACGGTCGCCGCGACCGGCGATGCAAACTCGCTCACGCCCGATGCAAGTCAAACCCAGGCGTGGAATACCGGAACCGGAACAGCCGGCGGGGACGTGCGCGGCGGTGGGAGCACCAAGCCGGGTGCGAGTTCAGTCACGATGACGTGGACATTAGGCGCATCGAAAGCGTGGGCGATCGGTGCTGTCCCGCTGCTGCCCGCCGCCTGCACGACGCCAACGCCGACGAGCACGCCGAGTAATACGCCCACCGC
>JAGWOC010000103.1 GCA_028872875.1 Chloroflexota bacterium | reverse complement strand
AACGCGCCGATGATGGTGAACGTGCGCGGGGCGATCGCGAGCCTCACCGGCGCAGACCGCATCCTGGTCTGGGGCGCGCCACAGGCGCTCGTCGCGGCCGTCGCTGCGGGCATGGCGATCCGCGTGTGGCGCGCGCGCGGCGCCGCCGACGCGCAGTCGTGGGCAGCCGCGCTGCTGCTGCCCCTGATCCTGTCGCCGCACATGCACATGCAGTCGGTGGTGCTGCTGATCGCCGCGTGGGCGCTGTACTTGCGCGCGGCGCGTGACGAGGGGCATGCGATTACGCCGGAGGTGGCGGTCGCCCCGTTCATCGCCGTCTCGGCGCTGTGGTTCGTCAGCCTGCGCGGCCCGGCGCTCGTGTCGCTGCCCTTGCTCGCGATGTTCTGGCTCTGCAGCCGACGTTGGCCCGCGCCGCGCGAGGTGGCGAGCCGCCCCGCCCTGCCCATCGCGGCGTAGCCATGCGGCCCTATCGGTGGATCACGACGCGCATCCCGGGGGAGCCGAAGAGCCAAAAGTACTGCGCCGCGTGCATCTCCATGCCGACGCAGCCGTGGCTTGTCGCGGTGTGGCCGAACACGGACGAAGGGCGCCAGTAGTTGAGGTGCAGCGCGTCGCCCTTACGGTCGAAGTACTGCGTGAAGAGCACGCGCTCGACGTCGTACGTCGCCTGCGCCGGGTTGAAGCCCGCCTGCGCGGCCGTCATGCGCTCGACGGGCAGCCGTCCGTCGGGCTCGATCTTGAAGGTGCCGAGCGGCGTCGGGAATCCGGCCTGGCCCGTCGATACCGGGGCGGTGAAGATCGGCCTGGCCCCGAGCATCGCGGAGGCGGTCTGCGTCGTGACGTTGACATCGACCCACTTCTCCTGGCCCTGCGGGTCGATGAATGGCGATACCTCGTTCGGCCCCAGGACGAAGACGAACGGCGCGTACACGAACGTCTTGTCGGACAGCTCGTACCAGGTGCGGGCCCAGCCCGGTGAGGTCGATACCCAGGTCTGCGTCCCGACGAGCCAGTTCTCGCCCTGGACGGTCGCGATGATCCGCACAGGCTGCTTGTCCTGCAGCGTGCCCACCACCGGCCCCTGAGTGGACGGCGCGCCGCGCGTCCGCAGGTCGCCGCCGACGACGATCGCTTCTCCGGCGCCGATGCTCGGCGTCGGCGTCGCCGTTGGCAGGGGCGTCGGGGAAGGGACGATGAGAGGCGTCTCGGTAGCTGTGGGAGGAGGCGTCGGCGTCGCGGGTGCCGCCGATCCGAGCGCGCAGGATGTCGTGAGCAGCAGCGCGGCGGCGGACGCCAGCAGCCAGGCGCCGCGGGCCACGCGGCGGGGCGGGCACGGTCGCATGATGCCATCGTAGCAAGATGCAGGGTATTCGTGCGTACGAAGCGCCGGCCAGAGGATGCGCGGGACTCTGGCCGCTACCCGCCGGCGCCCATATGCTGGCGTCTGCGAGGAGGGCCGTATGGACAGTTGGACAGGCGACGCGAGTTCGCTCGCCGATGCGATCCGTGCCGGCGAGATACGCAGCGTCGACGCGATCGAGGCTTCGCTCGACGCGATCGCGCGCTCGAAGCTGAACGCTGTGGTGCACCTTGATGCCGGTGGTGCCCGACGGACCGCCGAGGCCATCGACCGGCGAGTCGCGGCCGGCGAGGACCCCGGGCTGCTGGCGGGCGTGCCGATCCTGGTCAAGGACCTCGAGGACGTGGCCGGCATGCCGACGACGCGTGGCTCGGTCGTCTTCAAGGACAACGTACCGGACCGCGACGGGATCCATGTCGCGCGGCTGCGCGCCGCGGGAGCGGTGATCGTCGGCAAGTCGGCGGCCCCCGAGTTCGGGCTCGTGGCGTACACCGCATCGAAGCTGCACGGCGTGACGCGCAACCCCTGGGCGCTCGACCGCACACCCGCTGGTTCGTCGGGCGGCTCGGCGGCGGCGGTCTCCGGCGGGCTCGTGCCGGCCGCGACCGGTACCGACGGCGGCGGCTCGATCCGTCTGCCAGCGGCGTACTGCGGCCTCGTCGGGATGAAGGGCAGCTACGGACGCATCCCGCGCGGCCCGAAGGCTGACCTGGGGCCGATCACGACCTGCCACGGCTGCCTCGCGCGGAGCGTGCGCGATGCCGCCCGCTGGTACGATGCCGCCTGCGGCTACGACCCGCGCGACATGTTCAGCCTGCCGCGCCTCGACGGCTGGGAGGCGGGTCTCGGCGCGCAGCGGCTCGATGGGCTGCGCGTCGTCGTATCGCCGGACCTCGGGAACAGCGTCGTGCATCCGGACGTGCAGCGCGTCGTCCTCGACGCCGCGGAGACGCTGATCGCGGCGACCGGCATGCGCCGGGTCGACGTTGACGTCCGGCTGCCCGTGAACGGCATCGCCTGGGCGAGCGCGGGCCTGCCGGGACTCGTAGCGGAGCTCGGCGACCGCTGGCCCGCCTGCGCCGACGACCTGACGTTCGAGATTCGCTTCGGCATGGAGTTCTCGTCGCACTACCGTGCCCGCCACGCGGCCGCCGTCGACACGTTCCGCACCGAGATGAACGAGGCGATGGCCGCGCTCTTCGAGCAGACGGACATCGTCCTCTGCCCCGTGAGCCCGACCGAGCCGTTCGCGGCCGAGGGGCCGATGCCGCGCTTCGTGGGAGAGGTGAAGGTGGACCCGTACAACGGTGGTGCGCTGACGATCCCCGCCAACATCTCCGGCTACCCGGCAATCTCGATCCCGGCGGGATTGTCGCCGGCTGGCCTGCCCATCGGCTTGCAGGCCTACGCGCGCCGGCACGAGGACGCGCTGCTGCTCGACCTGGCGCTCGCCATGGAGCGCGCCCGCCCGTGGCCGCTCGTCGCGCCCGGTGCGCCCGTATGAGGCTGTAGTTCGGCGGGCGCTGTACATGTTACACTGCATCTGCCGGGCGGCGGAGCAGTAGCCAGGGAGGCGCAAAGGATGGTGCAGCAGACGAAGAGCGTTGTCACGCCGGAGCGATATCGCCAGGGGCTCACGTATGCCGAGTTTCTCTCGCGCCTCGACCGGAACCAGGAGCGCTTCCGCGAGAATTACGACGGGACAGTGGTTTCGGCTGAAGATGCGGCGGCGCTGAGGGCGCTCGTGGCGAAGCCGAACGGGCCGGCGAAGATCCTGCTGCTCGGCGAGGCGTGGTGCCCCGATGTCTTCCGCGGCGCGCCCGTCTTCGCCCGCATCGCCGAGGCGTCGGGCATGGAGCTGCGCTGCTTCTTCCGCGACGAGAACAAGGACATCATGGCGGAGTTCCTCAAGGGCGGCGAGTTCGAGTCGATCCCGGTCGCGGTCTTCTACACCGCCGACCACCGGTACATCGCACACTGGACCGAGCGCCCGGCCCTCGCGAACCGCGAGATGAAGGAGAAGCTGGGTCCGATGTACGCCCGCCTCCGCAAGCCCGACATGACCGACGAGGAGAAGGCGGCGGCGAAGGCCGAGAACATCGCCTTCCAGCACGGGCCGATCTGGGCCAACTGGCGCCAGGAGACCATCCGCGAGGTGATCCACCTGCTGGAAGCGGGCATCGGATAGCGCGAATGCGGGCCGGCGGAAAGGCCGCCGGCGGCGCACCTCTGCCGGCCTGGCCCATGCCGTTCACATCTTGGTTACCGCTCGATCTCGTCTCGCGCCTACCTGTCGCCGTATCATCAAGGGAGACGGCGGGCAGACCGGACAGGAGAGCTCCATGGGTTCGTTCAAGATCGGCCGCATCTTCGGCGTGGACGTCGGTGTCCACTGGAGCTGGATCTTCATTTTCGCGATCGTCACCTGGTCGTTCGCGACGGGCGTGCTCCAGAGCTTCTATCCGCAGTGGTCGTCGGGCCAGCGCTGGGCGGGCGGCGCCGCGATCGCGCTCGTCTTCTTTCTCTCGATCCTGCTGCATGAGCTGTCGCACTCCGTCGTATCGAACCGCCGCGGCCTGCCGGTGCGCAGCATCACGCTGTTCGTCTTCGGCGGGGTGTCGAACCTCGAGCGCGAGCCGGACACGCCGGGGCTCGAGTTCTGGATCGCCATCGTCGGGCCGCTGACGAGCCTGGCGCTGGGTGTGATCTTCACCGTCGGCTGGCTGGCGATTCGGCCCTTCAGCGACGGCATCGCCGGCATCAGCGCGAACCTCGCGCTGATCAACGGATCGCTCGCGTTGTTCAACATGCTGCCCGGCTTCCCGCTCGATGGCGGGCGGGTCTTCCGTTCGATCGTCTGGCACCGCAACCACGACCGCCTGCGCGCCACGCACACGGCGTCGACGCTGGGGCAGTGGATCGCCTACGGGATCATGGGGATCGGCGTCGTCTACACCTTCTACGGAGGCATCTTCACCGGCGTCTGGTTCCTGCTCATCGGCTTCTTCCTGCGTAATGCGTCGGTCGCGAGTTACGAGCAGTTGCTCATCGAATCGACGCTCAGCCATATCAGCGTGCGCGACATGATGCGGACGGACCTGCACCCTGTTGGACCGGAGACGAGCCTCGAAGAGCTGGTGCACGAGCGCTTCTTGCGCAGCGACGCGCGCGCCTTCGCCGTCGTCGCCGCCGGCGACATCGCCGGGCTCGTGACGCTGAGCGACGTGCGCAAGGTGCCGCGCGACGAGTGGCCCACGACCAGCGTCTATCGCGCGATGACGCCGGCCTCGCGGCTGCACACGGTGACGCCCGACGAGAACCTGGCGAAGGTACTCCAGCTCATGGCGCAGCACGACGTCAACCAATTGCCCGTCGTGCGCGGACACGAGCTGCTCGGGCTCGTGACGCGCGGCGACATCTTGCGCTATGTGCACGTCCGTCAGGACCTCGGCGTGAAGGCGGCCGATGCGCTCGTGCACCCGGGCGCGGAGCGCGACGGCGGCACTGCATCGACCTCGACGGAGCCCTCGCAGCGCACGCTGCCGCGCTGAGCGGGGGACATCGGGACGAGGCCTGCACCGCACCGCTGACCTGCCCTGCGACTACCCCCAGGGCGTCTTGATGCCCTCGCGCTGGAACGCCTCGAGCAGCCGCGCCCGCAGCACGCCGGCGACCTCCCACTGGCTCCCCGGGCGTACGGTGCCGTTCACCTGTACCGCCACGCCGTTCGCGTCGATGCTGTCGACGCGCAGGTACGCCGGCGCGGTGATCACGGCGTCCTGGTACACCGGGTCGAGTGCCAGCTCGCGGCCCACGGCGTCGGCGACCCGGCGCACATCCTCGATGCTCGCCGACGGGGCGACGGGGACCGTCACGCGCACCTTCGCGAAGTCGCGCGTGTAGTTCGCCGCCACGCTGACCGCGCCGTTGGGCACCGTGTACACGACGCCATCGACGTCCCGCACCAGCGTCCGGCGCAGCGTGATGTCTTCGACCGTGCCGGTGACGCCGGCGATCGACACGACGTCGCCGCGCGCGTACTGGTTCTCGCCGAGGATGAACAACCCGTTGATCGCGTCGCGCACGAGCGTCTGCGCCCCGAAGCCGAGCGCGATGCCGGTGATGCCGACGCCCGCCAGCGCGGGGCCGATGTTGAAGCCGAACTCGGGCAGGATCGTGAAGAGCGCCCAGAGGACGAAGACGATCTGCGCGGTGCGCTCGACCACCCCCGCGAGCGTGTCCACCCGGCGGCGGATCTCGGCAGGCTCGCGGCCCGCCATCTGCCGTGCGACGGCCGGCGCCAGCGCGACGCGTACGACCCGCCGCACGATCGCCGCGCCGGCGACGGCGAGGAAGAGCGCCCCGAAGACGGGCGCGCCGTGGTCGCTGAACCAGCGGCCGATGTCGTGACGGGTGAAGGCGAGCAGCAGGTGGCCCATACGGAGCGAGTGTAGGCGCGGAGCGGCGCTGCGGGAAGATCATCGATGCGACGCGGCCGGCGGGGCGGGGTGCCCCGTATGGCGGCGAATGCTTTTGGCAGTGAAGCTAAGCGTGCGCTAGAATAAGGCCT
>JAGWOC010000220.1 GCA_028872875.1 Chloroflexota bacterium | reverse complement strand
CCACGGTGACCAACGCCACGCAGATCCTCGTGCTCGACGGCGGACGCATCGTCGAGCGGGGGACGCACGCGGCGCTGCTCGCCGGGAACGGCACGTACGCGCGGCTGCACGCCCTGCAGATGGGCGACGCGCCCGCGTGAAGACCACCACCCTCGCCCACCGTCTCGAATACGCCGCCTTGCGCGCCTTCGTCGGCGCGCTCGCGCCGTTGGGCATTCGCCGCGGGGCCGCGGTCGCTGGCGCCATCGCGCGGCTCGGCTATCGTCCGTTCGGCATTCGCCGTGGCGTGGTGGAGCGGCAGATCGCGGCGGCCTTTCCGGCGCTCGACGCGAACGGCATTGCGCGCGTCGCGCGTGAGTCGTACGACAACCTCGGTCGCGTCGCCATCGAGGCCGCCCTGCTCTCGGCCGGCACCCGCGACGACGTGCTCGCCCTGTTCCAGCCGTCGCCGCAGTTTCAGGTCGTCGAGCGCGCGGTCGCACGCGGGCACGGACTCATCGTCATCGCCGGGCACCTGGGCAATTGGGAACTGTCGGGGGCCTACATCGCGGCGCGCGGCGTGCCGTTGCATGCCATCGCACGCGGCATGGGCAATCCGCTCTCCGACCGCTTCTTCCGCCGTACCCGCGAGCGACTCGGCATGACCGTCATGCACGACCAGGAAGCGGTGCGCAAGGTGCCGCGTGCCCTCAAGGCGGGAGCGGCGGTGGGCGTGCTCTCCGACCAGGCGACGGTCGGTCTTGCCTCCACCACCGTGCCTTTCTTCGGGCGGCCGGCCAAGACGCCGCGCGGCGCCGCCGTGTTCGCCTTGCGCGGCGACGTGCCGGTCGTGCTGGTGCAGGCGCTCCGTCAGGCCGACGGCCGCTATTGCTTCGTCGCCGAGGAACTCGAGGTCACGCATTCGGATGACCGTGAGCGCGACGTCGACGCCATCATGCTGCGCTTCTCGGCGCGCCTCGAGGCGCTCGTGACGCAATACCCCGGGCAGTACTTCGGGCAGCATCGCCGCTGGAAACACCAGCCGCCCGACACTCCGCCGCACCTGAGGGAACCGTGACCTTCGACGTCCATGCCTTTC
>JAGWOC010000035.1 GCA_028872875.1 Chloroflexota bacterium | reverse complement strand
CGGCCCCCTGATCCTCGTCCCAGTTCGGCCCCCACGTCGGCTTCTTCCCCACGGGCTGCAGGTGGACCGTGTTCCCCTTCCCCTGGTAGAACACCTCGTCGTAGTTGAAGTCCCAGCCGCCGCCGAACTCCTCGCGCGTCGGCAGCAGTCCCGCCTGCGGCACCCCCTCGCGGTAGCCGCCGCCCATCTGCTCCCAGTCCATCGGGCAGCCCCGCCCCGGCTGGGTGTTGACGGTCATCCACCACATGTAGTCCGTATCTTCGTCGCGCGTCCACAACGTCTTGCACGCTACAGAGCACGTCTGGCAGCCCATGCACTTGTTCAGGTCGAACACCATCGCGACCTGGCGGCGGATCGCCGGACGGGCGGGGGCGCGGCGGGCTGGGTTGGGCGGCATCGGGCACCTCGAATCCTGCGCGCGGGGGTGCGCCCAACGCTACGCCGGCGACCAGTCGGATGAAAGAGGCTCATTGCACGCGCGGCAGGGCCCTATGGCCCGGGACCTCTGGCGGTGACGAGACCGCACGAGCGCGGCGCGCGGCGCTTCCGCGCTACGCTGCCGAGCCGATGTCCCGGCGCCGGAAGAGTGCGAACGCCAGCGCGATGAACGCGACCGTGTAGGCCGCCAGGATCAGGCCCGCAACCAGCGGCGAGTGCGCCGCGCCGATCTCGCCGCGGCCGCCGCCCAGTCGCGGCAGCACCGCCGGCAGCCTGTTCTGGAAGAGGATGATCTGCCGGTTCGTGTTCAGGAGGTACTTCGGCACGCTCTGCCACGGGCTGCCGGCCGAGCGCATCAGACCATCGACGAGCGGCTCGATGAACGCAACGCCCAGCCCGGTGCCGACGCCGGCGAGCGTCGAGCGGCCGACCACGGCGACGGCGAACGCGAGCGCGATGTACGGCGCCAGCACGAACATCGTCCGGCCGTACGCGGCGGCCTCGCCGCGCAGCAGCACCGCGCCCGGCGGGCCGAAGCTCGCAGCACCGTAGTAGAGGGCGATGACGAAGCCGAAGACCAGTGCCGTGCCCATGGCGAGGAGCACGCCGGCCGCCGTCAGGCCGTACACGACAATGAGCTTCGACGCCAGGATGCGGATCCGGCCGCTCGCCGCCGTCGCCACGAGCCGCACCGTGCCCCACGCGTACTCGCTGCCGACCGAGCCCGCGGCGAGGATCATCGCCAGGATCGCGCCGAAGCTGCCGACGACCTGCAGCGCGTAGGCCGGCGCCCAGTGCGGGTAGAGCGCGTGACGGAGGTCGATGCCGGTGAACTGGTTGTGATTGCCAAAGGTCGCCACGCGCACGCTCGTCGTCCAGAGGATCACGTACAGCAGGAGCACCAGCGCGCAGAGCAACCCGGCGACGGTCCACGTCATCATCCGCTTCCGCAGCTTGTAGACCTCGGCGAGCATCAACTCCGTCACGCGACCGCCTCCGCGCCCGTCAGCTCCAGGAACACGTCTTCCAGCTCTGTCTCCCACGGCGAGAGCTCAGAGAGCAGGATCCGCTGCTGTGCCAGGATGCCATTCAGCTCCGCCGCCCGCGCCACCGGCACGGCCGCGCGCACGTAACCGTCGACCGCCTCCGCTCCCGTGACCCACGGCACAGCATCGAGCGCGCGCAGCAGGCCGGGCATGTCGTCGGCGCGCAGGCGCAGGTACTGGCCGCGGCCGAGCAACTCTTCCACCGTCCCCTGTGAGACGACGCGCCCCTTCTTGACGATGGCTACGCGGTCGCTCACCGCCTGCACCTCGTGCAGCAGGTGGCTGCAGAGGAAGATGGCGTGGCCCTGCTCGGCGAGCCGCGGGATCAGTTCGCGCACCTCGCGCGTGCCGGCGGGGTCGAGGCCGTTCGTCGGCTCGTCGAGGATGACCAGGTCGGGGTTGCGCAGAAGCGTCGACGCGATGCCGAGGCGCTGCTTCATGCCGAGCGAGTAGTGCTTGTACGCGTCCCGTCCGCGCTCACGGAGCCCGACGAGCTCGAGCATCTCGTCGATGCGGCCCGGCGGGATGTCACGCAGCATCAACGCGAGCGTCCTCAAGTTCTCATAGCCAGAGAGGTACGGGTAAAAGGCCGGCGTCTCGATCACGGCGCCGACGCGCTTGAGCGTGGGCCACGGGTGCGTCGCCATGTCGTGGCCGAGCACGAGCGCGCGCCCGTGCGTTGGCCGCACGAGGCCGAGGATCATGCCGACGGTCGTGCTCTTGCCGGCGCCGTTCGGACCGAGGAAGCTGAACACCTCCCGCTCGTAGACGCGCAGGTTCATGTCCGCGACGGCGGTGATCTCGCCGTACCGCTTCCACAGCCCCTCGGTCCTCAGGATCTCCCGGTCGCCCGGCATATGCGCGCTCCGTCCGTATACGTCCTTCCATATTGGCATGACGGCCGTGGCAGGCAGTTTCGAAGATGTTGCGGGTGCGTAGACGATGCATCGATGCCATACGCGCCGCTGCGCGCGACGGGCGAGGCCGCCGCCGGGCGGCCGGCCGACCTGCGGGTGGCGTACGGCCCATCGCATGGATGGACTCCGATCCCACCCGCGCGCGACGATGCCCGCCCGCGGCGCCTGGGGTACGCTGTGCCCGCACGCATGGCGCAATGATGCACCCGGAGGCGGCCCACGTGTGACCATCATCGGCCTGGACATCGGTGGCACGAAGTGCGCCGTCGCGCGCACGGACGTCGATGGCGTCCCGCGGGAACTCGTGCGCGTCGCGACGGGTACGCCCGCGGCGACGCTCGGGGCGCTGTACGCGGCGATCGACCAGGTGGGCGCCGGCAGCCATCCGGTGTTCGGCGTCTCGTGCGGTGGGCCGCTGGATGCACGGACGGGCGTCATCCTCTCGCCGCCCAACCTCCCCGGCTGGGACCGCGTCCCGATCGTGGCGGACCTGGTCCAGCGGTTCGGCGGAGAGGCCTACCTGATGAATGACGCCAATGCGGGCGCGCTCGCCGAATGGACCTACGGCGCGGCCGTCGGCTACCGCCACGTGGTGTTCCTGACGTTTGGCACCGGCATGGGCGCCGGCCTCATCCTCGACGGCCGCCTGTTCGAGGGCGCGTCCGGAAACGCCGGCGAGGCCGGTCACATCCGGCTCGCCGGCTCGGGTCCGACCGGCTACGGCAAAGCCGGCTCGTTCGAGGGGCTGTGCAGCGGCGGCGGCATCGCCCGCCTGGCGCAGGAGGCTGCCCGCGCGCGCGACGGTCGCGTGGCGTTCAATCCCGGCACGATCGATGAGATCACCGCCCAGCACGTCGCGCGGGCGGCGGAGCGGGGCGACGCCGTCGCCGCGTCGCTGCTGGCGACGGTTGGCGCGTCGCTGGGGCGAGGGCTCGCGGTGCTCATCGACATCCTGAACCCTCAGGTCGTGGTGCTGGGCAGCATCTACGTACGGTGCCGCACCTTCATCGAGCCGGCGATGCGGGCGATGCTGGAAGCCGAGGCCCTGCCGCAAGCCCTGCGCGATTGCAGCGTGGTCCCAGCGGCGCTCGGCGAGGCGCTCGGCAGCTACGCGGCCGTGGCCGTCGCGCGCTACCGCAAAGGAGAGATCGGGGCGTGAACCCGCACCTGGAAGACCTCCTGCGACGCCTGCCCGCGCTCGAGCCGTGCGCGGCCGACATCGAACGCGCCTTTGCGACGCTGTACGACTGCTTCGCCGCTGGCGCGAAGGCCCTCGCATGCGGCAACGGCGGCAGCGCCGCGGACGCGGAGCACTGGGCAGGCGAACTGCTGAAGGGCATGGTGAAACAGCGGCCGTTGACGCCCGAGGCGCGCGCGTCGCTGCCTCCGGCGCTCGCCGGCCGGCTACAGGGCGCGCTGCCGATGATCCCGCTCACCGGGTTCCTCTCGTACCGCACAGCGTTCGCCAACGACGCCGACCCGGAACTGGTCTTTGCGCAGCTCGTCTGGGCGCTCGGCCGGCCCGGTGACGTGCTGGTCGCGCTGAGCACATCGGGCGAGTCGGCGAACATCTGGCGGGCCGCCGACGCTGCCGCCGCGAAGGGCATGGCCATCATCGCGCTGACGGGCGCGGCCGGCGGCCGGCTGCGCACGCTGGCAGACATCGCGATCTGCGTGCCGGCGCGCGACACGCACCTGGTGCAGGAGTATCATCTGCCGGTGTACCACTGCCTCAGCCTCATGCTTGAGGATGCCTTCTTCGAGTAGGCCGCGCCGCGGCACTGGGAGCCCCATATGACGTCGAGAGTGCTGCACATCATCGCCCAGGCGCACCTCGACCCGGTGTGGCTCTGGCCGTGGCGCGACGGCTGCGCGGAGGCGCTGACGACGATGCAGAGCGCGCTCGACCGCATGGACGAGGTGCCGGCGCTGTGCTTCTCGCACTCCGCTGCCAGCACGTACCGATGGGCCCAGGAGATGGACCCTCGTTTGTTCGCGCGGATCCGGGAGCGGGTGCGCGAAGGGCGCTGGGAGCCCGTCGGAGGGTGGGTCGTCGAGCCCGACTGCAACCTGCCGTCGACCGAGAGCCTTGTCCGCCAGAGCCTCTACGGCAAACGCTACTTCTCGGAGCACCTCGGCGCCGACGTCCGCATCGGCTACAACATCGATTCGTTCGGGCACGGCGGCGGCCTGCCCCAGATCCTCGCTCGCGCGGGCTACCGCTACTACGTGATGATGCGCCCGCAGCGGCACGAGGCGGATCTCCCCATGCTGTTCTGGTGGGAGTCGGACGACGGCTCGCGCGTCCTGACGTGGCGCATCGCTCCGCACTACGGCCAGAGCGCGCGCGACAGCGCCGACCAGGTGGAGCAGGCCGTCCGCGCCGCCTCCACAAACAACTTCGCGCCGGGCATCCAGCACGGCGCCTTCTTCTTCGGCGTCGGTAACCACGGCGGCGGTCCCACGCGCGCACATCTCCAGCGCTTGATCGAGCTCCAGGGCAACCCGGACCTGCCGGAGCTGCGGTTCAGCACGCTCGGGAACTTTTTTTCCGAGGTGGAGCGGTCACCGGGCTTCGCCGCGATCCCCGTGGTGCGCCACGAGCTGCAGCACCACGCGCGCGGCTGCTACGCGGCCATGGGCGAGACGAAGGCGACGAACCGGCGCGCCGAGCGCGGCCTGATCAGGGCAGAGACGATCGCCTCCCTCTCCGGTGCCGGCGGGGCCGCGCACGCGCGGGACGCGCTCCGCGATGCATGGTGGAAGCTGCTCTTCAACCAGTTTCACGACGTGCTGGCCGGATCATCGATCCGCTCCGCGTACGTGCAGAGCCGCGATCAGGTAGGGGCCGCCTGCGACGCCGCCGACGCGGTTACGGTGCGCTCGTTGCAGGCGCTGGCGCGTCGCGTCGATACGTCCGCCGCCTCCGGCCCCGTGCTGTTCGCCATGAACCACCTGCCCTGGAGCCGCCCGGCGGTCGTGCAGCTCGACACGTTCGTGTCGCCGGTGCCCGGCCAACGGACGACACATCTCCGGGCGAGCGACAACACGCTGATCCCCGTGCAGTGGGCGGGGTCCGAATACCATCCGGCGGTCAGGCGATGGCGGCGGCTCACGGCGGTCGTCGAGCTGCCGCCGTGCGGGTATCGCGTGTTCGATCTCGTGAGCGACCCCGCGGCGCGCGACGCGCCGCCGCACGCCGCCGGCTGGCCGGATCGCTGCGGCCACCGCGATGACCATCTCGGCATCACGTCCCTGCGCGAAGAGGGCGGCACAGAGCTGCTGGCCGCCCCCGCCGGCTTCGTGATCGTCGAGGACAACAGCGACACGTGGGCGCACGGCGTGGACGCGTTCCGCACGGAGCTGGGCCGGCCAGGCTTCGAGAGCGCGGAGGTCATCGAGGATGGCGAATACGTGCGCACCCTGCGCCAGCGGGGCCGCTGGCGCGGATCGCACATCGAGCTGGACATCGTGACGTGGCGGCATTCGCCCGCCGTCGAGCTCCGGCTGCGCACGAACTGGCTCGAGCCCAGGCAGATCCTGAAGTTCGAGATCCCGACGGCGCTGCAAGACGCGCACACGTTCGCACGGGTGCCCGGGGGCGTCGC
The DNA here is from genome assembly GCA_028872875.1 of Chloroflexota bacterium. Taxonomy (GTDB): domain Bacteria; phylum Chloroflexota; class Dehalococcoidia; order DSTF01; family JACRBR01; genus JADMII01. The sequence goes on along the minus strand of JAGWOC010000035.1, from coordinate 26,070 downwards.
TCGACGGACGCCGGACGGCGGCGAGGAGCCCTGCCAGGACTGGCTTGCGGTGGAGGGTGCGCTCGCCGGGGACGTGCACGCCCTTGGCGTCGTGGGCGACTCGACGTATTCGTACGATTGCCTGGACGGCGTGTTGCGCATCACCTGCCTCCGGTCGGCGCCCTACGCGGAGCATGACCCCGAGAAGCTGCCCGCGGCGTTCTCGGGTCCCTACCTCGACCAGGGATGGCAGGAGCGGCGCCTCTGGCTCCTGGCCGGCCGCGGCGCGTACACCGCACTGAGCCTGCCCCGGCGCGCGGAGGAATTGCAGTCCCCGGCGGAGTATGTGATGGACTCCGCGCACGCCGGCGACCAACCCCGCGGGCGGTCCTTCCTGGAGATCGGCCCTGACAACATCGCGCTGCTCGCGTGCAAGGCGTCTGAGGACGGTGATGGCCTCGTCATCCGCGTCCAGGAGACGCAGGGCCGGGATACGGAAGCCGCGATCGTGATCCCGGACTCGGAGTGCGCGGCGCGCGTCACCATCGGCGCGTGGCAGATCCGCACGTTCGTCGTATCCCGCACGAAGGACCCTGCCGTCCTGCGCGAAACGGACCTCCTCGAACGCACGCTGTAACGCGATAGCCATCGCGCCGGCCGCGCGCGGCGTCCCCGACGTCTGCGGTGTCGCTGGCCCCGGAATCGGCACGACAGGTGACGCGGGTGCGGCCACGGTGGCGCCGGTCGGCGGCGCTAATCTCTGCTTCGGATGTCGTACGCGAATCCTCCTGCGCTTGGAAGACGAAGGCGGTTCGTGCTTCCTCCGTCAGTTCTGCATCAAGAACCAGGTCGCTGCTCCAACGCCGCAGACTCGGCCCGAAATGTGCATCAGCGCCGTTCGCGAGAAGAGCTTGCGGCCGTCGCGACCGACCTTCCAACCTACCGCGATGTAACGCTCTCCGACCACAACGGGCGAGGCGAGCCTCACCGCGAGGCGTCCAAGAACGAATGGGTGTCCCTCGGCGGCATCGAGCCAAGCCAGGCCGCCCGGGCAATCCAGGGCTGCCCATACAAATTGTGGAAGGACTCTCTGCGCGACGGCCAAGTCCCGGCCGGGCGTCCATGGCGCGGCGATCATCTCCTTGCCTGCAACAGGACCGGGCAGGATCCCCAGACCGTCGGTTCGCTCTGGCCCGCAGACGAAACACATCGGAAACGGATGATTCTCGGCTGACCGCACCGCTCGCACGGCATCTTCATACGAAACCTTGGGGGGCTCCAGATCGAGCTCTGTTCTGACTGCGTACGCCACCGATTGCTCACCGTTTCGAAGCTCCAGAGTCCCTGATTTCGACTGTACAACCTGGAGGGGGGTATCGAGCGGCGGCGGCAGGCGAAGAGTGACTTCCGCCGGGCCGTCCAGGAACGACGCCAGATAGCCGCCAACGTACCCCCCATTCCCGGAGTCCGGGGGTCCCCTGAATCGCCTGTCTATGATGATCTCGTCAAGTGTTAGCATCCGCGGCTCCAGGTTGTTCGATCGCGCCGGATGGCGATCAACCGCGCCATGAGCCTAGCGATCGACGATTGATTTCGTCCAGCATCGCGACGGTCGGCCGCGACCTGCACCTCTTCAGGAGATGCCCTGAGCACCTCCGCGCGAATAGGTGGCCAAATTGTCGTCCGTCTTCGGCCCGATGGCGCGAGGTCCAGATTCGAATGCGAATCCTACCACCAGATCTTGTCTTCGATGTCCTGGGGCAGGTCCTCGTAGTCGGTGGTCCAGAGCTGGGTGCTGAGGTACTTCCAGCCGCCGTCGGCGAACAGGCAGACGATGTTGCCGGCATCGAGGCGCTCGGCGATACGCTGCGCCGTCCTGAGCACGGCGCCCGCGGAGATGCCGGCGAAGATCCCTTCCTTCTGCGTCAGCTCCTTCGAGGCGGCGAACGACGTGCGGGAGTCGACGACGATCTTGGCGTCGAGGACACGCTCATCGAGCACCGGCGGGATGAAGCCCTCTTCGAGGCTGCGCAGCCCCTGCACGAGGTCGCCCGGGTGCGGCACCGCGGCGACGACCTTGACGCCCGGCTTCATCTCCTTCAGAAAGCGGCCGGTGCCGGTGAGCGTGCCACCGGTGCCGAGACCGGCGACGAAGACGTCGATCTCCGGCAGGTCGCGCAGGATCTCCGGGCCCGTGGTCTCGTAGTGGGCACGCGGGTTCATCTCGTTCCCGTACTGATACGGCATGTAGTACGCGGGGTCTTCCGCGGCGATCTGCTTCGCCACCTCGATCGAGCCGTTGGTGCCGCGCAGGCCATCCGAGTACACGATCTCCGCGCCGAACGCCGTCAGCAGCTCGGTGCGCTCGGCGCTGACGCTCTCCGGGATGACGACCTTCAGCCGGTACCCCTTGATGCGGCAGATCATCGCCAGCGAGATCCCGGTGTTGCCCGAGGTCGGCTCGAGGACGACGCGATCCTTCGTGAGCACGCCGGTACGCTCCGCTTCTTCGATCATGTACCGGGCGATGCGGTCCTTGACGCTGCCGCTGGGGTTCTGGCCTTCGAGCTTCGCGTAGAGCCGGACCGCCGGCTTCGGGCTCATGCGCGGCATCTCGACGAGCGGCGTGTTGCCGATGGCATCGATGAGGTTGGCGTACAGCACGCGCGTCAGGCCCCGCCCGCGAGCGCCGGCAGGATGGAGATGGTGTCCCCGTCCTTCAGGCGCGTGCCGAGCTGGTCGAGGTAGCGGATGTCCTCGTCGTTCAGGTAGATGTTGACGAAGCGGTGCAGCGCGCCGTCCTGCATGATCTGCTGCTTGAAGCCGGGGTAGCGGCCGTCCAGGTCACTGAGCAGCTCGCCGACGGTGCCGCCCTCGCCGCGGACAACCTTGGCGCCGGTGACCTTCTGCAGTACCGATGTCACTTTCACTTCTACGGCCATGAGTCCTCTCGTCCTTTGTTGAATCGCGGCCAGCGGGTCCGCGTTCGTCGTTGCCGGCACGGGAGCGGCGCCGCCAACGTCCATCCGGGCGCGGCAAGCGGCGCCCCTACACCTTCGCCTTCTCGCGGGCGGCCGCTTCGGCGGCCTTCTGCTCTTCCTCGTTCGTGTGGCCAAAGGCGCCGCCGCAGAACGCGTCGTAGTCGATGAGGCCGGTGACCGTCGGGTGATCGCCGCAGAGCACGCAGTCCGGATCGCGGCGGATGCGCACCTGCCGGAACTCCATCGCCAGCGCGTCGTAGAGCAGCAGGCGGCCATGGAGGGAGTCGCCGACGCCAAGGATCAGCTTCAGCACTTCGGTCGCCTGGATGGTGCCCACGGTGCCGCAGAGGGCACCGAGCACGCCCGCCTCGGCGCAGCTCGGCACGAGCCCCGGCGGGGGCGGCGACGGATAGAGACAGCGATAGCAGCCCTGGCCGGGCAGATACACCGTCACCTGGCCGTCGAAGAGCAGGATCGAGCCGTCGATCAGCGGCTTCTTCAGGAAGTAGCAGGCGTCGTTCACCAGGTAGCGCGCCGCGAAATTATCGGCGCCGTTGATGACGTAGTCGTACGGCGCGATGATCTCGAACGCGTTATCGGACGTGATCGGCACCTGGTGGGTGACCACCTCGACGTCCGGGTTGTAGGCGTTGATCGTCTCCTTCGCCGAGATCGCCTTCGGCTTGCCGATGTCGTCGTCCTGGTGCAGGATCTGGCGCTGCAGGTTCGAGATGTCGACGGTGTCGAAGTCGACGATGCCGATCTTGCCGATGCCGGCGAGCGCGAGGTACACGGCAATCGGCGAGCCGAGGCCACCGGCGCCGATGATCAGCACGCTCGACTCCATGATCTTGCGCTGCCCGGATGGCCCGACCTGCGGCATGATGATGTGCCGGGAGTAGCGGTTCACCTGGTCCGGCGTGAGGGCGCCGACGCGCCTGCGGCCGTCCGGCGCGGGCGCGTCGGCGGCGCCGCCGGCCATCGCCGGGATGACGGCGACCTCGTCGCCGTCCTGCACCTTCGTGGCGATGCCGTCGAGCGAGGCGATCTCCTGCCTGTTCACGTAGATGTTGATGTGCGCGGGCACGTCGCCGCCGCTCCCGAAGACGAGGCCGCGGAAGCCCGGGTATTGCCGGTCGACGTCCGCCAGCACCTCGGCCACATCGGCGCCCACCGCCTCGACGTGCTGGCGGTCGCCGGTCAGCTTGCGAAACGGCGTCGGTATGTAGACGGAGATCGCCATGGGGCCTCCGGCGGAAACGCGATGCGCGGTGCTCGCTGCGGGATGGGCGGCGCGCGACGCGGGGTCGATGTCCCCGCTCGCCCTATCGATGTGCAGGTGTCCGTGGTCCATGCTGGTCTCCCGTTTCATTGCTGCGGTCCGCATTAAAGGCTAACACTCAGGTAGCGCTCGCCGGTATCACAGAGCATCGTCACGACGCGCGTGCCGGGCCCGAGCTTCTTCGCGACGCGGAGCGACGCCCAGACGTTGGCGCCGGAGGAGATGCCAACGAGCAGCCCCTCCTCGCGCGTGAGGCGGCTGGTGATCGCGTACGCGTCCTCATCCTTCACCTCGACCAGCTCGTCGTACGCGTCGCGGTTCAGCACGCCCGGCACGAAACTGGCACCGAGGCCCTGAATGCCGTGCATGCCCGCCTTGCCGCCGCTCAGCACGGGCGAGCGGGCCGGCTCGACGGCGACGACGAGCACGCCCGGCAGCTCCTGCTTCAGGACCTCGCCGACGCCGGTGATCGTGCCGCCGGTGCCGACGCCGGCGACGAACGCATCGAGCCGGCCGCCCGTGGCGCGCAGGATCTCGCGCGCGGTGGTGCGGCGGTGGACCTCGGGGTTGGCCGGGTTGTTGAACTGCTGGGGCATGTAGAACGCACCCTTCTGCTCGCTCAGCTCCTGCGCGGCGAACACGGCGCCGCTCATGCCCTCGATCGCCGGCGTCAGGATGAGCTGCGCGCCGAAGCGGCCGAGCAGCCGGCGCCGCTCGACGCTCATGTCCTCGGGCATGGTCAGCACGAGCTTGTAGCCCTTGACCGCGGCGACCATCGCCAGGCCGATGCCGGTGTTGCCGGACGTCGGCTCGACGATCGTGTCGCCGGGCTTGAGCACGCCGCGCGCCTCGGCATCCTCGATCATCGCCAGGGCGATGCGGTCCTTGACGCTGCCGGCCGGGTTCAGCGACTCCATCTTGCCCAGGATCTCCGGCCCGCCGGGCGGCGCGATGCGGGAGAGCCGCACGAGCGGCGTGTTGCCGATGAGGTCCAGCACGCTGCCGGCGATGGCGGCTTCCCGGACGGACGTGGCGCTGGTGTCAGATGGCATAGCGGGCTCCCGCGCGGTCGTACTCGCGCTCACGCGCGGCGAGGGCGCCGATCGTCACGCCGTCGAGGATCTGCTGCGTCGCCTCTTCGACGTCGTGCCAGACCTCGTGGGCGGCGCGGCACTGGTAGCCCTCGTCGTGCAGGTGCGACACCGGAGAGAGCGAGCCCTCGAGGGCGCGGATGACGTCGCTCAGGCGGATCTCCTCCGGGCGCAGCAGCAGCGCGTGGCCGCCCTGCGGGCCGCGGACGCTGCGGATGAAGCCGGCCTTGCGCAGCGTCGTCAGGAGCTGGTCGAGGTAGGGCTCGGGAATGCGCTGACGGGCGGCGATCTCGGCGCTCTGGATGGGGCCCTCGCCGTAGTGGTGGGCCAGCTCGATGAGGGCGCGGACGCCGTAGTCGCCCTTGGTAGAGATACGCATATCGGGTCTCTGGCGGGATTCTCCGGAAAGTTAAGTGATTACATCAACAATTGTAGATCGGGGCGCAAGGCGGGCGCAACCGGCGTGCGGCCGCCGCCGCCGGTACACGCCCCGGCGCTGCCAACCCGGCGGGAGACGTACGGCGACCCATCGCGGGTGAGCCTTGGACTCTTCGAACGCATCCGCCGATGCGGGTTGCTACCGTGAAGCACGATGGCACAGGCACCGACGATGGACGCGCCACGGGACAGCGAGAGCAAAGTACTACCGCTGATCGAGCACCTGCGCGAGCTGCGGCGCCGTGTGATCGTGAGCGTGCTGGCGGTGGTCGTGGGCATCGCCGGCTCGATCTGGCCGCTGACGACGTACGTATTCCACTATCTCGTCGTGCCGGCGCAGCAGCAGCTCCCGGGCTTCAAGCTGCACCAGTTCGCGCTGCTCGACTACTGGAGCACGTACTTCCGCGTGTCGCTGCTGCTCGGGATCGCGATCGCGATGCCGGTGATCATCTACCAGGTGCTCGCGTTCATCGCACCGGGGCTGACGAAGACGGAGCGGCGCTGGCTCTTCGGCGTTGTGGGCGGCGGCTCGCTCATGTTCCTCGCCGGCGTCGTCTTCGCGTACTACGTCGAGCTGCCGCGCCTCCTCAACTTCATGCTCACGTCCGACTCCGCCGACGTGCAGCCGACGATCGGTGTCACCACATACATCAACAGCGTGACGCGCATCCTCATGATGACGGGGCTGATATTCGAGACGCCGCTGATCATCATGGGGCTCGCGAAGGCGGGGCTCGTCACGTCGCGGCGGCTGATGAAGTGGTGGCGCTACGCGGTCGTACTCTCGGTGGTGGTGGCGTCGTTCCTGGCGCCGTCGCTCAACCCGGTGACGCCGATCGTCGTCGCGATCCCGATCCTCGGGCTGTACCTCCTGGGGGCGCTGCTCGCACGCTTCGTCGAAGGGAACAGCCTGCTCGGCGGCCGCTCCTCCGGCTAGGAGCGAAGCCAGGTACGGGCGCGTCACTGTTCGAGGCGGGAGATCTGCTCATCGAGTACGCCCCGCGGCGTGAAGCGGACGAGCAGGCCGATGCCGACGATCCCCACGAGCGCATCATCGAGCAGGCCCACGACCGGAATGAAGTCGGGGATCAGGTCGAGCGGCGAGGCGAGGTAGAGCACGAGCCCCGGCGGGATGGCGCGCAGGCGCAGCGGGATGCGCCGGTCGCGCATCAACGCGCCGGCGAGCCGCAGCTTGCGGCGCACGGGCAGGCGGTGGATGCGCTTGAGCAGCGCCCTGTCGTCGGGGCCGACGCTGCGCCAGAGCACGAGCGCCGCTGCCGAGAGCGTTACGACCACGATGAGCACGGCAACGAGCAAGGAAAGCACGATAAGCCGCATGCGCGGAGTGTAGCGCGCCTCACCGTCCGCGGGTGATCGCCTTCATCTGCGCGAGCGGGAACTTCGGCGTGCGGTCGGCGAAGAGCAGGCCGTTCGCCTCCTGGTAGGTGTCGGCGAATTGGGTGTAGCAGAAGCCGGCGAAGGAAGGCACAGCATGGACGGCGCGGAGGAGCCCCTCGTAGCGCGCGGCGAGGTCCTCGGAGGAATGGACGCGCGCGTAGCCCCAGGTGCGATCCGGGTCATTGGACCAGGCGATGCCGCCGAACTCGCTGAGCATGACCGGCCGGCCATCCGGGCGAAAGCCGTCCAGGGTCAGGCGGTGGCCGTGCGGGCCGACGTCCGGCGGGCCGCCGGCGGTGCCGTAGCGGCGCTCGAGAGCGTCGGGGTCGGTCTCGTAGTCGTGGACGGTGATGATGTCGGTGGCGACGTGCTCCCATCCGTCGTTGTCGATCACGGGCCGCGTGGGGTCGAGCGACTTCGTCAGCCGGTAGAGCGCACGCACCGCGTCGCGCTGCGCGGCGTCCGACGTCATGCCCGGGACGCCCCACGACTCGTTGAACGGCACCCAGGCGACGATGCAGGGGTGGCTGTAGTCGCGCTCGACGGCGGCGAGCCACTCGCGCGTGAGGCGCGCGACGGCGCGCGGCGTGAAGCGATAGGCGCTCGGCATCTCTTCCCACACGAGCAGCCCGAGGCGGTCCGCCCAGGAGAGGTAGCGGGGGTCTTCGATTTTCTGGTGCTTACGGACGCCATTGAAGCCCATCGCTTTCGCCAGCTCGACGTCGCGGCGGAGCGCGCCGTCGGACGGGGCGGTGAGGCCGGACTCGGGCCAGTAGCCCTGGTCGAGCACCATGCGCGGCCGGTACGGATCGCCGTTGAGCAGGAACGCGCCGCCGTCGATAGTGACGCTGCGGATCGCGGTGTAGCTTCGCACACGGTCGAGCGCGTTGCCCGCGGCATCGAGCACCGTGACGCGCGCATCGATCAGGGTCGGGCTGGACGGGCTCCAGAGCAGCGCCGCGCGGGCGTCGCCGATGCCCGGGTCGGGCAGGGCGATGCGCCGCGAGACTTCACCCTCCAGCACGGCGTATGTGTCGTCGGCGAGGAGCCGGTCACGGACCCGAAGCTCGACGCGCAGGCGCAGGCCATCGCGCGGCGCGTCATCGACCCTCGCATCGAACGCGATCTCCCAGCGCGCGACGTCGGGCGTCCAGCGCAGCGAGGAGACCGCGGCCGCGGGCAGGCGCTCGATCCAGACGGTCTGCCAGATGCCGCTGGTGCGGGGATACCAGATAGCGTGGGGTGCGAGCTGCCAGTCCTGCTTGCCACGCGGCTTCGCGAGGTCGTGCGGGTCATCGGCCGCGCGTACGGCCACCGTCTGCACACCGTCCCCACGCAGGTGCTGCGTGATGTCGGCGCTGAACGGCGTGTAGCCGCCCTCGTGGCGTGCGACGGCGCGGCCGTTGACCCAGACCGCCGCATCATGATCGACAGCGCCGAAGTGGAGCACGACGCGCTCGGCAGGGGCGGCGGGTGGCGCATCGAACGTGCGGCGGTACCAGCAGACGGGGTGGAAGGCGGTGTCGGCGATGCCGCTTGCCGGCGTCTCGGGCGCGAACGGTACCCGGATCTCGCGGTCCCAGACGACGTCGCCGGGATCGCGCCAGCGCGCGGCGTCGTCGAAGGCGAACTGCCACGCGCCGTCGAGCGATGTCCACGCGTCGCGCTCGAGCTGGGGGCGCGGGTAGCCGTGCAGCGGATCCATGCGCACAGCTTACCGGAGCGCGGCGCGACGGATGCGGCGGCCAGCGGCCGTACGAAGTGCGCGGCGCCGGCGGGCGGGCTGACGGTCAGGCCTTGGGCTTCTTCTCCGTCTTCTTCGCCTGCGCTTCGGCGGTGCGTGCGACGCGCTTGTTGAAGCGCTCGACGCGGCCGGCGGTGTCGACGATGCGCTGCTGGCCGGTAAAGAACGGGTGGCAGTTGCTGCAGATCTCGACATGGAGGTCCGCCTTCGTCGCGTGGGTCTGCCAGGCGTTGCCGCAGGCGCAGTGGACGGTGGCTTCGACGTACTTGGGGTGAATGTTGGCCTTCATATGGTGAGCTCTCTGTGTCTTCTCTCGTTGACCGTCGCCATACGGCGGCGTGGAGCGCCCCCGGGTACAGGGCGCGGCAAGCAGCGCCCCTACGATTGCGCGGTGGCGGCTTCGGCTACGACCGGGTAGACGCTGGCCTGCTTGCGGCGGCCCTTGGCGTACGGCTCGAAGCGCACGTGACCATCGACGAGCGCGTAGAGCGTGTGGTCGCGGCCGACGCCGACGTTGCGGCCGGGGTGCACGCGGGTGCCGCGCTGGCGCAGGATGATCGTCCCGGAGCGGACGGCCTGCCCGTCGGAGCGCTTCACGCCAAGCCGCTGGGAGTTGCTGTCACGGCCGTTGCGGGAGCTGCCGACGCCTTTCTTGTGTGCCATCGCTTACTCTGCCTTCTTGCGGATGCGCCTGGGCCTGGTGGGCGGCGCGTCGGCGGCAGCAGCATCGGGCGCTGCTGCTCCGGCCGACCCTTCGGCGGCTGCGGCCGCTTCGGGCGCGGCCGTCTCGCTGCGGGGTTTGCGGCGGCCTCGCTTCGGCGCCGCCTCGGTCTCGGCCGGCGCGGCGGCTTCGGGCGCCTGCTTCGGCTTCGGCTGCTGGCCCGCGGCGAGGATGTCGTCGACGCGGATCTCGGTGTAGTGCTGGCGGTGGCCGGTCTTCTTCCGCGAGCGCGTCTTGGACTTGTAGCGGAAGACGATGATCTTCTTCGCGCGCCCCTGTCCAGCGATGGTGCCGAGGACGCGGGCGCCCGCGATGGTCGGTGCGCCGATCGTGACGTGGTCGCCCTCGCCCATGAGCAGCACATCCGTCAGCTCGATGGTCTCGCCCGGCTCGCCCGCGAGGCGCTCGACGCGGACGCTGCGCCCTTCCTGGACGCGGTACTGCTTGCCCCCGGTACGGACAACGGCGTACACGGCTTCCTCCACGGACAAAGAGAGACCTGCCGGCTGGCAGGCTTCACGCCGCATGGTATCGAGGAACCCGCGGACTGTCAAACAACAACGAACCGCCTCCGGGCGTTGCCGCCGCGCGGACCTCAGGCCGCGGACGGCGCGCCGATGTCCAGCGCGGCGGCGACGGTGCCCATCTCGTCGACCAGGTCGGTGAGCTCGACGTCCCCGGCCATCTTGAGCAGGACCTCGCGGTCGTCGCCCTCGGCCTGCGTGGTCTGGAACATGTTCAGGAGGGCGTCGGCGCCGCTTGCGGCGGGCCCTGCTTCCGCTTCGTCGTCCGAAGCTGGCTCGGCGACGGCGGCGTTTCCTTCGGCTGGCGGCGCGTCCGGAACGGGCGTGGGGTCGTCGGCCACGGCGACCGGTCCCACCTCGGCGGCCGATGGCGCGGTTTCGTCCTCAGCGGGCTTCTTCTTCAGCAGACCCATCGCGCCTACCCCCTCGATGCTGCGCGCCGCGCCCGTGGCGCGCTCCGCGTGAGTATCGGCAGGCTCAGGGGCGCCCCTTAGGTGGGACGTCATCGTTATGTCGTGTGAACGGGCATCCGGTGCGCCACAGCCGGGCGATCATCGTATGCGCTGGCCGGAGGGCGGACGGCGCGGTGGCAGCCGTCCGGCCGCAGATGGAGGCAGCGACTCGCGGACCGGGCTTCGGCGGGAGGGACAGCCGGGGCCGGCTGTCCTCCACTGCCGCGATCGGCGCGGACCGCGGGGCTAGAAGAGGCCCTGGCGCTGGGCCTTGGAGAGGAGCTTGAAGAGCTCGTAGAAGTTGCTGACGCCGGACTCACTGAGCTTCTGCAAGAGCGCGCCGCGGCGGTCCACTTCCTTGTAGATCTCGCGGCGGCGCTTTTCGGAGAGGCCGCGCGCGGGAGCGATGCGCTGCTCGAGCAGGTAGCTGTTGAGGTTGCCCGTGAACTCGAAGATGTCTTCGGTCGGGTTCCAGCGGAAGATCTCGACGAAGGAGAACGAGCTGCTGACCGGGTCGTAACCGATGATCTCGGAGATGCTGATGATGCGGCGGGCCATCTTGCCGCTGGGGAGGCGTACGGCGCTGGCGATGATGACGACGTTGAGGTTATCGACGTAGGTGCGGGGCACGCTGATCGGGGCGCCGGTGACGCGCTGGATGAGCTTCTCGACGGTGGCGGCGTGAAACGTGGCGCAGACGGCGTGCCCGGTCATCATCGCCTGGAAGGCGATGTTCCCCTCCTCGCCGCGGATCTCGCCGATGATGATCTCGTTGGGGCGTTGGCGGAGGGCGGCCTTGAGCAGACTGAACATGTCGACGGCGCCCCCGGCCTGGCTCATCTGGCCGCGGACGACCTCGCGCGTCCAGTTGGGGTGGGGGACCTGGACTTCGGGGGTGTCCTCGATGCTGACGATCTTGGCGGAGGGGGAGACGAAGGTCGTCAGCGCGTTCATCAGCGTCGTCTTGCCGGAGGCGGTCTCGCCGGAGACGAAGAAGTTCATGCCCTCTTCGACGATGAGCGAGAGGTAGCCGGCCATCTGGTAGGTGAGCATGCCGCTCTCGCAGATGTCGATGATGCTGAGCGGGATACCCATGAACTTCCTGATGGTGAAGTTCGAGCCGTTCTTCGAGACGTCGCCGCCGTAGACGATGTTGATGCGCGAGCCGTCGGGGAGGGTGGCATCGACGATCGGGTTGCGGAAGGTGACGGGCTTCTTCATCTTCTCGGCGAGCTTGAGGACGAAGTCGTCGAGCTCCTCGTGGGTGTCGAAGCAGATGCTGCTCTTGAGGCCCTTGAAGACCTTGTGCTCGATGTAGACGGGGCCGAGGCCGCTGCAACTGATGTCCTCGATCCACTCGTCGCTGATCAGCGGTTCGAGCGGCCCCATGCCGATCTTGTCGCGGATCACCATGTACTTCAGGCTCTCCATCTCGTCGGCAGTGACCCTGAGCTTGCCGCCGGTCTTGGGGGACGACTTCGAGGCGAACGGGAGCTTGAGAAAGCCGGCCTCTCCCGCGGCGACGGGGGATGGCACAGGCGCGGGTGCCGGGCCGCGATCCGTCACCTCGCAACTGTCTTCGATGGCGCGGAGGATGACCTCCGTCTTCTCCTCCGGGCTGGTGGCGTCGGCAAGCAGCTCGACGAAGTCGAGGAGGCGGTACTCGATTTCTTCGACGAGATCGCCGAGGCGGCCAGTGGACGGCTCGATGGCGATGTAGAAGTTCCGCGCCTCGGCGGCGTCGGGAAAGATGTGGACGAAGGAGTTGTTGCCCACCGGGTAGATGAGGTTCGGGTCCTTGATGTCGCCCATCTTGCGCGAGATTTGCGGGTAGTAGTCGGGCACACCGTACTCTGACATCGGCACGCTGTGCAGGTACGACATGAGGTGCGGCGCCCGGTCGGCCTCGGCCCGAAGGTCGGGGGACAGCAGGTTGTGGATGGGGCACTGCTGCGCACCGCCGTTGCGGTGGTCTTCGGCCGGCTGCGTGACCTCGAAGGGGAGGCGCTGCGGCATGTGCGTCAGGCCTTCGCCGTCGAGACAGGGATGATGCGCATGCCGAGGCCGGGCTCGACATCGAAGCTGATGATGTTGCCGGTGGACTTTTCCGCCCCGCGCACCTTGGCGACCTCGAGCACCTTCATGAGCTGGTCGCGCATCTCCTCGACCCGCAGCCTGAGGTGGGCGTCGCACAGCGAGCGCATGCGCATGAACATGGCCTCCTCGAACGCGTGGGAGTGAAGGGTGAAGAAGATGGTCATGTTCTGGTCGCAGTACTCCTTGACAGACGTCAGGAAGCGCAGCGTGGCGGCCTGGGGCACCTGGGAGACAAAGGAGGTGAGCGAGTCGATGAAGATGACGTCGTAGCGGCCGTGGAGCCGGCCGAGGTGGTGGAGCATCCTGTCGAACGCGAGCGTCGCCTGATCCTCGCTCATGGCGGCGGGGACGGGGTAGACGTTGAGGGCGCCGAGCAGGAAGAAGTCGGTGACGTCCAGGCTCAGGCTGGTCATCTGGCGGAAGAGGCTGCGGGGCGTGTTCTCCGTCGTGTACATGGCGCAGCGGAAGCCGCCGTTGAGCGCCCCGTGGGTGAGCTGCTGCGTGACGACGCTCTTGCCGGCGTTGGACTGACCTTCGATGAGGATCAGCGAACCCTCGGGGATGCCGCCGCCCATCTTCTTGTCGATCTCGACGCTGCCCGTCGAGATGACGCGCCGCTTGTCTGCCGTGAGCGTCGACACTGTGCGCCTCCGTCCTGCTTGCCTGCGTCCCTGCCGGGGATGCGTGGGCACGCCGAGCCCTCGGGTGCGGCGTCCTACGTCCCCATATCCTTATCGGCGGCGGCGTGGCGAACCATAGGTGTACGCACCCGGTGAAAGGCGGGTGGCGGCGGGAATCAGGGGAATCGGGGAGGGAAAAGCGGGAGATGAGGGGGTAGGAGGCAGGGGGCCACGTACGGCGCGCCGTGATGCCGTACACGCCTCGCCTTGCAGCGTGCCGGTCCCCGCCGGGCTCCCCGGTGCGCCGCCGTTGCAACGCCCCCGCATTCCCCCATCGCGCGCGCTCACGTAGACTCGCGCGTATGGGCGAAGGGCTAACGGACGCGGTGTTTCGGCCGGGGAGCGTGGCGGTCGTGGGGGCGTCGTCCAAGGTCGACAGCCCGGGGCACGACTACGTGCGGTCGCTGGTCGACTTCGGTTTCCGCGGGCCGGTGTACCCGATCAACCCGCGGGCGGCCGAGATCGCCGGACTGCCGGCGTACCCGTCGCTCTCGGCGGTGCCGGGTGAGGTCGAGTACGTGATCTCGTGCATCCCGGCCGACGGGGTGCTGGCGCTGATCGATGAGAGCCGCGCGAAGGGCGTGCGGGTGCTGCACCTGTTCACGGGGCGCTTCGGCGAGACCGGCAAGGCGGAGGGGGTGGCGCTCGAGCGCGAGGTGAAAGAGCGGGCGGCGACGGCGGGCATCCGGATCATCGGCCCGAACTGCATGGGGGTGTACGACGCGTCGCACGGGATGGCGTTCCGGCCGGACCTGCCGCGCGAGCCAGGCGACGTCGCGTTCATCTCGCAGAGCGGCAACAACTCGGTGGAGCTGATGCTGCACGGCGCGGCGCGCGGGCTGCGGTTCAGCAAGGTGGTCAGCTACGGGAACGCGCTGGACCTGAGCGAGGCGGACTTCCTCGACTACCTGGCGGACGACGCGGAGACGCGCGTCATCGGCGCCTACATCGAAGGCACGGCGGACGGGCGGCGGCTGCTCGACGCGCTGCGTCGCTGCGCGCGGGCGAAGCCGGTCGTCGTGCTGAAGGGCGGGCGCACGGGCGCCGGCTCACGCACGGCGGCGTCGCACACGGCGGCGCTGGCGGGCCGGCGCCAGGTGTGGAGCGCGGTGCTACGGCAGGCTGGAGCGGTGGAGGTGGACACCTTCGACGAGCTGATCGATATGCTGGTGGCGTTTGCGTTCCTTCGCGACGCACGACGGACAACAGACGACAGACAACAGACGGGTGGCGACGGGCGGGCGTCGGTCGGGGTGGTCGGCGGCGGCGGCGGGCGGGCGGTGCAGTCGGCGGACGTGTGCGAGGAGGCGGGGCTGCGCGTGCCGAAGCTGCCCGATGCAATCCGGGCGACGCTGCGCGAGAAGGCGCCCGACCTGGCGGACTGGGTGGACAACCCGGTGGACCAGTCGATCCTCGCGGGGAGCGCGGTGTCGGGCGCGCGCGTACTGGAGATGATGCTGGATAGCCCGGCGTTCGACGCGCTGATCGCGAACGTCGGTGAGGACTGGGTGCTCGGGCGCCCGGACGCGATCGAGCGGATGGCGCACCTCGTCGACCGCTTCGCGGCGATCGGACGGCAGGCGCGGAAGCCGCTGGCGTTCGTGCTGGGACCAGCGGACTCGCCGGACGAGACGAAGTGGCGCGCCGTCGAGGGCGGGCGGCGGCGGCTGACGGACGCGCGGCTGGCGGTGTACCCGAGCGTCGACCGGGCAGCGTCGGCCCTGGCGCGGTTCATGGTTCATCGCTCATGGTTCACAGCGTGGATCGCGGAGGGTGCGGCGCAATGACGTCGTGGATCGTGTCAGAGGAGATCGTGCCGCGGCTGGTGATCCGGCGCGCGGTGGCGGCGGACCTGCCACGCATCGTTGAGCTGCTGCAGCAGGAGTCACTCGACGGTGAGGAGCGCGAGGTCCTCGGGCCGCCGCTGCCGCGGGCCTACGCCGACGCGTTCGCGGCCATCGAGGCCGACCCGCACAACGACGTGATGGTGGCGGAGCTGGACGGGCGCATCGCCGGCACGTTTCAATTGACGATCATCGCGGGGCTCATGCACGTCGGGGCGAGCGTGGCGCAGGTGGAGGCGGTCGTGGTTGACGTGCCGCTCCGCGGACACGGCCTCGGGACGGCGATGATGCGCTGGGCGATCGCGGAGGCGCGGCGGCGCGGCTGTTCGCGCGTGCAGCTCACGAGCAACAAACGGCGGACGGACGCGCACCGGTTCTACGAGCGGCTGGGGTTCGTCGCGGGGTACGAAGGCTTCAAGCTGGCGTTGTGAGCCCGGCAGCGAGCACGACGGTGGGCGCGGCACGCAGGGCCCCTACGATGCGGTCGCGCCGCACGGGCGTCCGGCGCACGCCGCACCACGGAGCTGAAGCGCCTCGCCACGACGCGGGAACGCGGCTCGGGCGAAGCCGCCCCAGCGCCCCTACTCGAAGCTCCAGCGGTCGGTATCGCGCGGCCAGGCGATGGGCGGCGCATCGCCGAAGAAGAGCGCGATCTCGCGCTTCGCGCTGGCAGGCGAGTCGGATGCGTGGGTGAGGTTGCGCCCCTTCTGCAGGCCGAAGTCCGCGCGGATGCTGCCGGGCGCTGCCTCGGTGGGCGACGTCGCACCCATGGTCTGGCGCGTGGCGGCGATGGCGTCCGGCCCCTCGAACACAGCGGCAATGATCGGCGAAGAGCTGATGTAGTCGACGAGGCCGGGAAAGAACGGCTTGCCCTCGTGCTCGGCGTAGTGCTTCTTCGCGAGCGGCTTCGTCATCCTGAGCATGCGGATGCCGACGATCTTCAGGCCGCGGCGCTCGAGGCGCGAAATGATCTCGCCGGCGAGGCCGCGCTGCATGGCGTCGGGCTTGATGAGGACGAGCGTGCGCTCCAAGGGGTGCTCCTTCTACGAAGAACCTAGAACCAAGAACTCAGCATCCGCACGAAGCGCAAGCAGCTACGCGCGCGGGGGGCCGATGGCAGGCCCGCGCAAGTATAAGGGCACGAGGGCCGCAGGATCATCGGCGGAGCCGGCGTCGAGGCGCCGGCGGCCGAGCGCCGCGAGGGCGACGACGCGATGCGCGGCGGGAGCGGCGACCGGCGTGCCGGCGGCGCGGGCGGCGGCGGCGAGCGTCTCGTCGACGTCGCCGGTAAGGATGTCGTGCGGGCGGAGCGCCGCGGCGAGCGCGTCCTGCGTGTCGATGCGCGGCGGCGACTCCTCGCGCGGGGCGGCGCCATCGACGTGGTAGGCCGCCCACGCGAAGTCGCCCCGCCCGGCCCGGTGCACGGCGACGATGCGGCGGCCGGCGGCTTCGCCGGCGACGAGCCACGCATCGAGCTCGAGCCGGCCGATGCCGGCGAGCGGCACGGCGAGGGCGTGGGCGAGCGCCTTCGCGACGCTGACGCCGACGCGCAGCCCTGCGTAGCCGCCGGGGCCGATGTCGACGAACACCGCGCCGATGTCACGCTTGGTCCGGCCGGCCGATGTCAGCAGCGCATCGATGTTCGGCAGGAGCGTGACGGACTGCGTCTGGTGCGCGGACCACGTCGTGCTCTCGGATACGGCCCCACCGACCGAAAGGGCGACGCCGGCGTCGTCAGACGCGCACTCGATCGAGAGGTCGAACGGCCGCCGGCCGCCGGTCGATGGTCCTCTTCGGTCCTGGTCGACGTGCATCCGCGGATTAGTATCCACGGGCCGGGTCGACGACATTGCGAAGGGGCTCGCCCCGCAGGTAGCGGCGGAGGTTGTCGGCGAAGATGCCCACCGCGCGCTCGTTTTAGATCTCGGTGCCGCCGGAGATGTGCGGCGAGACGACCACATTGTCCATGTCCCAGAGCGCGCTGTCCGCGGACAGCGGCTCCCGCTCGAAGACATCGAGCGCGGCGCCGGCGATGCGCCCCTCCCGCAGGGCCGCGATCAGCGCCGGCTCATCGACGACGGGGCCGCGCGCGATGTTGACCAGCACCGCTGAAGGCTTCATCGCGCGCAGCTCCGCCTCGCCGATCAGGCCGCGGGTCTCCCCGGTGAGCGGCACGGCGAGCACGACGTAATCGCTCTGGGCGAGGAGGCGGTGGAGGGCGGAGGGCGGCAACAGCTCGTCGGCGAGGCCGTCCGTCGCGGGCTGCGTCACGGAGCGCCGCGTCGCCACCACCCGGCAGCCGAACGCCTTCGACAGGCGCGCGACCTCCTCGCCGATGTGGCCCATGCCGACGACGCCCACCGTGGCGCCGCGCAGCTCGCGCGGCATGTAGCGCAGCCACTCATGGCGAGCCTGCGCGCGCAGGAAGCCCGGCGCGCCCTTGGCGAACATCAGCATCACGCAGAGCACGTACTCGCCGATCGGCGTCGCGTGCAGGCCGCTGACGGTGGTGACGACGATGCCGCCCTCGATCATGCCGCTATTGAGCAGGCGGTCCGCGCCGGCGCTGGTGAGCTGGACCCACTTCAGGCGCGGCGCGACCTCGGCGATCGAGCCGAGGCCCGTGAACGCCTCGTGCAGCTCAGCGCCCCAGAAGCCGAAGACGACATCGGCGCGCGAGAAGGCGCCCTGCAGGCCCGCGGCGACGGCGGCGCGCTCGCGCTCGCTCGGGTAGCGGAAGCCGCGCAGGAGCTGGCGCTGGTCGCGCCCCAGCACATCGACCTCAATGCGTTCGGGGTCGACGGCGCGGATGCGCTCGACGAGCGCGGGCTCGAGCGCGAAGGTGATCAGGATGTGCAGCGTTGGCGGGTGTCCGGGCATCAGCGTTGACTCGCGCTTGGGGCCCGATCGCGAACGACAGCAACCAGCAAACGGCCAACAGCAACGCGCCGGTAACGGACCGCAGGACGACGACTGGCGTTACTCTCCATAGACGTCCGTCGCGAGCAGGTCGGCGTAGGTCTCGCGCCGGCGGATGAGGCGCGCCGTCCCGTCGCGGACCACCACCACGGCGGGCCTCAGCGCCATGTTGTAGTTGCTCGCCATCGTCAGATTGTAGGCGCCGGACGCCGGGAGGGCGATGACGTCGCCGGGCTCGGTGCGCGGCAGCCGTGCGTCACGTACGAGCAGGTCGCCGGACTCGCAGTACTTGCCGGCGATGGTGACGGTCTCGGACGGCTCGTCGCCGGCGCGGTTGACGACGACGGCTTCATACTTCGCGTCGTAGATGGCGGGGCGGATGTTGTCCGCCATGCCACCGTCCACCGACACCCAGGTGCGGAGGCCCTCGACCTCCTTGCGTGCGCCGACGGTGTAGAGCGCGACGCCGGCGCGCGCGACGAGCGAGCGGCCGGGCTCGACGAAGAGGCGCGGGCGCGGCAGACGGTGCGCGTCGCAGTGGCGCAGGAACGAGGAGACGATGGCGTCGGCGTACGCCTCGACCGGCGGCGCGGGCTTCTCGCGCACGTACTGGGCGGCAAAGCCGCCGCCGGGGCTGTAGACGCGCAGCTCGAAGCCATGTTTCGCGCGCATCTCCGCGGCGAACGCGAGCATCACGGCGTTGGCTTCGTCGTACGGCGCCAGCGAGAAGAGCGGCGAGCCAAGGTGGCAGTGCAGGCCGACGAGCGCGACGCCGTCGAGCCGCATCGCCTCGACGACGGCCTGTCCGGCGGCGCCGGTGCTGACCGGCAGGCCGAACTTCGTGTCGAGCGTGCCGGTCGTCGTCTTGGCGTGCGTGTGCGCATCGACGCCGGGCGACAGGCGCAGGATGATCGGCTGCGCGCGGCCCATCGCCCGCGACAGGCGCGCCACCATCTCGAGCTCGTAGAAGTTATCGACGATCACGTGGCCAACGCCGGCATCGAGCGCCTCGCGCAGCTCGTCTTCGCCCTTGTTGTTGCCGTGGAAGTGGCAGCGCGCCGCGGGGAAGCCGGCGGACATCGCCACCGCCAGCTCGCCGCCGGAGACGATGTCGAGGCCGATGCCCTCCTCGCGCGCGATGGCCGCCATCCAGCGGCTGAGGTAGGCCTTCGAGGCGTAGGCGATCTCGGTGCCGGGATAGCGCGACGTGAAGGCGGCGATGTATTCGCGGCAGGTCTCGCGCACCTCGGTCTCGTCGAAGACGTAGAGCGGCGAGCCGAACCGGCGCGTCAGCTCCTGCGCGTCGCAGCCGCCGATGCTGAGGCGGCCGCCGCGGACCGCGGTCGTGCGCGGGAAGATCGTGGCGAACGCCGGGTCGAAGGGCATGCGTCGAGTATACGGTGCGGGGTGGGGCGATCCACGGATGGGCGCAGATGGTGCGTTGTTGGCGGTTGGATGTTAGAGGTTAGAGGTGGGAAGCAGGACAGGGTGCAACGGCCGTGACGCCCGTCAGTCGAGCGGCAGAGGGAGGGTGATGACGGCGCAGTTGTCGATTTGCTGCCACTGCATGTCCTCGACTGGGGCGCCGGCGAGGCAGGCAGCGGCGACGTTCAGGGTGCCGCCGTGGGTGACGAGGATCAGCTCGCGGCCGGGCGGGGCTGCGCGCAGGCCGTCGAGGAAACGGGCGACGCGGGCGTAAACGTCGCGCCAGGACTCGGCGCCGTGCGGGCGGCTGTCGGGGTCGCTCCACGCCGCGCGCAGCTCGTCCATGACGACGGCGTAGAGGCGTCCCTGCAGGACGCCGAAGTCTCGCTCGCGCAGGGCCGGCTCCTCGACGAGGGGGCGGCGCAGGCGGTCGGCGATGGGGCGCGCGGTGTCGAGCGCGCGCCGCAGGTCGCTCGAATAGACGGCGGCGGCGCGGGTGTCCGCGAGCGCGGCGGCGATTTCGCGCGCCTGCTCGCGGCCGAGGTCGCTGAGGGGCACGTCAGGGAGCTGGCCCTGGATGCGGCGCGCGGCGTTCCACGTCGTCTCGCCGTGACGGACGAAGTGCAGGGTGAGTGTGCCTCCGCGTGCGCGCGCGGCGGTCAGCCGCGGATCCCTTCCAGGTGCGCGATGGCGGCAGCGAGCTGGGGGTCGCGGCCGGCGGCGATATCCGCCGACGTACGGGCGACGGGCTCGTCGGGGATGACGCCAACGCCGTTCAGCGGCTTGCCGGTGAGGGGACCCTGGTTCACGTTGGTGGTGACGGCGAGCGAGGAGCCGTCGCCGAGCGGGCGCAGGTCGGTGTAGCCGGCGCACCCGTTCGTCGTCGCACCGATCACGTAGGCGGCGTGGTACTCCTGGAGGGCCGCCGCGAACACCTCGGCGACCGAGCCGGTGCCGCGATTGACGAGCAGCACCATCGGGCGCAACGCGGGCAGCACCTTGCCGTCGGCCCGCACGTTCTGGGGCTTGCCGTCGCGGCCGCGGTCGCGGACGATCACGCCGTCCTTCACGAAGAGGCTGATCGCGTCGACGTCGAGACGGCCGCCGGGATTGTCCCGGATATCGATGATCCACTTCGTGACGCCCTGCGCGCCGAACGCGGCGAGCGCGTCGCGGAGCCCCGTCGCGATGCCGCCATCGATGAACTCCCGCACACGCACGTAGCCGATCCCGCCCGGCAGGACGCGCGACTCGATGTTCGGCGGCACGACCCGCTGGCGCTGCATCGTGAGGTCGATCGGGGCGCTCGCGCCGGGGCGGCGCAACTGGAGGCGCACCGTCGTGCCCTCCACGCCGTTGATCAGGTCGAAGGCGGCCGCCGGGCCCATCGCCGACGCGTCGGCGCCGTCGATCGATGCGATGCGGTCGCCCACGCGCACGCCGGCGAGGGCGGCAGGGCTGCCGGGGATCACCTCGGTCACGAGCGGCGGCACGCTGGCGAGCTCGACGCCGATGCCGACGGAGCCCTTGCCCTCGCGCGAGCCGACGACGGTGTCGCTGGCGACGGGGTTGAGGAAGAAGGTATGGCAGTCGTGGAGGCTGCTCGCCATGGCGCTGATAGCGGCGAAGCGCACGTCATTCGCATCGGCGAGGGAGGCCGTCATGCGCACGTAGGCGGCGCTGAACGCGGTCAGGTCGGCGGCGCCGTCGCCGCTGAGGCGCGGAGCGGCGGGCACCGCGGCGCCGAGGGCGCGCGCCTTCTGCGCGGCGGCGGCCCACGCGGCCTCGAGGAGCGCGGCGCCGTCGGGCGGGTTGATGTACTCGTCGAGCAGGCGCCGGTACGCCGTCTGGATGATGGCGATGCCGCCGTCCCGGAGCAGCACGGCCGGGTCGGGCGTCGGCGTCGCGGTCGGACCGGCGGGCGTTGGCGTCGCGACGGTCGCGGTGACCGCGGGAGTCGGCGTCTTCGTCGCGCCCGCACCGGCGCAGGCGGCAGGCAGGATCGCCGCGAAGAGCAGTGCGCAGAGCCAGAGCCAGCGGGCCGTGATAGCCCGATGCGTACGTGCGGACGCAGCGTTCAGGTGGCGCATGCGGGCCGGTCCGGGCTTCCGGGCGTGACGCGGTAGTGTAGCGGACGCCACGGCTACCGGCGCATCGATGGCTCGAGGTTGCGGCGCACCCAGGCGTCGCGGTCGGGGTCGTCGCGGTCGTAGACGAGCCGCGTGAGCCAGACCTGCGGCCGCGGGTACGCGGGGTCTGGCGCAGCGTTCGCCAGCAGCCGCTTCAACAGCACGGCGACCGAAAGGAGCGCGAGACCGAGGACGACGGAGCTTCTGTCGGCCGCCACGAGCGCCGCCAGAGGGGCGCCGATCAGGGCGAGCGCGATCGACTGCGGGATCGCCTTGAGCACAATGCCGGCGAGCGCGACGGCGATGAACGCGACGAGCGCGGGCAGTGAGAGCGCGCCCATGAATCCGATCGCCGGGCCGATGCCGCGCCCGCCGCTGAAACGCAGCCAGGGGTTCCAGTCGTGGGCGGCCACGACGGCGAGGCCCGCGGCGACCTGCACCCCCTCCGGCTCTCCCACCGCACGGGCGATGAACACGCCGGCCGCGCCCTGCGCCACCTGGGCGAGGCCGACCGGCACGGCGACCGCGCGGGACACGCTCTGCCAGACGTTCGACGCTCCGACGTTGCCGCTGCCGTGCTCGCGGATGTCGATGCCCTTCGTCGCGCGGCCCACGAGGTAAGCGATCGGGACGGAGCCGACGACGTAGGAGGCGACGATCACTCCCGCGGCAGAGAGCATGGTCAGCTCGCTCCCACGCGGCCATCGCGCGGCAGGCGCGCGAGCCAGAGGCTCCGCGCGTGCTCGAGGCCGTGCTCGATCATGTGCTCGATGCCGCGGCGCGACGCCTCTTCGACCTGCTGGTCGTGCTCGGCGAGATGCACGAGGACGCGGGCGGGTGACCAGCCACCGGCGCCATCCAGCGGGGCGTCGAAGCGCCCTTCGGGGAGGTCGCCGACGGCGGATTCGAGCGCCTCGTAGACGGCGCGAAAGGCGCGCCGGTGCGTCTCATCTGCGCCAACGTGGGCGATCAGCCGCTCCTGCGCGTGCCGTACGTCGTCGAGCAGACGCTGGGCTTCAGGGCTGAGGTACATCGTGGTGCTCCGCGGGCAGGCGTGCCGCGCTACCGCGGACAGCCATGGCGATCATCTCGACGGCGAGCGGATGCGGGATGTGGGCGGTGTTGAGGGCGAGATCGTACAACGCGGGCGATTCGGAATCCACCTTGAAGAAGCGCTGGTGAAACGCCGCGCGGTTCTGGTCGCTCTCCTTGATGCGCTTCTTCGCGTCCTCTGGCGTCATCCCATCCCGGCGGGCGAGGGCTTCGATGCGCTGCTGTTTCGGGGCGTACACCAGGACGTGAAACGCGCCGGGATCATCACGCAGGATGACCTGCGAGCCGCGGCCGAGGATGACCACGTTGCCGCGGGCGGCGACGCCCCTGATGACGGACGTCAGGGTGACCAGGTAGCGCTCCTCGGTCAGCTCCCCCTCCTCTCCGGAGGGCAGCCCCGCAGCCTCGCCGTAGGTGTGCGCGAGGACGACATCGAGTCCTGCGCCGGAGAGGGGGTCGGTCGCGGCAGCCGAGCGTTCCATGAGCGTGCGCATCAGGAGGCCGAGGCGCTCGGCAAAGCCACGGGCGCGCTCGTCGCGCCGCTCGACCGTGGCGACGCTGACGCCGAGCTGGCGCGCGGCCTCGACGAGGATCTCCTGGTCGACGTAGTCCAGCCCGAGCGCTTGCGCCAGGTCACGTGCGACCTCGCGCGCGCCGCTGAGCAGATTGCCAGAGACGGTGATGACGGGCATTCGGACCCTCCCCGCGGCATCGTGCATCCATTGTAGTGCGGGCGGGCAGGCAGCGACATGCGGCGATTCCTGGGGCCGGCGGCTGCGCGCACGGGCACAAGATGACGCTGGTGCGGGCCGCAACCAGCGGTCCCGCGGCGCCGCGAGATCCCGCCCGACGCTCAGGCGACGGGTGTGACCTCGCGGCGCTCGCGGCGGTTCAGCGGGATGCTGGCGTCGACGTCGTGCGGGTACTCGAGACCCCGTTCGAGCGTGTGCACGCGCGTGCTTTGCAACCCGAACGCGTCGACGATGCGGCCGATCGCCGGGGTCGCATCGAATCCCTTGCAGGAGAAGATGTCGACCCAGACCTGGCCGTGTTCGGGGAAGGTGTGGATCGCGATGTGGCTCTCGGCGATGAGGACGAAGCCTGAGACGCCCCAGTCATCGGCCTTCTCGCCGTGGTACTCAAAGACGTGCGGCTCGGAGATCTTCGTCATCCCGATTTCGCCCGGGTAGCGGTCGAGCAGGTCGCGGACGAGGGCCTCGTTGGCCAGCTCAGCGGGGTTTCCGCCGAACCCATCGATCGTTACGTGCATTCTCTTCCCTCCAACGTCCGTGCGGGCGCACGGTGAGAATGCCCGGGCGTACGACCCGGGACGCTACGTGAAACCGGTCTGTTTACCGCAGTCCATCGCGTTGACAATGCAAAAGGCCCCCGGCAGGACCGCTCGTCGCGGCGCTGCCAGCCAGGCCCTGCTTGTCTCTCCTTCTCAGAGCACTTGCAGATTGCGATGTGTCGCACGCGGTCCCATCGGACACGCGGGCAGCATGGTAGCAGCGGCACGCGAGATCCGCAACAGCAGCGATCTGAGGGATGCACGGGGTGTGGGAAGCCCGCGGTGCTCGTTATGTCGGGCACAGGCAGTCCGTGGGTGCCGACGCCGCGGCGGCGCTTGAGCGATCGCGCGAGGAAGGCGAGAATGGCGCTGCGCCATGCCACAGTCCCGCACGCCGCGCGGTGTCGACACGGATGTTCGCCGCCTGCCCCGGCAGCTCCTGCTGCTCGTGGCGGTCGCCGTCGCCCTCCGCATCGCGCTCTTCCCGCTCTTCGCCTGGCTGCCGGATGGCTACTTCGACGAGACGGCGTGGAAGTACTGGATGGAGCAGATCCATCACCACGGCGTGCTGAACATCTTCCGCACGACGACGACGGACTACGTCGGCTTCCACTGGATCCTCTGGTTGCTCTCGATCGTGTACGCCTGGATCGGCGGGCCGTACACGGCGACGACGCCATCGCTGCACGTGCTGGTGAAAGTGCCCCCTCTGGTCTTCGATGTTGTCCTGATGGTGACGGTGTACGCGGCCACGGCCACGCTGGTGCGCGGCGAGCGCACGGACCGCGCGGCAGCGGCCGGCGGCAGCGCGCGGCCCCCCGCGGGCACGCGGCGCGGTGCGTGGACGGACGCGCGGGTGCGCCGGCTGGCGCTCATGGCGGCCGCCGTGATCGCGTTCCAGCCGGCGGTGGTCTACGACAGCGCGGTGTGGGCGCAGACGGACGCGGCGGTGACGGCGGCGATGCTGGGCTCGCTGGTGCTCGCCGCGCGCGGCCGGCCGGCGACCGGCTGGATGGTATGGACGCTCGGCTTCCTGCTCAAACCGCAACCGGTGATCATCGTCCCGATCCTGCTGCTCGTGACGCTGCGCGGCGGCGGCGTACGCGCGATCGGCCGCTCGCTGCTCGGATCCGCCGCCGTCGCGGGCGCCGTGCTGGGGCCATGGATCGCGCACGGCGACGGCGGACGCATCGCCGGCGTGTACCACGGCCTGTTTCTTGCGACGTACCCGCGGCTGTCGGCCGGGGCGTGGAACCTCTGGTGGTTCTGGGACCTGAACGCCGCCCACCACAGCACGCTCGACCCCGTGCCGGGCATGGCCTTCCTGACCTATCGGATGGCAGGCGGAGCGCTCTCGCTCGCGGCGGCGGGCGTCGCGTTCGCATACGCGTGGATGCGGCCGGGGCTGCGCGGCGCGCTGGTCGCGGCGGCGTACCTGGCGTTCGCGTTCTACGTCGTGCCGGTGTCGACCCACGACCGATATCTGTACCCGTTCTTCGCACTGCTGCTGCCGGTGGCCGTGATCGAGCGGCGCTGGCTGTGGCTGTACGTGCCGGCTTCGGCGATGTTCTTCGCCAACCTGTTCTCTTCGGCGCCGCCGCTGCAATCGCTGTCCGGACGTCTCGTCGACCAGCGGATCACGTTATGGTTCGCCGGCTTCAACGTGGCGCTGTTCGCGATGTTCACGCTCACCCTCGCCTGGGGCGCGCTGCCGCGCCGCCGCACGGCCGCGCGCACGGAGGAGCGCCAGGCGCTCGCGGGCGCTACGGCGCCCGTCTCGCCCGGCGAGACGGCCCTTTGAGCGGCTGACCGCGGAGTCATCGCCCGCCGGCGCTCCGGCCGCGCTCGCGCTCGGCAACGGCGCGACGACCAGCTACACCTACGACTTCCGGCAGCGCGTCAGCGGCATCGCGACCGGCACGACGACGGTGGCCGACCAGAGCCTGACGCTGACCTACGACGCGGCGGGCAACGTCGCGACGCAGGCCGACACGCGCCCCAGCGGCAGCGAGCAGATCACCT
>JAGWOC010000219.1 GCA_028872875.1 Chloroflexota bacterium | reverse complement strand
AGTCGCGGGAGCCCGTCACGCACGACGAGCTCGTGCGCACGGGAATGCTCTCGCCGTCGGCCATCTACATCGACGACGTGAGGACCTCGGACCGGCTCGCCGAGCGCTATCGTGCACTTGCTGAGCCCGGAACCTGGCTCCTGAACGTCCCCGTGCCCGGACGGCGCGAAGGCATACTCACCCTGACGGCCCGCCACACCTGCACGCCGCCGCCGCCCACGGAGCTGGCGAACGCCATCGCGCGCCTCGTCTCGGGCGCGCTCCGCAACTGCGACGTCTACGAGGCCGCGAAGCGCCAGGGCGACCAGCTCACCCGTCTCGCGGGCGTCGGCGCCCTGCTCTTCGGTGACGGCGACTTCGAAGACCGTCTCGGCACGCTGGCTGCTGCCATCGCCCCGGCGTTCGACGTGGATTCGCTGACCATCGATACCGTCGACCCGGAGAATATGGAGCCGTTCCGGCGGGGCCTCTACCCGCGGCCGCGGGCCGGCACGCCTCCCGATCTCGTGGCGCGGGCCCAGCGCGCCTGGCGCGACATGCGCCCCGAGCTCACAGACCCCGAGACCGCGCGCTTCCTCGCCGCCGTCACCGGCCCCCTCGTGATCGAGGACGCTGCCAGCACCAGCCTGATACCGGAGTCGGCGCGCGACATCGCGCGCAAGACCGGCACCCAGACCGTCGCGATCGTCCCCTTCGTCTGGCAGGGCAGGCTCCAGGGGCTCGCCTACTTCGGCAGCAGCCGCGTGAACGCCTTCAGCGACCAGGACGTCGCCCTGATGGCCAGCGTCGCCGCGCAGATCGCCCCTGCGCTGCGGATCGCGACGCTGCACGTCGATCTCAAGCGCTCGTACGACGAGCTGAAGGAGGCGCACCTCGAGGCGATCCTGCGGCTCGCCTACGCCGCCGAGGCGCGCGACCCGTACACCGGCCGCCACCTCCAGCGCATCAAGGCCTTTACCGCGGCGCTCGGCCGGCAGATGGGGCTCAGCGACGAGCAGCTCGAAGCGCTCAGCTACGGCGCCGTCGTCCACGACCTGGGCAAGCTCCGCATCCCCGACTCCATCCTGATCAAGGCGGGAGAGCTGAGCGA
>JAGWOC010000218.1 GCA_028872875.1 Chloroflexota bacterium | reverse complement strand
CATGGGCCTGATGCAGCCCATCCTCTACCTGCTGCTGTTCGGGCCTCTCCTCAAGAGCATCGCGTCCATGCCGGGCTTCCCGCCCGGAGGGGCCTTCAACGTCTTCGTGCCCGGCATCCTGGTCATGACCGCGCTCTTCAGCTCGGCGTTCGTCGGCTTCGGCCTCTGCGACGAGCTCCGCGAGGGCGTGGTCGAGCGCATGCGCGTCACGCCGATGAGTCGCGTGGCGATGCTGCTGGGCCGTTCGCTGCGCGACGTCGTCCTGCTCCTCTCACAGTCGGTCGTGCTCGTCCTGCTCGCCATCCCCTTCGGTCTCGAGATCAACGGCCTCGGCATCCTCGTCGCGTTCGCGCTGCTCGCGCTCGTCGGGCTCGTCATGTCGCCGCTGTCCTACACGCTCGCGCTGATCCTCGGCAGCGAGGATGCGCTGGCGCCCACGATCAACGCGATCGCGCTGCCGCTGCTCCTGCTGTCGGGTGTCATGCTGCCCATGTCGCTCGCGCCGGGCTGGCTGCAGACCCTGGCGACGCTGAACCCGCTGTATCACGCGGTCAGCGCGACGCGGGACCTGTTCAATGCCGCGTTCGGCCAGGGCGAGGTCCTCGTCGGGGTGGGGCTCATGGCCGTCCTGGCCGTCGTGGCGGTCACCGTGGGAGCGAGGGCGTTCAGCCGGGCCGCGGCGTAGCACGGGCATCGCCGGCCCGGTTCCGTCGCGATCCGCCAACGGGCTCGCCGCGGCGCGGCCGAGGTGGTGGCCGCGCTCGGTGCGGCACCCGCCACCATCGCCACGTGCCATGATGGCCGGCATGGGTCGGCTCCCGCGCATCGCGCTCCTGGCCGCGCTGGGCGGAGGCGTCTTCGTCGCGGGCCTCGAACTCATGATCACGGCCACCGCGCTGCCCAGCATCGTGGTGAGCCTGGCCGACTGGACGCGGCTGCGCGAGGCGTCCTGGATCATCAACGCGTACCTCGTGGCGTACGTCGCCATGATGCCGCTGGCGGGGCGCCTCGCCGACCGGTTCGGTGTCGTGACGCCGTACATGATCAGCCTGGTCGTGTTCGCGGCGGGATCGGCGTTGAGCGGTGCCGCGC
>JAGWOC010000034.1 GCA_028872875.1 Chloroflexota bacterium | reverse complement strand
GGTCGGGGAGGCCGGATTCGAACCGGCGACCTCCTGGTCCCAAACCAGGCGCGCTACCGGACTGCGCCACTCCCCGGGTGGCGCAGTGAGGATAGCAGACCGTGCGGATCGCGATGGGCGCGGCGACCCGCGCGGGACGTGCCCGGGGTGTGTCAGGCCTGCCGGGCAGGCGGGGCCGCGCCTGCTACGGCGTCCAGGCGTGGATCGCGCCGTCGTGCCACTCGGGGTCGGATTCGAGCAGCGCGCGCAGGCGGCGGTACCACTGGTCCTGCTCCGGGTCGGCGGCGTTGTCGCGGTAGGTCTTCTCGTCGTCGAAGACAGCGAGCCCCAGCAGGTCGCCGCCGGCGTCCTCGAGCACGTAGCTCGCCCGGAACCCCTTCATGGTGCGACCCGCGCCCTCCGCGCTCATCAGGTCGATGACCTGTTGCCTCGCCCCGGCCTTCGGGCGCATGCGGAACATGCTGCCAAACATGGTGCGCCTCCTCTGGATGCGTGCGGGAGAGTCCAACCCCCGGCCATCCTACGGCCAATCCTTGCACGCGCGCAACCATTGCCGGCCGGCGCATCATCCGATGCGGGCGTGTGCGCGGCAACAGAACGTCGGCGCATTCGCTATCTTCATACGGGATCAGCACCGGAAGACGCCGGGACGGTGAGCAGGGAGGCGAGCAAATGGCCGCGCAGGGATCAGCATCGGGCATCGTCTTGACCGGGGAGCCGGTGACGTCGCTGGCCGAGTACCGGCGGCGGGGCGGCGTCGCCGCGTACGAGCAGGCCGCCAGGAGCGATCCCGATGAGATCATCGACGTCATCCGCCGCGCCGGCCTGCGGGGGCGTGGCGGCGCCGGCTTCCCCACCGCGTTCAAGTGGCAGAGCCTGCGTCGCAGCGATGCCCACACGAAGTACGTCGTCTGCAACGGCGCCGAGGGCGAGCCGGGGACGTTCAAGGACCGCATGCTCCTGCGCCACAACCCGTATCAGGTCATCGAGGGCCTCGCGATCGCCGCGCAGGTGATCGGCGCGAAGGGCGCGTTCATCGGCGTCAAGAAGGCCTTCGCGCCGATGCTCGCGGGCCTCGAGCGGGCGCTGCACGAGCTGCGGGACGAGACGCCGATGGCGTCGAACATCGAGATCGTGTGGGGGCCGGACGAGTATCTGTTCGGCGAGGAGAAGGCGCTGCTCGCGGTGATCGAGGGCGGCCTGCCGCTGCCGCGCGTGCTGCCACCGTACCTGCACGGGCTGTTCACCGGCGCCTACGGCGGCCCGAGCGAGGAGGACAGCAACCCGACGTGCGTCAACAACGTCGAGACGCTCTCCCACGTGCCGCAGATCATCGCGCGCGGGCCGGAGTGGTTCCGCAGCTTCGGCACCGCCGACACGCCCGGGACGATGGTGTTCACGGTGCTCGGCGACGTGCGGCGGCCCGTCGTGCGCGAGCTGCCGCTCGGCATGACGCTGCGGGCGCTGATCGA
The DNA here is from genome assembly GCA_028872875.1 of Chloroflexota bacterium. GTDB lineage: Bacteria > Chloroflexota > Dehalococcoidia > DSTF01 > JACRBR01 > JADMII01. Next base: position 31,361 of record JAGWOC010000034.1, on the reverse strand, counting down.
CGCCGCCGGCGGCGTGGCGGCAGGGCGTGCGGTGAAGGCGGTGTTCCCGGGCCTCGCGGGCCGCGTCATCACCGCCGGCCGGCTGGATACGCCGCTGGGGTTCGACTCGATGCGGGAGGCGGGCTCGGCGCTGGGCTCGGGCGGTTTTATCGTCTTCGACGAGACCGCCTGCATGGTGAAGGTGGCGGAGATGTTCTCGCACTTCCTGCACGTCGAGTCGTGCAACCAGTGCCCGCCGTGCAAGCTCGGCTCCGGGCGCATCAGCGAGCGGCTGGAGCGGCTGATGGCGGGGACGGCGCACCCGCACGAGGTCGAGGAGATCGCCGAGACGGCGACATGGGTGACCAACGGCCAGCGGTGTTACCTGGCGACGTCTGAGCAGCTCGTCGCGGGGAGCATCCTCGACGCGTTTCCGGACGAGTTCGCGGCGCACCTGTCGGGGACCTGCCAGCGCCGTCACGACCTCGTGCTGCCAAAAATCACGGACTACCGTCCGGGCGAGGGCTTCACGTTCGACGAGGAGTACGGGCGCAAGCAGCCCGACTGGACGTACGTGTAGCGTCGCGCGCCCCGGCGCGGGACATGGGAGATGGACATGAGGGCGGCCGACTTGCTCGTGCGTTGCCTGGAAGCCGAAGGGGTGGAGTACATCTTCGGCATCCCGGGCGAGGAGATCCTGACGCTCCTCGACGCGCTCGCCGACAGCCGCATCACCTTCGTGGCGACGCGCCACGAGCAGGGCGCCGCGCTGATGGCCGACGTGTACGGGCGGCTCACCGGGCGCGCCGGCGTCTGCCTCTCGACGCTCGGCCCGGGCGCGACGAACCTCCCGACCGGGATCGCCGACGCGTACCTCGACCACGCGCCGCTCGTCGCGATCACGGGGCAGGTCTCGCTGCGGCGCATGCACAAGGAGTCGCACCAGTACGTCGACACGCAAGCGTTGTTCGCACCGATCACGAAGTGGCAGGCGCGGGTACTGCTGCCGGAGATCGTCCCGGAGGTCGTGCGCAAGGCGTTCAAGCGCGCCCAGGGCGAGAAGCCGGGGGCGACCCACATCGAGCTGCCGGAGGACGTTGCGGCGGAGGAGACGGAGGGCGCGCCGCTCGGTGCCACGCCGGAGACGTACCCACGGCCCGGCGCGGAGGAGCTCCGCCGCGCCGCGGCGCTGCTCTGCGATGCGCGCCAGCCGATGATCCTCGCCGGCAACGGCGTCGTGCGGCGGCGCGCGTCCGATGCGCTGCGCGCCTTCGCGGCCCGCGCCGGCATACCTGCCGCGAACACGTTCATGGGCAAGGGCGTCATGGGCGCCGCGAACCCGCTCGCGCGCCTCACCATCGGACTCCAGAACCGCGACTACGAGGCGTGCGGCCTCGCCGGCGCCGATGTCGTGCTCGCCGTCGGCTACGACCTGGTGGAGCTGTCGCCGCGCCTCTGGAACCCGGACGGCGGCAAGCGCATCATCCACGTGGACACGCTGCCGGCGGAGGTCGACGACCGCTACCAGCCGGAGGTCGAGATCGTCTCAGAGATCGGGGACGCACTGGCGGCGCTCGCCGACCTCTGCCCGCCGCGGGCCGCGCCGGCGGACGACTCGCACCTCAAGCGTCTCGTCGTGGCGGAGCTTGACCTGCACGCGGCGGACGACGCTATGCCGATGAAACCGCAGCGCATCATCGCCGACATGCGGCGCGTACTGGGGCCGGAGGACACGGTGATCAGCGATGTCGGCGCGCACAAGCTCTGGCTCGCGCGGCTGTTTCTCGTCGAGCGGCCGAACGGCATCATCATCTCGAACGGCTTCGCGACGATGGGCATCGGCGTGCCGGGCGGCATCGCGGCCAAGCTCGCGGAGCCGGGCCGGCGCGCGGTCGTCGTCACGGGCGACGGCGGCTTCCTGATGAACGTGCAGGAGCTGGAGACGGCGCGCCGGCTGAAGACGAACTTCGTGACGGTGATCTGGGTCGATGGCCACTACGGCGTCATCCGCTGGAAGCAGGAGCGGCAGTTCGGGCGGTCGTTCGGCGTCGAGTTCGGCAACCCGGACATCGCGGCGCTCGCGCGGTCGTTCGGCATCGCCGGCTTCCAGGTCGAGCGGGCAGGGGACTTCGCGCCCACGCTGGCGCGGGCGCTGAGCCTCGACGAGCCGTCCGTGATCGCCGTGCCCGTGGACTATCGCGAGAACCGCCGCCTGACCGAGACGCTGGGCGAGGCGGAGGGTGTGGTATACCGGTAGGGGCGGCCTTCGCCCGGGCTTCAGCGTCAGGGGCCGGATAGCGGTCACACGGAGGTTGCCATGTCCACCATCACCCAGCCACTGCGCGACGAGCACAGGGAGCTGTTCCCCCACGTCGAGTCGCTGCGCGCGGCGGCCGACGCCGTCGATGAGGGGTCGCCTGCCGACGTCCGGCGGGCCGTCGATGCGGCGTACGACTTCCTCAGCGGGCACCTGATCCCCCACGCCAAGGCGGAGGAGGCCGCGTTGTACCCGGTCGTTGGCCGGGTGCTGGGCGCGCGCGAGGCCACCGCGACAATGAGCCGTGACCACGTGGAGGTGGGCCAGCTCACGGACGAGCTGGGGGCGCTGCGCGCGCGGCTGAGCAGCGGCGAGGCGGAATCCAGAGAGCTTCGGCGCGTGCTGTACGGCCTCTACGCGCTGGTCAAGGTGCACTTCGCCAAGGAGGAGGAAGTATACCTGCCCATCCTGGACGAACGCCTCGGCGAGAAGGAGGCGCGGCAGATGTTCGAGGCGATGGAGGCAGCCGCGCACGAGGCGAAGGCCCATGCCCCGGGACGCTCGCAGGGTGCTGCCAAGGGGGCCGGCTGATGGACGTGCTCAGGGCGGTCGCGGTGCGGCTGCCCTGCCCGCAGTGCGGCCAACGGTATGAGGTGACCCTCGCGCAGATCCTGGCTGCCCAGGAAGCGCTCCGGCACGACTGTCTGGCGCGGGGCGAGGTCGAGTGCGAGCCGTTGTTCCACGCGCCGCTGCTCGCTCACGACCTGATCGAGGAGTTCCGCGGGGTGTGGGGACGGCTGGACGCGGCCGCGCGCGCCCAGGGGGGCGAACTGCGCATCGAGGCGGTCCCCGAGAGGTCGTAGATGGCAGTTGATGCGCGGTTGCCCCGGCCCGGCTGCGCGGACGCGCTGTGAGCGTGGGCGCGGGCCCGGCCGCGACGGACGCTCCCGCCAGCGCGGAAGAGGCAGGCGCAGAGCCGGGCGTCGCGGGGAGCGGGGGCGGGTATCAGGCCGTCGTCCTACGCGGCGGGCGTGTCGCGTGGTCGTGCCGGCACGTGCACTTCACCGAGCACTCGGCCCGCCACTGCGCGGAGCAGCACCTGGCCGCAACGGCGTGACGGGCGTCCCGCGGACCCGGCGCGTGCAGCCGTCACCTGGGCGAAGGAGACTCCGGGCGAGGCGGAGGGCGTGGTATACCGTTGACGCGCGGCTGCGGGCGCTCCGGCGGCGAGAGTGGTGGGCGATGCAGGGCTCGAACCTGCGACCTTCTCGGTGTAAGCGAGACGCTCTGACCAACTGAGCTAATCGCCCCGGCGTGCCGACCAACGCGCGCCCATGGTAGGCAGCGCCCGTCGCCGGTCGCAAGTGTCGATACCGGAGCGGCGCTCCGGCGATACATGGCCGCCGAAGGCCGGGTACGTCGGTATACTCGCGGGGCAAGGCACACTCGTGCGGAGCCGCCAACGCCTCTCAATCGTGGCGGCTCGCTGGGAGGCCTCGCATGCGGCGGAAGTCCGACAGACGAGGCTGGCTACCGCGTCGGTCCGGCTTCGCCGCACGCACAGCCGGGGGCGGCTGCGCTCGGCGCCGACGGCCCGTCCGGGCTCCGGACCGCGTCCACTCACGCCAATTCGGAAGCAGTACACTAGGAGAGAACGACAGGAGACCGACGTGGACAAGCAGACGACGATCAACGAGGCGGAGCGCGGCTTTCAGGAGCTGCTGGCGTCCTTCGCGAAGCTCGACGACAGGGCGATGGCAACGGTGTTCTACGGCTCGTGGAGCGTGAAGGATATCCTCGCGCATATCGCCGGCTGGCAGCACACGATGACCGGCGCCCTGCAGCGCATGGCGCGCGGCGAGCGCCCGACGCCGGAGGGCGTGGACTACAGCGACGCCGATGCCTGGAACGCGCGCTTCACCGCAGCGATGGCCGCGCAGAACCCCTCGACCGTCGTCGCGGACCTCAAGCAGTCGTTCGCCAACTACCTGCGCGCCGCAATGGCGTTGCCCGAGGATCGCTTCGGCGAGGGCAAGACGGCGAACCGCCTGCTCGAGGCCAGCAGCTACGGCCACTACCGCGAGCACATCCCGGCGATCCAGGAGTTCGCGACGAAGGCGGCGGCCTAGCGCCCGCCGCGGTCCGCGTGCACCGATGGCCGCGCCGTGTGCCGCCCGCGGGCGGCGCCGCCGTCCGGCTCGCCTCCCATCCGCGTGCTCCATTCCGGTTACGGATCGGCTTCGCTACACTCCGCACGCATGATCAAGAAGGTGCACCACGTCGGGGTCGTCGTGCGGGACATCGAGCAGGCGCTCGGGTTCTATCGCGACACGCTGGGGCTGCCCGTCCACAAGGTCCAGACGATGGACGACCAGGGCGTGCGCGCCGCGCTGCTGACGCTCGGGGACAGCGAGATCGAGCTGCTCCAGCCGGTCGTCGGCGACAACGGCGTCGCCCGCTTCCTCGACCGCCGCGGCGAGGGCCTGCACCACGTCTGCTTCGAGGTCGACGACGTGGACCGCGACCTGCGGGCGCTGCAGAAGATGCAGGTGGAGCTGATCGACCAGGAGCCGCGCATCGGCATCGCGGGGCGCATCTGCTTCTTGCATCCGGGCGCGATGGACGGGACGCTCGTCGAGCTGTGCGAGCCGATCCCCTCATGACGCGCCTGCGGCTCGACCACCTCGTCATCGCGGTGCGGGACCTCGATGCGGCGACGGCGGACTATGCCGCACTGCTGGGGCGGGAGCCTTCGTGGCGGGGGTCGCACCCGGCGTATGGTACGCGCAACACGCTGTTCCGCATCGACAACACGTACGTGGAGCTGCTCGCGCTCGGTGGCGGCAAGCGCGACGGACGCTGGGCCGGCGAGCTCTCGCGCTTCTTGGACGAGCACGGTGAGGGGCTGTACGCGCTGGCGCTCGGCGTCGACGATGTCGAAGCGACGGCGCGCGAGATGCGCCGCCGCGGACTCGACGTGCTGGACCCGGCCGACGGCAGCGGTACCGACGAGGCGACGGGCGCGCGCCGCGCCTGGCGCAACGCGCAGGTGCGTGTCGCGTCGACCCACGGCGTCCGCCTGTTCTTCATCCAGCACTACTCACCCGCCGAAGCGCTGCCGCCCGCGCCGATCGCGTCGGCTGCCGGCGGGCGTGCCGTGCGGCGGATCGACCACCTGGTCGTCCTGTCGCCGGAGATGGAGGTGGCGCGCCAGCTCTGGGGCGACGTACTCGAAGCGCGCCTGGCGCTCGACCGCACGTTCCCCGAGCGCAACGCGCGCATCCTGTTCTTTCGGCTTGACGACATTACCGTCGAGATCAGCGGTGGTGCCGTGCAGACACAGGAGGGGCTGGGCAAGCGGGACCGGCTGTGGGGTGTCGCCTGGGGAGTAGAGGACCTGAGCGCCGCGTGCGCGCGGCTGCGCGAAGCGGGCATCGAGACGTCGGGGCCGCGGCCCGGCATCAAGCCGGGCACGCTCGTGGCGACGGTGAAGGGCGAGCGGACGCACGGCGTGCCGACGCTGCTCATCGAGCACACACCGGAGTCCTTCCGGCCGGAGTCCCGCCTGCCGCAGGGCGCTGCCTACGATCGCGCGCTCGAGCGCCGGAGCTTCGCACTGACCGCGCTCGACCACCTGGTGCTGGCGACGCAGGATGCCGAGGCGGGCGCGGCGCGCTGGCGCGACGTGCTCGGCCTGGGCACGCGCCAGATCGTCACGCCCGAAGGCACGCACATGCGGCTCGCGGACATCCCCGCCGGCAACTGCTTCATCGAGCTGGTGCAGCCGCTGGCCGAGGGCCACCGCATCGCCCGCGCGCTCGCCGAACGCGGTCCGGGCATGTTCTCGCTGGCGCTGGCGGTCGACGACCTGGACGCAGCGGTCACGGACCTGCGCGCGAAGGGCGTGCCGGTCTCGGACCCGGAGCCCGGCGTCTGGGCGGGCACGCGCGTCGCGCGCATCAATAAGAGCGCCGCGAACGGCGTTTCCATCCAGCTCATCGAACGGCCGTAGCGGGCCGGTCGGCGCGTCTCCGCGCAGCGCGCCGTGACGCGGGATCGCCGCCGCCCGCCAATCTTTCCAAGAGATCAGGGTTCTCCCTATGTCCTGGCCGGCGCACCGGTACGACAAGCCCTGCGTGGAGTCCCGGCGTCCGAGCTGTATACAGCGGGATGCCCGGATCTGGAAGCCGGTACGAAGCAGGGGGGAAGGATCATGAGGACGATTATCGCGCGGGCTCGCCGGATGCGAGACGAACATGGCGTGACAGGTCTCGAGACGGCGATCATCCTGATCGCGTTCGTCGTGGTGGCGGCGGTCTTCGCCTTCGTCGTCCTGTCCACCGGCCTCTTCAGCTCCGAGCGGGGCAAGGAGGCGGTGTACGCGGGGCTGGCGAAGACGCGGGGCACGATGGAGCTGTCGAGCGGCGTCATCGCGACATCGAACGGCACGAAGATCACGAAGCTGACGTTCGACGTGGCGCTGGCGGCCGGCGGCGACGCCGTCAACCTGGACCCGGCGGCGACGACGAACCGGACGGTGATCAGCTACATCGACTCGTCGACGTCGGTCAACAACGTGACGTACACGGCGACGGCGCTCGTCGGCAACAGCGACAAGCTGCTGCAGCCGGGCGAGCTGTTCGAGGTCGGCATCGACACGACGCAGTCGGCGATGTCGGCCGTGACGATCGGCACGAACGCGACGTTCACGCTGGAGATCAAGCCGCCGAGCGGCTCGTACATGGTGATCCAGCGCACGACCCCGGCGGCGATCACGGACACGACGATCGACCTGAACTGACGCAAGGCCAAGCAGGGCAGGGGATGAGGCGAGCGCACACCGCTCGCCTCATCGTCGTCCTGCCGATCATGGCAGGGAGCGCGAGCCCCATCGCCGGGGTCAGGGCGCCGGGTGCGCGCCTGCCGCCGCCTGCGCGCGCACCGGCGTCCGGCGGGCAGGCGCCGCGTGCGCCGCGGGCGCCGGTGCGCTCGGCGTCTTGCGGTACGGCTCCGGCACGGTGGTGGCGGCACGCAGCTCGTCGAACGCGTCGCCGATGCCCGCGGTGATGAGGTCGATGTCGCCGGGCGTCTTCCGGTCGGCGGTCACGGCGAAGTACAGCCCCGTGTGATAGCTCATGATGGCCACGGACAGCCCCATCCGCCAGCCCAGCGGCACCCAGGGATAGTGATGCTCCATGCGGTGGCCCAGGAGGTACAAGGGCTGGAGCGGCCCCGCTACGTTCGTGCAGATCAGGTTGGTGAGCAGGTTCGGCAGCGTCAGCGTGCGCCCGGTGAAGGCGTGCAGCGCCGGTGGCAGGTCGCCGAGCAGGTCCATCAGCTCCTCGATGCCCGCCGCCTGCCGCTGCTCCTTGAGCGCAGCCACCTCGTCGTGGATGATGCGGAAGCGCTCCCTGGCGCCGGCTACGCCGACGGGCAGGCCGGCGAGCATGAACGAGATGCGGTTGCCGAGCGAGTTCGCATGCTCGCCGCGACGGACGTTGACCGGCAGCGCGGCCCGCACCACCCGGCCATCGAGGCGCACGCCCTCGTGTGCGAGGTAGCGCGCCAGACCGCTGGCGATGAGCGTGAGTGCGAGGTCGTTGATCGTGCCGCCGAGTGCCGTCGCGACGCCGCGCACATCGTCGAAGGGCAGCGACTGCCACGCGAGCCTTCCGGGCGCCTGCAGGCGCATTCGCCAGGGCGTGGTCTGCGCCGGTACCACGAGATACGGCCCGGCGGCCCAGAGCGCACGCGCGATCGCGCCGATGCGCGCGGTTGCGCGTGCCGGGTCGAGCAGGTCGAGCGCGAGCCCCTCGTTGCGGCGGATCTCGTCGAGGGCGCGGTCAAAGAGCGCGTCGGCGGTGAGCGTCAGAGGTCCCGGCAACGGTGGCGTCGCGGGCCGCGCGCGCCGGCGTACGTGCCGTGGCTCCGGCGTCGGATCGAGCAGGGCGCCGAGCAGGTCGACGCCGGCGACACCATCGACGAGGCAGTGGTGCACCTTCGCGATATGCGCCGTGCGCCCGCCGCTCAGCCCCTCGACCAGGCGGACCTGCCAGAGCGGGCGGTCGCGCCGCAGCGGCGTCGCGAAGACCTCCGCGGCGAGCCGCATGAGCTGCTGGTCGCTGCCCGGCGGCGGCAAGGTGAGCGTCGTGACGTGGTGGCGCAGGTCGAAGTGCGGGTCCTCGACCCACGCCGGGTAGTGCAGCGACCACGGCACCTCGACCAGGCGCTGGCGGTAGCGCCGCACGAGCTGGATGCGGCGGCCGACATGCGCGAGGAAGCGCGGGAAGGGGACTCGGCCGGCGTAGATGCCGACCGAGCCGACGTGCATCGGGAACGCGTCGCGTTCGAAGTTGGCGAAGGCGGCGTCCCGAAAGCTCAGTCGCTGCGGCAGTGGGCTCCGCTTCATGGCTGCACCTCCCGCGGGTGAAGAAGGCGCCGTTGCACGGCTTGCTGATCCTCAGGGATCGAGCCTAGCCCGGGCGCGCCCTCCGTGTCACCTGTCGAACGGCCCCTTGTGCGCGCCCGGGGGCCGGAGGCACGGGGCGGCGGCGTGTTGCGCGTCCGGGGGCGCGGGCGCTGCAGCCCGCGACGGCGCCAGCCACAGATGACACTGATGGGCGCAGATGGGATGTTGGAGGCAGGGGTTCGCCGTAGCGCGCGCCTCCGCTACCATGGCCGCATGACGAAGATCGTCGCGATCGGCATCGGCAGCCTCATCTTCGGCGTCGAGCTCCTCCGCGACGTCTACCAGACGCCGGAGCTGCGCGGCGCGGAGCTCTGGCTCGTCGACCTCGATCCCGATGCGCTCCGCCGCATGGCGGGGCTCGCGGCGAAGCTGGACGAAGCGTCGGGCTGGGGCGTGGCGCTCCACAGCACGGCCGACCGCAGCGAGGCGCTGCCAGATGCCGACTTCGTCGTCACGTCGATCGCCGTCGCGCGCGAGGAGACGTGGAAGCGCGACCATCAGCTTGCCTTGAAGCATGGCTTCGGGAGCGTGCTCAGCGAGAACGGGGGGCCCGGCGGCCTCTCCCACACGCTGCGCTCCGTGCCGCCGATGGTCGCCATCGCGAAGGATGTCGCGCGGCTGGCCCCGCGGGCGCTCCTCCTGAACTACACGAACCCGGAGAACCGCGTCTGCCTGGCGATCAGCCGCTACACGGGCGCGCGTGCCATCGGGCTCTGCCACGGCGTCGCCGAGACGGTCGAGTTCGTGGCGGAGCTGCTCGGACGGCCGCGGGACGACATCGACCTGCGCGCGGCGGGCGTCAATCACTTCACGTGGACGATGTCGCTGCGGGAGCGGAGCGACGGCCGCGACCTGCTGCCGGAGCTGCGCGAGCGGGCGCGCGCGCTTCCCGACCCGGTCTGGCCGCTCTGCCGCATGCTCTTCGACCGCTTCGGCGTCTTCCCGACGACCGGCGACAACCACGTCGGCGAGTACATCGGCTGGGCGGCGGAGGTGATCGGCACGCAGGGCTACGACTTCGGGCGGTACGCGCGCGATGGCGAGCTGAGCCGGGCGAACGTCGAGGCGTGGGGCGCCGGCACGAAGCCGATCGCTTCGCTCCTCGCGAAGCCGTCGCACGAGGCGCGCCTCGGCCACGCGAGCACGCAGATCATGGCCGCGCTCGTGGCCGGCCGGACCATCACGCGGCCGTCGTTCATCATCCCGAACGACGGCTACATCGAGAACATCGGCCGCGACGCCGTGGTCGAGGTGCCCGGCATGATCGAGGACGGTGACTGGCGCGGCGTCCCCGTCGGCGCCCTGCCGGGCCCCATCGCGGCGATGGTGCAGAACGAGATCGAGATCCAGAAGCTCGCGGTCGACGCGGCGATGAGCGGCTCGCGGTCGCTGGCGCTGCAGGCGCTGCTGATCGACCCGGTGGTGCACAGCGCCCGCGCGGCCGAGGCCTTCCTCGACGATGTGTTGCGCGCGCACCGCGACTATCTGCCGACGTTCGCGTAGCCTGGGGGCGGGGCCGTCAGCCCGGAGCGGTGGCCGCACGCGCGCATTGACGCGCCGGGTGGGTGCGCGTATAGTCGTGTGTAACTGAATAGCCGTGCGCTTGAGGTGGCCCAGGCCGGGACGGTCGAGGGCTGACAGGGGAAGCCGGTGCGAGTCCGGCGCTGTCGCGCAACTGTAGGTGCCCCGCTCGGGGCACGAGCCAGAATACCTGCCTCAAGCAGCTCCGATGCCTTCGCACGAAAGGGGCAGGACAGATGTCACGTCAGACCTGACACCGCCCCGGACCTTCGGTCCGGGGTTTTTCATCCTCACCATGGACACCACGAAAGGGGATCCGCGTGATCACACGATTCGCGCTGGTCGTTGCCGGCGCCGTCATCGCGGCGTTGGTGGCGACGCAGCTCTTCGCCGCGGGCGATGCGGCGGCAATCAACAAGGCGACAGCGTACATCCACTCACTCCAGAATCCGGACGGCGGCTTCCCGGCGTTCGGCGCCAGCTCCGATGCCGGCGCGACCATCGACGCATCCTTCGCGCTCGCGTCCGCGGGCATCGACCCCACGACCGTGACGAACGGCGGCAAGTCGCCGGTGGACTACCTCGCTGCCCAGGCCCCGGCGTACAGCGGCAGTGCGCCGGGTGCGGCGGCGAAGCTGGTGCTGGGCATTGCCACGCTGCGCCAGGACCCAGGAAGCTTTGGCGGGATCGACCCGGTTGCCGTGATGGAAGCGGACTACGCGCCGGCGACCGGGAAGTTTGGCTCCGACGTGTTCGCGCAGGCGCTCTTCATGCTCGCGGAGCGCAGCCTCAACCATCCGATCCCGGCGGCTGCGGTGACCTACCTCGAGTCGCTCGAGCTGGCTGGCGGCGGCTGGGAGTATTCCTTGGGCTGGGGCGTCGATACGAACTCGACGGCGATGGCGGTCCGCGCGCTGATCGGCGCAGGCGTGCCGGCTGCGGACAGCCAGATCACCAGCGCGTTGGCCTACCTGCACGCGAGCCAGTCGCCGGATGGAGGGTTCCCGTACACGGCGCCCGGCGCCTCCGACCCCGGATCGACCGGGCTGGTGGTGCAGGCGCTCGTGGCTGCGGGCGAGGACGTCGGCGCCGGCGGCCCCTGGGACCAGGGTTCAGGGAAGACGCCGCTGGCATCGCTGCTCGGGTCGCAGGACCCGGTCACGGGTGCGCTCCAGTACTGCGTTGGGGCGCCCTGCGCCGATAATGCCTACGCGACCTACCAGGGCCTGCCGGGCATCACCGGGGTCGCCTTCCCGGAGACCTTCGCAACCCCGACGCCGACCAGCACAGCGCGCGCTGTTGCGACCGCGAGCGCGACCAGCACGGCCACCGCGACGCCGACGAACACGCTGACCGCAACCTCCACCGCGACGCTGACGAGCACGGCAACCGCAACGCCCACGGCAACCGTGACCGCTGCGGCGGCTGCGGTGTCGACCGCCACGCCGTCGGCGACGGCGAGCGTCGCATCCCCGGCGCTCGTGGCTACGGCGACCCGCACGCCGGCGCCGGCGGCCGCGCTCGCGCTCCCGGCGCGGACTTCGAGCGTGCTGGGTGCGGTGCGGTTGCCGAGTACCGGGGCCGGCAATCGCGCCGGTGAGGAGCGCTGGCCGTTTGCGGCTCTGCTGCTTGCAGGGCTGACGATCGCCGGTGCGGGGATAGGGCTACGATGGGGCGGGCGGACGTCGTGAGCACGGCACGGGCGGGCGTTGCCGCGGCGCCTCAGCGCAGGGCCGAGGAGGAGTTCCGGCTCCATCCGCTGGTCTGGGCGTGCTGGTTCGCGGCGGCCCTGTCGGTCGTATTTCTGACATCGAATCCGCTCTACGCGGCGCTCGTCGGGCTCGCCGCCCTCTGCCAGTACGCGGCGCACCGGCCGGATGACCGGCGCCTGGACTATGTGCTGGTGATCGGCGCGCTGTTCGCGGTCGCGACGATCCCGCTGAACCTGATCTCCGGGAGCAGCGGCGCGACGCAGCTCGTGGAACTCCCGACGCTGACGGTGCCCCACTGGCTCGGCGGCGTGCGATTCGGCGGCCCGGTCACCGCGGAGTCGCTCGCCTACGCCGCCAGCCAGGCGGTGCGCCTGAGTGCTGTGTTCGTCGTCGTCTGGGCGTTCAACGTCTCCGTCGACCATTTCCGTCTGCTGAAGTACGCGCCTGCCGGGCTCGCCCAGCTCGGCGTGATCCTGAGCGTCGGCATCCTGCTCGTCCCGTCGGCGATCGACAGCCTCGCGCTGATGCAGGAGGCGCGGGTCACCCGTGGTCACCGGGGGGCGCGGTTGACCGCGTTGCCCGCGCTCGCGATCCCGCTGCTGCGGGAATCGCTCGAGCGGTCGGTGCAGCGCGCGGAGTCGCTCGACGCGCGCGGCTTCGGCCGGCTGGCGCTCGTGCGGCGTCCGTACGAGTCACTCATCGCCGTAGGGGCCCTAGTCGTCGCTGCGGGCGGCGCCTTCGCCTACTACTACGCGCCGATGCCCGGCGTGGCGGCGCTCGTCGCGCTCGCCGGGATGGCGATGCTCCTCATCATCGTCCTGGGCCAGCAGCGGCGCTCGGGTGCGGTCCGGCTTCGCACCGATCGCGTTGGCCGGGCCGACGTCATGGTCGTCGCGGCGTGCGTCGCCTCGCTCGCCATCATCGCGGCGCTGCGGGTCACCGGCGCCGGCAGCCTGGTGTTTCTCCCGTTCCCGCGCGCCTCTGTACCAGGCTTCGACGCGCTCGCCGCCCTGGCCTGCGTGTTGCTCGTCGCGCCGCTCGGGCCGGAGCTGCTGCGGAGGCCGGCATGAGCGCTGCCGTCCGCGCGGAACATCTGGGATTCGCGTACGGCGGCGGCAGCCGGGCCGTGTTCGAAGACCTCACCTTCCAGATTGACGAGGGAGAATTGTTCGCGCTCATCGGTCCATCGGGCGGCGGCAAGTCGACGCTGCTGCGTTGCATGAACGGGCTCGTCCCCCACTTTCACGGTGGCAGCTTCTCCGGGTCGATCCAGGTCGCTGGCATCGATACGCGTACGCGGCAGCCGCGGGACCTGGCGCACGTCGCGGGCCTTGTCATGCAAGAGCCCGAGGCACAGGTCGTCGCGCGCACCGTTGAGGACGAGATCGTGTTCGGGATGGAGAATCTCGGCGCGAGCCGCACACTCATCCGCAAGCGGCTGGAGGAGGTGCTGGACGCGCTGAACATCGCGGCCCTGCGCGTACGCGAGCTGCGCAGCCTGTCCGGCGGCGAGCTGCAGCGCGTCGCCATCGCCGCCGTGCTGACGATGCAGCCGCGGGTGCTGCTGCTCGACGAGCCGACGGCGCAGCTCGACCCCCAGGCGGCCGAGGACGTGCTGAACGCGGCGGTGAACCTCTGCTCGGACGCCGGGCTGACGGTGGTCATCGCGGAGCATCGGCTGGAGCGGCTCGCACAGTACGCGGGCCGCGTCATGCTCGTGCCGGGAGACGGGTCCGTGCGGATCGGGGCAGCCCGGGACATCCTGCGGAACCGCAACGAGGCGCCGCCGGTCATGCGCATCGGGCGGCGGCTCGCCTGGTCCCCCGTGCCGCTCTCGGTGGGCGAAGCGCGGCGATTCGCCGGGGCCCGGCAGAGCCCGGCCGCCCCGGCGCCGGCGCGCGGCGCAGCCGGTGAGCGCATGATCGAAACGCGCGCGCTGGAGGCCTTCCTCGGCCAGCACCACGCGCTGCGAGGCGTGTCAGTCGCGCTGCACGCCGGCGAGGTGGTGGCGGTGATGGGCCGCAACGGCGCGGGGAAGACGACCCTGCTGCGCGCGCTCGCCGGCCTGCTCCGTCCCCGGTCGGGAGAGGTGATCCGCCACCCCGGCCTGCGCGGTGGCTACACGGATCTCGCGTTCGTCGCGCAGGACCCATCCTCGCTTCTCTACCGCGAGAGCGTGCGCGACGAGATCGCGGATGTCCTGAAGGGCACGCATCGGGGCGGTGATGTCGACGCGGTGCTCGCGGAGTGGCGGCTCGGGCCCCTCGCGGCGACGCATCCTGTGGATCTCAGCGTTGGCCAGCGGCAGCGCACGGCCATCGCCGCGATGCTCGCCGGCGATCCGCGCGTCACCCTGCTCGATGAGCCGACGCGCGGCATGGACCACGACACGCGGGAGCTGCTCGTGCGGAACCTGCGTGCACGGCGCGATCGGGGCGCCGCGCTCGCGCTCGCGACCCATGATGTCGAGCTGGCCGCGTCCGTCGCGGACCGCGTCGTGCTGCTCGCGGAGGGTGAGGTCGTCGCCGACGGCCCCGCGGCCGAGGTGCTGTCCGATTCCATCACCTTCAGCACGCAGGCGAACAAGCTGTTCGGGGGCCGCGTGCTCACCGTAGAGGACGCGATCGCCGCCGCCCGTACGGGCCGTACGGCCAACGGGCAGCCTGTGACCGCAAGCACAGCGATCGGGGGCGCCCCTTGAGCGACATCCCGATCGCGCGCCGGGAGCGCTGATGCGACACGCGGCCATCGTCCGCTGCCTGCTCATCGTCCTTGTGGTGGCCGTCTACGGGGGCTGGCCGGCCGCCGCGCCCAGCGCACACGCGGCGGCGGTCGTGGCGGATGGAACCGGCGGAAGCTGCCGCCGTGCCCAGCCGGCAGCATACGCGGCGCAGGCAGCCGTCGTGCACCGTGCCAGCCTGGTCGTGACGTTCGGCAACGCCACGCCGACGATGCGCTTCTGCATCGAATTCACGGAGGCCAGCATCAGCGGCCTCGATCTGCTCCAGCGTTCCGGCCTGCCGGTCGTGACGAGCGGTGGCGGGCTGGGCGCGGCGGTGTGTGCGATCGACGGTGTGGGGAGCACGGACGCATCGAGCTACAGCACGTGCCTCGGCCACGGGAGCTTCTGGGCGTACTACCAGTACGCAGGCGGGGCCTGGAGCCTGTCGCCGGCCGGCGCATCGACGACGGTCGTGTCCGACGGCGCGGTGGAAGGCTGGGCGTATGGGAACAACGCGAAGCCCGACGCACCGGGGACGATCTGCCCGGCCGCGACGGCGACATCGACGTTCACGCCGCCGGCGTCCGCGACGGTGCAGGCGCCGACGGCGCGCCCTACCGCCACGTCGACGCCGGCCCCGAGCTCCCCCACAGCCGTAGCCACGTCCACCGTACCGGCTCCCGCGACCGCGGTGCTGCCGGCGTCGCCCGGTGCGACAGCGAGGCCCGCGCCGCCGGCGCCGGGCCCGCCGATGAGTGAGGTACACGGCGCGCAGGCGACTCCGGGCGTGTCCAGTGCGACGCCCGCGCCCTCGCGCACGCCGGGACCCCATGCGCCGGTGAGCGCCACAGCATCGGCGACAGCGGCGAGCGGCATCATCATCGGTGCGGCGGAAGGCAAGGTGAACGCTGCGCGGGCGGAGGCGGGCGGCGCCGCGTCGTGGTCGTCGGGAGGTCGCAGCCTGATCGCGTTCGTCGCCGTCGCGGCGGCGCTCGCCGCGCTCGCGGGCTATCTGTTCCGCCGCCGGAGGCAGCGCGATGGTTAGCGGACAGGGATGTGCGCACGGGCCGGACCCTGGAAGGTGGAATATGGGCGGTAGGGCTGTAGCGCACTGCCCGGAGGGGGCCGCAATATCGGGCGCTCGGCGCGCAATCTCGCGCGGGCTGAAGGCCCGCGCTCCGCGTGTAGGGGTGAGTTGTCATCCGCCGGGGCGGCGCCGCCGCTGCATCTGGAATGGCTAGCGCGCTCGCGGTGGACGCGCCGCGCGCATCGGTCCGGGCGGGAGCGCACCGGCTCGTCTCGTCGCTCACGCTGTGCGTCGCGAGCGCGGTCGGCCTCGTCGCGTTTCTCTACCCGTTCCTGCTCGCGAACGCGCCGAACGGCGGGGCGAACGCCGCGCACTCGGGCGATGCGCCGTTCATCTTCGGGGCGCTCATCTCTCTGTCCGCCCTCCTGTTCCTGATCGAGCTGTCGTCCGGTGCGATGAATGCGAAGCTCGCGTCGACGCTCGCCGTGCTGGCCGTGGCGGCGGCGGTGCTGCGCGTGCCGCGACTGCCGGCGGGCGCGACCGCGTTCTTCCTGCTGATCATGCTCGCCGGCTACGTGTTCGGCCCGCGCTTCGGCTTCCTGCTCGGCGCGCTCGCGCTCTTCGTGTCCTCGTTCGTCTCGGGCGGCTTCGGGCCGTGGGTGCCGTTCCAGATGTTCGCGTCGGGGTGGCTGGGGCTGACGAGCGGCTGGCTCGGCGCGCTTCGGCCACGTCTCGCCCGCCATCGCAGGGCCGAGATCGTGCTGCTGCTGTGCTTCGGCGCCGCCTGGGGGTTCGCCTTCGGTGCGCTGATGAACCTCTGGTTCTGGCCGTACGTCGCGACCGGGGACGCCACGTCGTGGCGGCCGGGCCTGGGCCTCGTGGCTACGGTGCGTCACTACTGGGCGTTCTATCTGCTGACGTCGGCGGGCTGGGACGCCTGGGGCGCCATCGCCAACGTCGTCCTGCTCGCCGTCGCGGGCAGGCCGATCCTGTCGGTGCTCAGCCGGTTCCGCGCGCGCTTCCAGGTGGACTGGTCGGGTTGAGGCGCGGTGTGCCGCGACACCCGCCGGACGGATGCGCGGGGTGAGATGGTCGGGGCGACTGGATTCGAACCAGCGACCTCCTGACCCCCAGTCAGGTGCGCTACCGGGCTGCGCCACGCCCCGAACGGGAGGGATCGTACCATGCGGCCGGAGTGCCCTCAATTCGGGCGGTGGGCAGGTCGGCCCGGCCGCAGCTACCCCGCCGCGCGCATCGCGACGGTGACCAGCAGGGTGCAGTCGGCGAGCGCGGTCGCGGTGTGCGCGACCTCCTGCTGCAACACGACGACGCCGCCGGCCGCCAGCTCGCTGTCCGTGGCGGCCGCCGATACGCGGGCGCGGCCGCGGAGGACGTGGATGCTCACCTCGCCTTCGACCTGGTGCGCCTGAAGCGAGACGCCCCTGCGCAGCGCGACGAGCGTCAGGCGCAGCGGGCCCTCCTTCACGAGCGTCTTGGCGGCGCGCCCGGCCTTCGACGCCAGGGCGCGCTCGCGCAGGGCCGCTTCCTCGGCGGGCAGCGCGAAGGTGAGCGCGGCGCCGCTCAGCGTGTGGGTGCGCAGGTAGGCGTGCTTCACGGTGGTCATGTGAGGCTCCTTCCTCTGGGGTGTAGGTCTTTGCATTCACTCTAACGCACGGGAGGAGTGAGTGTGCGTCTTCCGCGGCCGAGGGACGCGCGGCGGCACGCCGCGGCTCGGGCCGGACGTGGCGCGCTACTGTTCGACGCGCATCACGACCTGCCCGTTGAGCTTGAAGGCCGTGCTCAGGGAACCTCCGAAGAGCTTGACGAGGTCGCCCAGCGGCGTCACCGGGGAGTAGTTGCACTGGACGTCCACGGTCACCTCGTTCGGGGTGCCGCCGCTGTACGTCGCCGTCGGTGTCTGCAACGGACAGGAGATGAGCCCGCTCGCCGACTTCTGCGCCTCCGCGATCGCGGCCGACGCGCTGCCGCCCTTGAGCGCGCCCGCCCGCGCGCCGTCTCGCGCCGCGTTCGTCACCGAGACCTGGTCCGTGATCGCGAAGCCGAACTCCAGGATGCCCAGCACGAGGATCAGCAGGACCGGCATGATCAGCGCGAACTCCAACAGCGACTGGCCGCGCTGGCAACGCCGGGCCGGCGGGACGCGTGCCGGGGCCGATGGAGCCGGTGTCGCGGTCGAACCCGCCGTGCGATGCGTCAGGTCGCTGCTCATCATCGTGCGCCTCACTCCGTCAGGCTCGACGCGCCGGCGGTCGACGGCGTGGCGTTCTGGGTCTTGTCGTAGTTGATCGTGACGCCGCGTGTGCCGTCCTGGACGCTGATCATGTTCACGACGACCAGCGAGTTCAGGGTCGCCGTGCCCTTGTCACCGAAGAGCGCGAGCGAGGACCGCGCGTAGATCGTGCCGGTGATCGACGGGTTACTCGCGTCGCGCGACGTGAGCCCGGCGGCGTTGTTGCGGTCATAGAAGATCGCGATGCCCTGTTCGGGGCCGGTCGTCGGTGCCGTGATGTTGAACGTGGCGGCGTCATTGATGTAGAGGTTGCCGCCGTCGGTCTCGCCTGGCGTGCACGGTGTCGGATAGGACGGGCAGGCGAAGTAGAGCGTGACGCCGTTGCCGGACACGGCGCCGCTGTCGTGGACGCCGAACTGGCCCGTGATGACGTACGTGCCCGGGTTGAGCGTCAGGTTGCCGCTGCCGCCAACGCTGATGCTGCTGTAGATGCCCGGATTGATCGTCTGGTTCTTGCTGGCCGATACGGAGCCGTCGTTCGGTCCGCTGACCGAAGGCACCGCGAGCGACGCCAGCGGGTCGGACACCGGCGGGACTCCGCACTGGGCGGTCGGCGTGAAGGTGCCGGTGTTGTGCAGCTCGGTGCATCCGACCACGCCGATGGTCGGCGCCGTCACCTGGGCGCTGTCCTTGAGCAGGCCGGCGTTCGCGGCGCTCGAATTGACCACGATGCCCAGGCCGTTGACCCTGAGCGTCGCGGCGTTGTTGCCAAAGAGCGCCTGCGGTGCGGTCGAGCTGAGGACGCAGAGGGCGCAGCGCAGCCCGCTGGCCGTGGCGACGGCGTGCGCCGTCACCGTCACCGTCCTGATGCCCAGGACGCCCATGAACGACGTGCGTACCTTCTTGGTGATCGTCACCTCGACCGAGTTCGGGTCGCCGTTGTGGGACTTGCTGTGGACCGGCGGCGAGTTAACGGTCACCGTGACGCCGGCATCGCCACCGTACGACTGGTTCTGGCAGTTCACGTTGCCCTGCTGGTCGACGGCCCCGTTCTGGGCCGCGCGGCAGAGCGCGTCCGAGATCGCGACTGCTGCTGACTGGTCGGGCAGGTCATCGGCGCCGGCGAGCGCGGCGGCGTCCGCCGCATTCTGCACGTCTCGCCGCTGGATGCGGGCGACGCCGGCGTCGATTGCGAGCCCCGTGGCTCCGACGAGGATCACCAGGAAGGCCGCGCCGAGCAGCAGGACCTGTCCGCGTTCGGCCCGGCGCGCGGGCGGGCGCTGCCGTGGCCTGGAGCGTTCCCGGGCGCATCGTGGTCGCAGGCGAAGGCGGAGGTGCATGCAGGTCTCCCGTTCGCAGTCGCCCGCACCCCCACGGACGGTATGCCTCGCTAGACATATCGGTGCGCGACGCGTCGCGATGAACGGCGAACCACCTTGTGTTGGGGATCTCTCACGCGCGGGGCGCGCGCCCGCGGCGGAGTGCGTCCGCCGAGCCCCAGCCGGGCGTCCGCTGCTCGATGTAGCTCTGCAGGAACATCAACGCGAACGCTGCCACCGCGGCGATGGCGAGGGCGCCGGCGGCAGCCATCGGCCAGAAGCGGGTCATGCTCAGCCAGCGCAGGCCCTCGATTGCCGGCCAGATGCGCAGCGCGGCGGCGGCGTTCAGGGCGGTCAGCATGGCCAGCACCGCGATCTCACCCCCGGGATGCTGGATCCTGCGGCCCGCGAACTCCGGGATGACGAGCATGCCCATACCGACGATCATCATCGTCACGACGCCGACCGTCACGGTGTGCCGGATGGCGTCGGTCGCATACGCGTCGAGCGGGCGGCCGTCGGCGAGCGCCGGGACGCCGTACCAGACCATCAGGACGGCCGCGACGAAGAGCCACAGGAACGCCGCCCGTACGAAGAGGAACGACGTCTGCGACGCGCGGGCGACCCGGTTCGCGCGCGGCCGCACGACGCCGGAGAGCCAGATGATCGCGACGAACGCCGCGGCGATCAGCAGCAGCGCCGCGTCCTCGGCGCGGGCGGTCGCCCCCGCCGGCGCGTGGTAGGCGGCCCAGGCCGCGGTGACGGCGTAGAGCGCGACGCCGGCCGCCAGCGCCGCCGCCGCGGCGCGCGACGGCGCGTCGGGTCGCGGGTTGCCGGTGAGCGACGGCACCGCGCGCGTCGCCACGCCAGACAGGAAGAGGAGCACGAAGCCGAAGAGCTGCACGAAGATCAGCATGTCGTCCTTTGCCAGCGGCGCCAGCGCGAGGTCATGCCGCACCATCTCGACGACGACCGCGGCGTTGAGCGCGGCCTGCGCAATGTACGCGAGCGCACCGAACGAGAAGTACCATGCCGTCGCCTCGGCGCGGCTCTCGCGCTGGAGCAGCGTGGCCCAGACGACCGCCGCGAAGGCGAGCGCGCCCGCCAGCAAGAGCGCCGCGGAGAGCGCCAGGCCCGCGTCCCGCAGGGCGCCGCTGCCCCACGGTTGGGCCAGTGCGCGCAGCACCACGCTGCCGCCGATCAGGGGGATGAGCGCGGGTACGAGGTAGGGGAATGCGAGGTCGCGGCCGGAGAAGCGCGGCATCAGCCGCAGCGCCATGCCGGCGATGAACAGCCCGGCGAAGCCCAGCAATTGAAGCTGGCCGTGCGCCTGCACGAGCGCCTGCCAGCGCGCGCCCCAGCCCCAGTTGAGCGCCTGCGCCAGCGGCAGCAACACCGCCAGCAGGAAGCCGCCGAAGAGCGCCAGCGCCAGGCTCGTGCCGAGGAAGAGGCGGTACGGCGCGTCGTAGTGCGCGCGCGGCGGCGGCGGCGCCGCCGCGGGGCCGACGGCCATGAGGGGGATCGCATCGCGAGGTGCGCCGTCGCCGCTCGCCGCGTTACCCGCCACAGCCGCGCTCCCTGGCGACGGGCGAGCGCCCGCCGTGGCGGCTCAGGTCGTCCGACGCTCCCCGCGCGGGCCGAAGATGCCGGACCGGGCGCCGATGCGCTTCCACATCTGGCTGGGCTGCCACGGCGTGCCGAGCGCGGGCAGCAGCCAGCGGTCGACTCCAATCCAGCCCGAGACCTTCCAACCCAGCATGACGAGCAAGGCGATGACGAAGAGCAGGGGGTTCACTCCGGCGCTCCCCGCGAGCAGGAAGTTGAAGTTCACAAACGCCCCGGCAAGCGCAGCAAGGCCGGTGCAGGCGCCGATGATCAGCGCCACGCCGGCCGCAACCTCGCCAATCGCGATGATCCAGGAGAACCATGTGTACCAGTCGTGGCGCAACATGAACCGCGCGACGTCACCATACCAGTCGTAGGCCATTGGCGGTTGTCCGTCCGCGGGGGCGCCGACAGCGCGCTGCCAGATCGCCTTCAGGGGCAGGCCGTCCGGTCCCGGGACGGCGATCCAGCGGTCGGGGCCCCAGACCTTGTGCCAGCCCGCGATCAGCCATTCGTACCCGAGGTACAGGCGCGCGACCAGCCACAGCGGTGCCAGGCCCGTGTTGCTGAAGAGCAGCCGGATGGGTCTGGGGTCGCGCAGATCGCGCCGCTCGAACGCGCGGTCAGCCACGACGATCCGCGTCCTCGTCGCTGCTGAACACGTGCGCGGTCACCACCTCACCGATCGCCCAGGCGACGATCACGGCGCCGAGGATGGGGAAGAACGCGAGGACCTGGTTCTGGTCCGACCACGCGTTCACGACCGAGATCGCGACGCCGGCGACGGCGCTCCACGCCACGACACCGAGCGCCAATGCGACAAACCGTTCCACCGCGCCCTCCCTCACCTCCGATGTGTGACCACTAGATTCTCGCAGCGTCTCGCTACCGTGCCACGGGCCATCCGGCACCGAGGAGTCCCGTCCGTCCCGCCCTTTATCGAAATTCAGGGAAGCCGGATGCCGCCCACGGGCCGAACGGCACTCGCGGGCGCTGCCCGGCGGTGGCGAAGATCGGTACGGGCCGTATGGCCCCTTTCGTTCGCCCTCATGCGGGAGGCTGTGGCCTGTGGCGTTGCCCATCTCACGCCCGTCGGCGGCTGCGGCTCCAGAGGCTGCCGCTCGCCGGCCCCTGGTGCGGCGCCTGCTGCACCCGCATACGCCGTCCGCGTCGCTTCGTCTGCCGCTCCTGCTGACGGTGGCGACGCTCGTCACCGCGGTCATTGCGCTCGCCGTGGTCATGGGCAACCGGATCCCGACGACGCTCGTGATCAGTGCGGCCGTGCTGACCGCGGTCGCGGCAATCGTGGTCACGACCTCGGTGTTCCGCCTCGTCGAGCAGGGCGAGGCGAGGCTGCTCGAGCGCAACCGCCAGCTCGCGGCGGTGCAGGTGGCGGCGACGAGCCTTTCGACCGAGCGGGAGCTGCGCGCCGTCCTCGAACGCACGGTCGAGCTGAGCCGCGAGATCGCTCAGGCGCGCTACGGCGCCCTCGCCGTTCGGAAGGCCGATGGGTCGATCCAGGAGTTCATCACGTCGGGGATCAGCGAGCGGGACCGCGAGCAGATCGGCGACCCGCCGAGCGGCCGCGGGCTCCTCGGCGTCATCATCGACGAGTCGACGGCCCTGCGCCTGCGCGACATCGTCGCCGACCCGCGCTCCGCCGGATTCCCGCCGCACCATCCGCCGATGAAGAGCCTGCTCGGCGTGCCCGTCGTCTGGAAGGGCCGCACGATCGGCAACCTCTACCTGACCGACAAGATCGGGCGGGCGTCGTTCTCCGAGGACGACGAAGACGTACTGCGCATCTTCGCGGCGCACGCGGCCGTCGCCGTCGAGAACATGCGGCTGCAGGATGAGCTGCGGGCGCTCGCGGTGCTCGAAGAGCGCGAGCGCATCGGCATGGACCTGCACGACGGCATCATCCAGTCGATCTACGCCGTCGGGCTCGCCCTCGAGGCGGTCGCCGACGACGTCCCGCAGCACCCCGACCGCGCGCGCCGCGACCTCGACCTGGCGATCGAGCAGCTCAACGGCATCATCCGCGATGTCCGCAGCTACATCTTCGAGCTGCGTCCGACGCAGCTCAGCGACGACCTTGCGGCCTCCCTCGTCAACCTGGCAGAGGATTTCCGGGTCAACTCGTTGGTCGAGACTTCGGTGACCGTCGCTCCGGACCTTCCCCGGCTCTCTGACGTGCAGCGCGCTGCCATCTTCCACACGGCAAAGGAGGCCTTCGTCAACGCCCGCAAGCACGCGCGTGCGACCGCCGTGTCACTGTCGTTCGAGTCCGTCGAGGGTGCGGTCCGGCTCCGGGTGCGGGACAATGGCACCGGCTTCGAGCCCTCGCTCGACTTGCCGTCCGACCACCGGGGTCTGCGCAACATGGCATCGCGCGCCCGCGAGGCGGGCGGTACCCTGAGGATCGACAGTTCCCATGGAGGCGGCACGTCGATTACCATGGAGATCCCCGTCAGCCCAGGAGGCACCGAATGACCAGGATTCTCATCGTCGATGACCATGACGTGGTGCGCGAGGGGCTGCGGTCGCTCCTCAGTCGCCGCGAAGGCTTCGAGATCGTCGGTCAGGCGGGCAGCGTCGCCGAGGCCGTCGCCGAGGCGCGCCGCTCGCAGCCCGATGTCATCGTCATGGACGTGCGCCTGCCCGATGGCAGCGGCATCGAAGCCTGCCGCGACATCCGCGAGGCACGGCCCGAGACGAAGGTGATCATGCTCACCTCCTACGCCGACGAGGACGCCGTCTTCGCGTCGATCCTCGCGGGCGCCTCCGGCTACGTGCTCAAGCAGACGCGCGGGGGCGCGCTCGCCGACGCCATCAGCGCGGTCGCCCGCGGCGAATCGCTGCTCGACTCGGCGGTCACACAGAAGGTGCTCGAGCGCGTGCGCTCCTCGAACCAACGCAAGTCCGATGACCCGCTCAACGCGCTCACCGAGCAGGAGCACCGCATCCTCGGCCTGATCGCCGAAGGAAAGACCAACAAGGAGATCGCGGGCGAGGTGTACCTCAGCGACAAGACGGTGAAGAACTACGTCAGCAGCATCCTCAGCAAGCTCAACCTGCGCCGCCGCTCAGAGGCCGCGGCGTTCATCGCCCGGCGGGAGCCTCCGCATAGCTGACAGCGCGCCGCCCCAGCGCGGCTCCGGCGGACGCGCGACCGGCCGGTGCTCCGGCGCGCCCGCGCGGCCTGGCAGGCGGCAGAATAGTTTTGAACCCCTTTAGGAACGTCGGACCGGGGAAACCTGCCGATCGGCCCGTCTGCGAGCTGCCAGCGTACGCCACGATGGCCGCAACCTCATGTTGGAGGAAGGACAGACTATGAACCGCACATGGATCGCGCTCTCCTGGCTCTCCATCGCCGCCGCCGTCGTGGCCGCCGCGCTCTGGTTCCAGCACGACGGCGGTCAGGCCCGCGCGGCCACCGAGCGCTTCGGGCCGAAGGAAGCGCAGGTGACGATCGAGGACGGCAACATCAAGGCGGTGCACCTGACCAGCTCGCGCTTCATGTGGCAGTTCCGTGCCGATCAGGCGCCCGTCGAGGTCTGGGGCTACAACAACCAGATCCCCGGCCCGACGCTGCGCTTCAAGGCCGGCGACAAGGTACGCATCTACTACAAGAATGAGCTGGCCGAGGCGTCGAGCGTGCACTGGCACGGCCTCGTCGTCCCGAACTCGATGGACGGCGTCGCCCCGCTCACCCAGCCGCCGGTCATGCCCGGCGAGACCTTCGTCTATGAGTTCACGATCCCCAACACGCCCGGCACGTTCATGTACCACGCGCACATGAACGACATGGAGCAGGTCGCGATGGGCCTCAGCGGCGCCTTCATCGTCGACCCGCGCGACGGCGGCACCGGTCGCTATACGCAGGACCGCATCGTGTTGCTCAACAACATCCAGGGACACTACCTGATCAACGGCAAGGAGTTCCCGAACGTCGACCCGTGGCTCGTGAAGACGGGCGACCTGATCCGCGTGCGGATGATCAACATCAGCCCGATCGAAGTGCACCCCATGCACTTCCACGGCCACTTTACGAAGGAGATCGCGCGCGACGGCACGTCGCTGCCCGACGGTGCCAGCGGAGCGCGTGTCGAGAACACCGTCCTGGTCGCGCCGGGGCAGACCGTCGACGTGGAGGTGCGCATGAACGCGCCGGGGAGGGGGGCGTGGATCTTCCACTGCCACGTCCTGTCGCACGTGATGGGGCCGGACCCGAAGTCGCTCAACATCGCCGTGGCGAACGGCGGCATGATCATCCCCGTGGTGTATACGGACAGCGTCAACATCGCCGACCTGCAGAAGCTGCTTGGCGACGCGATCGCCTCCATCCAGCCGAAGGCGGGCGTGGTGCCGGCGGCGGGCGCCGCGGCATCCGCGCACGCCCATTGAGCGCCGCACGAGCCCTAGCGAGGAGCATCCGGTGAACCTGACCAGAACGACAGCACGCGCGGCCTTCGCGCTCATGATGATCGGGCTGACGGCCGTGGTCTTCGGCGCCTGCGCGAACTCGAGTCCCGCCGAGCCAACGCCGGTCACGACCTTCGCGATCACGCCGGCGCCGCCGAACTACACGCCGCCGCCGGTCTCGACGTTCGCCGGCGGCGCCGCTCCCGCGGCGACGGCACCGTCCGCCGGCACGCCCGCGGCGCAGCCGACGGCTGCCACGTCCCCGGCCGGCACGCCCGCCGCCACGGCGCCCGCTTCCGGCACGCCGGCCGCCGGGACGCCCGCCGCCGGGGGCACGGCGACGACGCTGAAGCTCGTCGCCGAGAACATCCTGTTCGACAAGTCGAAGCTCACGGCCCCTGCGGGCACGATCACGATCGACTTCGACAACAAGGACGGCGGCATCCCGCACAACCTGAAGGTCTTCAAGGGGACGGATGCGAGCGGCCCGGTCGTCGGCGCGACCGCCGTCGCGACCGGCCCTGTGCAACAGACCCTGACGCTGAAGCTCGCGCCCGGAACCTACTACTATCACTGTGACGTGCATCCGGCGACGATGACCGGCATCCTGACGGTCACCTGACCGCGCCGGGGCGCTCGTCCCGGACGGGCCGTCCGTCCCCCGCTACCCCGCCTGCGGCCGGATGAGCAGCACCGGCGCCGGGCACTGGATCACGCGGTCGGCGGTGCTCCCCATCACGGCGCGAGTGACGGGCGACCGCGCGTGGGTGGTCATGACGACCAGGTCGATGCGCTCCGCCTCGACGAACGCGCAGAGCCGGTCGGCCGCGTGGCCGTGCAGGATCACGGTCTCGGCGTCGCCGACCGCGGTGCGGTGCGTGTCGAGGTAGGCGTGCGCATCCGCCTCCAGCTCGTCGTCGAGCTCAGGCAGCGAGAGGGCGACCGGCGAGAACGGGTACGACTCGACGGCCCAGGCGACGACGCGCACCAGCGCTACGCGGGCGCCGAGGGCGCGGGCGAGCGCTGCCGCCACCGGCAGCGCGGCCTCGGCCACGGGCGAGCCGTCGAGCGGCACCGCGAGGTGGCGCAGCGAGACCGGCGAGACTGGCGCCGGCACGTTCGGGCCGACGACCAGCACCGGTGCCGTAGCATCGCGCAGGATGCGGGTCGCCACGCTGCCGCGGATCCAGCGGCGGATGCCGGACCGCCCGTGCGTGCTGATCACGAGCAGGCGGGCGCCGCGCTCGCGGGCGAGCGAGACGATCTCCTCCGCCGGCTCGCCCGCGCGCACGGCCGTCTCCGGCGCAAGCGCCGCGTCGAGGCGCCCGCTCGCCTCCTCGAGGTAGGAGCGTGCGGCGGCCTCCGTCTCGCGCTCGACGCGATCCGCCTGCTCCGGGCGCCGCGCGCGCAGCGCCGTCGCCGCCGGCCGGCGCACCGACACGAGCAGCACCGGCGCGCCCAGGGCACGCGCGACCGCCGCGGCGTACGGGAGCGCGCGTTCCGCCACCTCCGACCCGTCGAGCGGGACAAGCACCGGGCCTTGCTGCTGCATCGGTCCCTCCTTCGGGGCATGTCGTACATCCGGCACCGCCACCGGGTCCTCGCGCACGGCGGGTGGGCGCAGGCGCCTGTACTGTACACCTCTCGCGGCAGACACACGCCGTGCTGGCCGCCGGGATGGCCAGCCGATACGCTGGCCGCACGCGCTGAGCGCGCGAGGACCCGCACCGGAGAGACGCATGGCCCACGACCTCGTGCTGGCGCACAGCTCCGACCTGCACATCGGGCGGGACGGCGGCGACCGCGGCATCGGTGGCTTGCGGCAGGTGCTCGCGGCGGCGCGAGAGGCGGGCGCGGACGTGCTGCTGCTCGCCGGCGACATCTTCGACCACAACCGCGTGCCGTCGCCCGTGCTCGATGCCGCGGCGGCCGCGCTGTCCGGAGCGGGGTGCGCGGTCGTGATCCTGCCGGGCAACCACGACCCGCTGCGGGACGACGCGGTGTACCATCGCCTGGCCCTCCGGCCGGGGCTCCACGTACTCGGCCTGACGGACGATACGGCCGCCTTCCCGGACTTGCAGCTCGAGGTGGGGGGCCAACCCCACACCGACTATCACGACATGCACCCGCTGCCGCGGCCGTGGCCGCGGTCGCAGCGGCGCACCGTCGTGATGGCGCACGGGCATTACGTCGGCGGCCCGGCCGACCTGCATCGGGCATGGCTGATCCACGACGATGACATCGCCGCGCTTGGCGCCGATTACGTGGCGCTGGGGCACTGGGACCGCCGTGAGCGCGTGGGCCGCGAGGGAGCGTTTGCGTACTACTCCGGCTCTCCCGACCTCGCGCGGTCGATCAACATCGCGCGCTTCGCCCGGAACGGCGCCGGCGTATCCGTCGTCGCGCGTAGCCTGCGCGACGGGACGGAGACCACGCTCTGAAGCGGACCACGATCATGGCGTGTTACAGCGGCAGGTTGCTGTGCTTCTTGGCCGGCGTGTCGTCGGTCTTCGTGCGCAGCATCTCGAACGCACGGATCACCCGCGAGCGCGTGTCGCGCGGGTCGATCACGTCGTCGACGTAGCCGCGGGCGGCGGCGACGTACGGGTTGGCGAAGCGCTCGGCGTAGCCCGCGGTCAACTTGGCGCGCTCGGCGACCGGATCTTCGGCCTGTTGCAGCCGCTGCCGGTAGAGGATGTTCACCGCGGGCTCCGGTCCGACGACGGCGATCTCGCCCTGCGGCCAGGAGAAGTTCATGTCGGCGCGCAGGTGCTTCGAGCCCATCGCGTCGTACGCGCCGCCGTACGCCTTGCGCATGATGACGGTCACCTTCGGCACCGTGGCCTCGGAGTAGGCGAACACGAGCTTCGCCCCGTGGACGATGATGCCGCCGTACTCCTGCGCGACGCCAGGCAGGAAGCCGGGCACGTCGACCAGCGTCAGGATCGGGATGTTGAAGGCGTCGCAGAAGCGCACGAAGCGCGCGGCCTTCCGCGAGGAGTCGATGTCGAGCACGCCGGCCAGGTACATCGGCTGGTTCGCGACGACGCCCACCGTGCGGCCCGCCATGCGCGCGAAGCCGACAACGATGTTCTGGGCGAACTGCGCGTGCACCTCCATGAAGTCGCCCGCGTCGACGATCTCGTGGATCACCTCGCGGACGTCGTAGCTCTTCGTCGCGTCGTCCGGGACGATGTTCAGGAGCTGTTCCGACCGGCGGTGGATGTCGTCGCCGGTCTCCACCAGCGGCGGGTCCTCCATGTTGTTGAGCGGCAGGAACGACATGAGCCGGCGCACTTCGAGCAGCGTGTCCTCCTCGTTGTCGATCGCGAAGTGCGCCACACCACTGCGTGTGGCGTGCGCGAGCGCGCCGCCCAGCTCCTCGTGCGTCACGTCCTCCCCGGTGACGGACTTGATCACGTCGGGGCCAGTGATGAACATCTGCGATGTGTTCTGCGTCATGAAGATAAAGTCGGTGAGCGCCGGCGAATACACCGCCCCGCCGGCGCACGGCCCCATGATCACCGAGATCTGCGGGATCACGCCCGAGGCAAGCGTGTTGCGCAGGAAGATGTCGCCGTAGCCGCCGAGGCTGGCGACGCCCTCCTGGATGCGTGCGCCGCCCGAGTCGTTGATGCCGATCACCGGCGCGCCGGTCTTCAGCGCGAAGTCCATCACCTTCGACATCTTCTCGCCCATCGCTTCCGACAGCGAGCCGCCGAAGACGGTGAAGTCCTGCGAGAAGACGAAGACGCCGCGGCCGTCGATCTTGCCGTAGCCCGTGACGACCGCGTCGCCCAGGTAGTGCTGCTTGTCGAGCCCGAACTCTGTCGCACGGTGCACCATGAGCTGGTCGAACTCTTCGAACGTGCCGGGGTCGAGCAGGACATCGAGCCGCTCGCGTGCGGTGAGCTTCCCGCGCTCGTGCTGCGCTTCGATGCGCTTGGCGCCGCCGCCGAGGCGCGCCTGTTCCTTCATTTCCAGGAGCCGCTTGAGGCGTTCTTCGTTGGACATGCCGGGATCGTAGCAGAGGGTGCGGTATCGCGGAACGGCCGGCGATGAGGCGCCGCCGGGCTGCCGGCGTGTCTGGTCCGCGGTCGTCGCTGGCTCCCAGGCGGGCTCCCGGCGGAGTGGCCCGCGCAGCGATGCCCGCGCGGACCCCTGCGAATCTGCGCGAATGTCCCGTACCCGCAGCCGAGCGGGTCGCGGCGTCGATACACTGACCGCGTGAAGATCCTGCAACCCGCGGCAAGCATCGGCATCCGCGACCTGGTCGTCGCCGTCGGCATGGGCCCGACCAACGGCCGCACGCTGACGCGCGCGGAGGCGCGCCGCGCGCTCGACGCGATCATG
This sequence comes from Chloroflexota bacterium, assembly GCA_028872875.1. Classification (GTDB taxonomy): domain Bacteria; phylum Chloroflexota; class Dehalococcoidia; order DSTF01; family JACRBR01; genus JADMII01. Next base: position 1,721 of record JAGWOC010000034.1, on the reverse strand, counting down.
GACGGCGAGGCGACGCCCGCGCAGGCCGGGGCGCTGCTGTTGCTCCAGCGGTACCGCGGCGAGGCGCCGGACGAACTGCTCGGCTACATCGACGCCGTGCGGACGCGCGCCGCGCCGCTCCGCCCGCGCGTCGACGGGCTGCTCGACGTCGGCAGCCCCTACGACGGGCGGGCGAAGCACGTCGTCGTCAGCCCCGCGGCGAGCATCGTCGCGGCCGCGGCGAGCGTGCCGGTGCTGATGCACGGCGAGCGAGACCTCGGCCCCAAGCAGGGGCTGGCCGTCGGCGCCGTGATCGCCGCGCTGGGCGTCGCGACGGACCTCGATCCGGCCACGGTCGAGCATGGCATCGAGGCGTGCGGGCTGGGCTACCTGCGGCAGGCGCGCGCCGTCCCGGCGCTGCACGCGCTCAAGCCGCTGCGACAGGAGCTGGGGCTGCGCACGCCGCTGCACATGGTGGAGAAGATCGCCGACCTGGCGCGCGCGCCGTATCACCTGCTGGGCGTGGCGCACATGCCGTACCTCAGGCAGCTCGCGCCCGTGATCTGCGGCCTCGGCTGGCGGCGCACGCTCGTCGTGCAGGGCATGGAGGGCCACGAAGATGTGACGACCTCTCGGGGCACGCGGATCATCGAGATCGACGCCGCGGGCGAGCAGCACGAGTCGCGCCTCAACGCGGAGGAACTCGGCCTCGCGCCGGCGACGGATGCCGACCTCGCGCCCGGCGACGCAGAGCGGTCCGCCCGCATGACGATGGCCGTGCTGGACGGCAGCGCGCGCGCATCGGAGCGCGACCTCGTGCTCCTCAACGCGGCGCTGCGCATCCACCTCGCCGGACGCGCCAGCGACCTGCCTGCGGCGCTGGACCGCGCGCGCGGCGCACTGACCTCGGGCGCCGCACAGCGGGCGCTCGATGCCTGGCGTGCGGTGTTGTAGCGGCTGCCGGCGTTGGATGGGGGGGCGCGCTCACCTATACTGCGGGTGCGCAGGAGTGTAGCTCAGCTGGTAGAGCAGCGGTCTCCAAAACCGCCGGTCGGGGGTTCGAGTCCCTCCACTCCTGCCAGTGAAACAGATACGGGACGGACATAATGCCCGTCCCGTTTTGTTCGTCTGCGCGGCAAATGTAGCCACGAATGTAGCCACAGGATCACGGCGGCGCGCCGAGAGCGGCGTCCATCGCCGCCGCCGCCTGCTGCTGCATCGTCGGCGTGACGTGGCTGTACAGGTCGAGCGTGATGCCAACCTGACTGTGGCCGAGCATCTCCGAGACGATCTTCGGGTGCACGCCCTGCCCGAGTAGCAGAGTCGCCGCGGTGTGCCGCAGGTCGTGGAAGCGCATGTGTGGCAGCCCTGCGTCCCGCAACAGCCGGCGGTATGAGCGCCGGAGCAGGTTGCTCGCGCTCATGGGGGCGCCGACCTCGTTGGCGAATACGAGGTCGTGGTCTTCCCAGGCGCGGCCGAGCCGGAGCCGTTCTTCGGCTTGAGCCGCGCGGTGCTGGCGCAGCGCGGCGACGGCGCGGGCGGTGAGGGTGATCAGCCGGCGCGAGCGCGGTGTCTTCGGCTCGCTGAACACCGGCCCGGCCTTCGTCCACTGCAACGACGTGCGCACCTGCATCGTGCCGCGCTCAAGGTCAACGTCGCGCCAGCGGAGCGCCAGTAGCTCACCCTGACGCGCGCCCGTCGTCAGCGCCAGCACGTAGACCGCGCCGAGCCGCTCGCTGGCG
>JAGWOC010000033.1 GCA_028872875.1 Chloroflexota bacterium | reverse complement strand
TCGCTCAGCTCTCCCGCCTTGATCAGGATGGAGTCGGGGATGCGGAGCTTGCCCAGGTCGTGGACGACGGCGCCGTAGCTGAGCGCTTCGAGCTGCTCGTCGCTGAGCCCCATCTGCCGGCCGAGCGCCGCGGTAAAGGCCTTGATGCGATGGAGGTGGCGGCCGGTGTACGGGTCGCGCGCCTCGGCCGCGTACGCGAGGCGCAGGATTGCTTCGAGGTGCGCCTCCTTCAGCTCGTCGTAGGAGTTCCTGAGCTCGACGTGCAGCGTCGCGATCTGCAGCGAGGGCGCGATCTACGCGGCGACGCTCGCCATCAGGGCGACGTCCTGATCGCTGAACGCGCGCACGCGGCTGCTACCGAAATAGGCAAGCCCTTGCAGCCTGCCTTGCCACACGATCGGGACGATCGCGACGGTCCGGGTGCCGGTCTTGCGGGCGATCTGGCGCGCACTCTCTGGGACAAGGGTGTTCTCTGACGCGTCCTCGATAATCAGCGGGCCGGTGACGGCGGCGAGGAAGCGCGCGGTCTCGGGGTCGGTGAGCTGCGGGCGCATGTTGCGCCAGACACGCCCCGCCTCAGCGACCGATTCGGGGCTCGCACCTGCGACGGGACGCGCGTAGAAGTTGCGCCGGAACGGCTGGGCGTTCTCCGGGTCGATCGTATCGATGGTCAGCGAATCGACATCGAACACCGGGGCGATGGCAGCAGCCAGCGTGCCGAGACGGTCTTCGAAGTCGCCGTCACCGAAGAGCAGGGCGCCAACGCCGGCGAGCCGGGTGAGCTGCTCGCCCTGGCGCCTCGCCGCCTCGTAGACGTCGCAGTTGCGGAGCGCGCCAGAGACGAGGCGCGCGATGGCGTTCGCCAGCTCCGTGGGCGGCGGCGGCGTGCAGGTGTGGCGGGCCGTCAGCGTGAGTATGCCTTCGCGCCGTCCGGGCACGGGGACGTTCAGGAGCCAGGTGCCGGGCTCAGCAAGTGCACGATAGCGCTCGGCGAGCCGGTCCGAGGTCCTCACGTCGTCGATGTAGATGGCCGACGGCGAGAGCATTCCCGTGCGCACGAGCTCGTCGTGCGTGACGGGCTCCCGCGACTCGATCTCCCGGTACGCCTGCCGCTTGTGCTCGTCGGCGACGTAGCCCGAGCGGACGAGCACCTGCCCCGTGTCGCCGGCCAGCCGGATTGCGCAGGTGTCGAGATTGAGGGCCGCGGTAACAGCGCGCACGATGTTGTCCAGGGTCTCCTGCGCATCGAGCGACGCGCCCATCGCCTCGCCGATCGTGAAGAACACGTCCTGCGCGTGACGCTCGGCGCTGCGCGCGCTGACGGCGAGGACGCCCGCCTTGGTGGCGTGCAGTTCGCTGTCGGCGTGGGCGATCAGGGTGTCGCCGGCGTCGCCGTGTTCGGGGTACTGGGCGATGCCCCAGGTCGCGTGCACGCGCAGGTGGCTGTTCAACGGCGTGGCGTGGATCGACGCCTCGGCGATCGCGTCCGCCAGCGAGGCGGCAAGCGCTTCCGCGCGCTCGCCCGTACAGCCGGGCAGCACGACGGCGAACTCGTCGCCACCGAAGCGGGCGACGATGCCGCGGTCGCCGACCGCGTCGCGCATCGCGTCGCCGACGGCGACGAGCGTGCGGTCGCCGGCGAGGTGGCCGAAGCGCTCGTTGACCTCCGTGAAATTGTCGAGGTCGAGGAGGACGAGCGAGCACGGCGTGCGGCTGGCGCGGGCGGCGGTAAGGTCGGTGCGCAGGCGCTCGCGCAGGTAGCGATAGTTGTACAGGCCGGTCAGCTCATCGTGCGAGGCGATTTGCGCGAAGAGCACAGCCTGCTCGCGTTCGATGCGATCCCTGGCCCGGCCGCGCAGGTAGAACGCGGCGCCCCCCACGATGAGGGCGGAGAGGGTCGCCGCGGTGGCGACCATTTCCAGATCGGACGGCCTGCTCGTCGCCCAGAGGCCGGCGCCGACGGCGATGACGCAGAGCGCGACGAGGACGAGCGTGCCCCAGAAGCGGAGATCGGCGAGCCAGGCGCGGGCGGAAGGGCGCGCCGGCGCCGCCGGGGTGGTGAGTGGATGGTCGGTGAGCGGGAACTGGTCATCCATACGCGGCGCCGCCTCGTGACGTATTCCGTCCGAATGCATATCGACCAGCGTTGGGCGTTGCTGCATACGCGCCGGTGTGGCTATCGGGACAAATGTCCTACCAACACGCGCTACGGCGCAAGCGCGTGGGTGCGCAGCGCGAGACGGAAGGCATCGCCGGCGAGGGCGCCTTCGGCGATGAGCCAGCCCGTCGCGGACTCGTACGCGCCGCTGCCGCCATCGACGTCGTATTCGAGGGCGAGGAGGAAGCCGGCGTCATCATCGGCGGCAGCTTCGCGGACGCCGCCGCCCGCCACGGTCGCGAAGACCTCGTCGCCGGCGATGCTGGTCAGCGTTATGTCACCTTCAGCCGGCGCGCCGGTCCGCCCGATGTTCCATGCCAGGCCACCGGCCAGCACCCAGGCGCCATCGGCGCTACGGCCCTCCAGCGTCAGGATGCGGGTGCCGTTCAGGAGATCCTGGCGCTCGACGACATCGCCCGTAATCTGGAGGTCAAGGGTAAAGGGCGCGGTCATGCAGGCAGTGTGCCATGCGGACGGATGGCGGCAAGGCGGACGTGGAGGCTGGATGTTGGATGTTGGACCCCGCCAGCGCTCGCCTCAGCTCCGCGGCTATGCCCCCGCCTTCGCCTTCTTGACGGCGGCGATCAGCGCCGGCAGCACGGTCTTGTAGTCGCCAACGATGCCGAAGCGCGCGGCCTTGAAAATGTTTGCCTCCGGGTCCTTGTTGATGGCGATGATGTTCTTCGAGCCGGAGCAGCCGGCCATGTGCTGGCTGGCGCCCGAAACGGCGACGGCGATGTAGATGGTCGGGCTGACGACCTTGCCGGTGAGGCCGACCTGCTCGGCCACCGGGCGCCAGCCGAGGTCGGCGACGGCGCGGCTGGCGCCGACGGCGCCGCCCAGCAGATGAGCCAGCTCCTCGATGCCCTGGAAGCCCTCCGGGCCGCCGAGCCCGCGGCCGCCGGTGACGACGACGTCGGCGTCCTCGAGCCGGACGCCCTCGGACGAGGCGACGGTGCGGGCGGTGACGTGGCTGCGGACGGCGCCCGCCGCGAAGTCGACCTTCACCACCCGGCCGGCGCTCCCGCCTTCGACAGCATCCTGGGACTTCGGCCGGACCGTGGCGACGGCGGGCGCAGCGGCGAAGCTGTTGACGGCGCGGGCGTTGCCGCCGTAGGCCGGACGCGTCGTGTGGAGCCGCCCGTCCTTCATCTCCAGCGCGATCGTATCCATAGCGGCGGCCGTGTTGAGCTTGTACGCCAGGGCCGGCGCGAGGTCGCGGCCGGTGTCCGTCTGGCCGAGCAAGATCACGGCGGGCTCCGCCTGCTGCGCGGCCGCGACAGCGGCCTGCGTGTAGGCGTCGTTCGTGTACTCGGCGAGCGCGGGGTTGTCGACGACGTACACCGTCTCGACGCCGGTGATCCGCGCGGCGGCGCCTTCGACGCCGGAGCCGATGAGCATCGCCGACACGGGGCCGGCGTTGAGACGCTGCGCGGCGCCGACAAGCTCCGCGGTGATCGGCGCCGGTGCGCCATCGGCGAGTTCGGCGAGGACCAGTACTCCGTTAGCCATGGTGGTGCGTTCTCCCGTCTTGTGGGCCGCGGCGCGGCCTAGATCAGCTTCGCTTCCTGGAGGCGCCGGACGAGCGCGTCCGCCTGCTCTTCGGGGGTGTCACCCTCCATGATCTCCACCTTCGTGTCGGTGACCGGCACGAAGAGCCGTTCGAGCGTGAGGCGCGGCGCCAGGGCGGCCGCGTCGAGGCCGAGGTCGGCGGCACCCCACTGGTTCACCTGCTTGCGGGCCGCAGCCATGATCTGCTGGAGCTTGGGGTAGCGCGGCTCGCCAAGCTCGTTGCTGACGGTGACGACCGCGGGCAGCGGCGCCTCGACCGTCTCGAACGCATCGGGCAGCACGCGCTCGACGGTGACCTTGCCGCCGGCCACCGTGACCGACTTCGCGAAGGTGATGACCGGCGCGCCGAGCATCTCGGCGATCAGCGTGCCGGTAACGCCGAGGTCCCAGTCGACCGCCTGTCGGCCGGTGAGCACGAGGCCGACATCGCCCAGCTTCTTGATTGCGGACGAGAGGACGGTAGCGGTGCCGGTGCTGTCGAGGTCGTTGAAGGCGTCATCGACGAGCAGCACGCCCTCGTCGCCGCCCATCGCGAGGCCGTGCTTGATGACGTCGCGGGCGCTGGCGGCGCCCAGGCTCATGATCGTGACCTTGGTGTCGGCGGCGGCGTCCTTGATGCGCATGGCCGCTTCGACGGCGATGGCATCGAACTGGCTCGGGACGGGCGCGACGCCGGGCGGCGGCACGACCTTCTTCGCCGCCTCATCGACCTTGAAGCTGGCGGGGGGGATATCCCAGTCCGGGACCTGTTTCACGCAGACGACAATATGCAACTTCGTCCCTCCATCCGGACAGAACTGGTGCGTTGGTACGACGAGACAGGGGCGTCAGCGGGCGTCAGGAGACAGCCCACCGCTGAGGCCGGTACAACGTACATGACGGTGCGGCTTGGGGCTAGGGTGCCGCGCGGGACAGCCTGCGGGCAGAGCCCCGTGCCGGCCGCGCTGCCACCAGGCCCACATGAGCCACGGAGCAGGAGGGCCCCATCATGCCGCGGTGCGGCACCAGTAGGGGCACAACGCCTGGTGCCAAAGCCTTCTACCTACGCGGCGCCCCCGCTCATCCGCGCGGGCGTAGAAGGGCGCCTCGCGGGCGAATCTCGTTCCAGAGCAGGCGTGGGGGTGGAGGGCCAGCCTGGCATCACCTCCGAGGGCGGGCGGCCGACATTCATGATGGGCGCCACGCTGTAGTGGCGCGGGCCTTCAGGTCAGCCGGCGGCAGCGATCACGACGCCGACGCGCCGGAGACATTGGATAGATCTATCGCCGCGGGCGTCACCTGCGCCGGGCGGAGGCAGTTGTTCGGTATATGAGCATCGACCAGGCGCTGAGCGGATCGGGCGCGGGGGGATGCGCGGTCGCCGAACCCGGCCGCGACGAGGCGGCGTTATCGCGCCCGCCGGCGTCCTGGAGCAACGTGCTCGGCTGCCGCCGGTTCCGTGCGATGAACACGGATGTGCGGCTGTTCCTGCGCGACTACCAGCAGGCGGGTGCGCTGGCGAGCGCTGAACGCATCTTCCACGAGGTCGAGGAACGCTGCTCACGCTTCCGCACCGACAGCGAGCTTTCGATCCTCAACGCGTGCGCGGGGCATGCGGTGGCCGCGTCCGCCGAGCTGTTCGACGTCCTGGCGCACGCACAGCGCTACGGGCGCCTGACAGACGGCATCTTCGAACCGGCGGTGCTGCCGGCGCTCGAGGCTGCGGGCTACGGCCGGTCGTTCGACCTGATCGCGGGACGCAACCTGACCCTGGCCGCCAGTGCGCCCGCGCGCCACTCCATCGCGGAGCTCCGGCTCGACCGGCGCCGGCAGGCGGTTCGGGCGCCCGCAGGCCTGCGCCTGGACCTCGGCGGCATCGGCAAAGGGTACGCGGTGGACACCGCGGCGGCGCACCTGCGGCCGCTGCGGGACTACCTCGTGGACGCCGGCGGCGACATCTTCGCGGCGGGCAACGGCCCCGACGGCGACGGCTGGCTGGTCGGCGTCGCGAGCCCGTTCGAGATGGCGCCGGACCTGGGCGTGGTGCGGCTGCACGACGAAGCGCTCGCAACATCGACGACGGCGGTGCGGCGCTGGCGCCGCAATGGCCGCTGGCAGCACCACCTGATCGACCCGCGGACCGGGGCGCCGGTGGAGAACGACGTGCTGTCGGTCTCGGTATGCGCACGGTGCGCGATGGACGCGGACGTGTTCGCGAAGGCAGCGCTGATCCTCGGCCGCGACGACGGCGCACGGTTCCTCGAGGCGCACGGCGCCGCCGCGCTCTTCGTGATGGTGGACGGGGGGACGTACGCGTCGGCGCGATGGCGCATGGGCGCGGCGGCGGCATGAAGGCGGTGCGGTCGCGACGGTGAGGACGGTGGATGGGGTAGCGAGGAGACGCGATGGCGCGAGGGGCGGTCGGAGGCAGGGACGTGGGCGTGAGGCGACGGGCAGACGCGCCGGGTCTGACGCAGTGGACAAGGGAGGATGACGCATGCAACGACGATTCGCACTCGCGATCTCGCTGGCGCTGACGACGGTGGTGGGGTTCGCGGTCGTGGCGTTCGGCGCGCAGGCCGGGCTCTTCGGTTCGGCCGGGCACAAGCGAGCCGCCGAGGCCGTAGCGCAGCCGACGGCGGTGGCGACACCGACGCAGGCCGCACCGGCGCCGGCTCCGACGCCCGTGGTGATCACGGAGTACATCCAGGTGCCGGCGCCCGCGGCCGATAGCGCGCCGGCGGTGTCGAGCGCCAGCGCGCCGGCGTCCCAGCAGCCGGCGACGGCGCCCGTCTCGCACGACGACGGCCGGCCAGCGGCCGCGGCGCCCGCGCCGAGCTCCGGGGACGACGGCGGAGGACACGATGACTAGGGGGACGCGGCGGTGAAGAAGTTCATCGCGACGAAGCTGACGATCATCGCCACAGCGTGCCTGGCCGTCGCGGTGATCTGGACGGCCCTGGCATGGCCCGACCTTTCGGGGAGACCGGCGGGCGCGGGGGCGCAGGCGGATACGCTGCGGAAGGACCTGATCGCCCTGTCGGCGCTGCCGCCGGAAGCGCGGAGCGCGCTCATCGCGCGCGCTGCTGCCGCCGCGCAACCGCCGCCCGCGGCCGCGCCGCCTCCGCCGGTGATCATCATCCGGCGGATCTACGTCATCCAGGGCACCGCACCTGTGCCGTCGACGGCGCCGGCGCAGGTCCAGCAGGGCGCGAACGTGCAGGCCCAGGCCGCGGCCGCGCCGCCGCCACGGGCCAGCGCGCCCGCTCCAGTAGCGGCGGTGGCGCCGGTGACGACGACACGGGCATCGTGATCGCCACGGGGGCAACATGAGTGGCGCGCTGTCGTCGATCGTGCGGTGCGCGCCGCTCGCCGCTGCCACCATGTCGGGAGCGTACGGCGTCACGGCGTCACGCGCATTCGCCCTCTCGCGCTATCCGTTCTCGGTGCACTTCTACTGGTACCTGGGCAGGTCGGCGGGCTTCGTCGCGTTCTGGCTGCTGTTCGCGTCGGTCGCGATGGGCCTCGCGATCAGCTCGCGGGTGTTCGATGGCATGCTGGGGCGGCCGTGGGTCTTCGAGGTGCATAAGTTTCTCTCGATCTTCGTGCTGATCGTGATGGTGTTCCACGCCCTGATCATGCTGCCGGATCCATACGCGAAGTTCACGCTGGCGCAGATGCTGGTCCCGTTCCGGTCGCAGTACCGGACGCTGCCGGTGGCGGTCGGCGTGTTCACGCTGTACGGGTCGCTGATCATCACGGCGACCTTCTACCTGAAGGGCGCGATCGGCCAGCGGGGATGGCGCCTGGTGCACTACCTGACGTTCCTGCTGTTCGTCGGGGCGCTGGCGCACGGCATCTACGCGGGCACAGACTCGCCTGCGCTGGCGGCGCAGGTGTCGTACCTCGCGTCCGGCATCGCGGTGCTGTTCCTGACGTTCTTCCGGATCCTCGCAGCGCGCTCGGCGCGGCCGAAGGTCGTGAGGGTGCGCACGGCCGACGCGGCGTGACGCGGGGAACCACAGATGTCACAGGTGGCGGCGCCGGGAGGCATCCGCAGACGGCGCAGATGGGGATGGCGATTCCTCTGGCGGGCTCGCCGGGCACGCTGAGAGCTGCGCGTGTGCGCCTGCCCTGGCCCTGAGCCTTGAGCCGATGCCCCTCGCCTCGCCGGGTTAAGTCTCTGTTACGTCGCGTCACCGCTGGATGCGGCGGCGGGCGGCGGCCGCGCGCGCGGGTACAATAGGCGCGAGACCGCAAGTGGGGGACAGAGGGACATGCTCGACGACCAGAAAGAGTACGTGCTGCAGGCGTGCCGCGACCGCGACATCAAGTTCATCCGGCTCTGGTTCACGGACATCCTGGGCTCGCTGAAGAGCTTCGCGATCACGGTCGAGGAGTTGGAGCAGGCGCTGGAGGAGGGCCAGGGCTTCGACGGCTCGAGCATCGAGGGCTTCGCGCGCGTCGACGAGTCGGACATGGTGGCGATGCCGGACCCGGCGACGTTCCAGGTGCTGCCGTGGCGGCCGCGGGAGCGCGGCGTCGCGCGCATGTTCTGCGACATCATGATGCCCGACGGGGCACCGTTCGAGGGCGACCCGCGCTTCGTCCTGAAGCGGCAGCTCAAACGGGCGGCGGACCTGGGGTACACGTTCTACGTCGGGCCGGAGCTGGAGTTCTTCTACTTCAAGACGTCGGAGAAGCCGGAGGGGCTGGACAAGGGCGGCTACTTCGACCTGACGCCGCTCGACGTCGCGAGCGACCTGCGCCGGCAGACGGTGCTGACGCTGGAGGAGATGGGGATCGGCGTCGAGTACAGCCACCACGAGGTGGCGCCGAGCCAGCACGAGATCGACCTGCGCTACACGGACGCGCTGACGATGGCGGACAACGCCATGACGTACCGGCTCGTCGTGAAGGAGGTGGCGCTGGCGTCGGGCGTCTACGCGACGTTCATGCCGAAGCCGCTCGAGGACGAGAACGGCTCCGGGATGCACACGCACCAGTCCTTATTCAAGGGCGACCGGAACGCGTTCTTCGACGCGGAGGACAAGTACCACCTCTCGGCGATCGCGAAGGCGTACATGGCGGGGCTGCTGCGGCACGCGCCGGAGTTCACGCTGGTCACCAACCAGTGGGTGAACAGCTACAAGCGGCTGATGCCGGGGTACGAGGCGCCGGTGTACATCACCTGGGCGCGGCGCAACCGCTCGGACCTGATCCGGGTGCCGGAGTACAAGCCGGGGAAGGAAGTGGCGACGCGGCTCGAGTACCGCGCCCCTGACCCGGCGTGCAACCCCTACCTCGCCTTCGCGCTGATGCTGGCGGCGGGGCTGGCCGGCATCGAGCACGAGTATCCACTCGCCGAGCCGACGGAGGAGAACGTCTTCGAGCTGACGGAGGCCGAGCGGCGCGCGCGCGGGATCGAGGCGCTGCCGGGGAGCCTGAAGGAGGCGATCCAGGCGTTCGCGGGGAGCGACTTCGCGCGCGGCGCGCTGGGCGACCACGTGTTCGAGAGCCTGCTGCAAAACAAGACCATCGAGTGGGACGCGTACCGGAAGCACGTCAGCGACTTCGAGATGGAGCGCTACCTGGCGGTGCTGTAGGTCGCGGGGCGGTAGTGGGTGCGTTACCGGTGGCGGGCGCGTTCGGGCGGGCACGGTAACGACGCCGACCGCCGAGAGGGACACGCATACCTGCGACGCCAGCGGCGCTCTGCTCCAGCGTGTCGGCGCGCGGCACGACTAGCGAGCGTGCCTTGCGTCCGTGAATCGCGCCTTGAGGGTGTGGAGCATGAGATCGCGACGTGACTCGTCCCGTCGGAACGCTTCAGACAGCGGCGTGAGGCGGCCGGCTGACGCGAGCCAGTAGGCGGCGCCGTCGATCACGCGCAGCAGGCCGTCCGCACGCTGAGCCAGCAGCGCGTAGCGACCGCCGACCTCGAGCAACGGCGCTCCCGGGATGTAGCCAAGCAGCACGCCGTCGTGCTCCTCACACATGAGAGACGCGACCTGTGCCACTTCGACCACCGCACGGCCGCCTTCCGGGTCGACGATGGAGACGAGGTAGACAGACGAACTTCCGGCGGCCGGCATGCGGGCAAGGTATTGGGCGGTTACGCGGCCTACCACGAGTTCATCGGCGAGCTGCAGGGACGCGGGGAGATCGGGTGGGCCACTGACGAGCGCAAGGATCTCCACATGCCGTACGCCGGACATGGATACGCGATCCGCGATGAGCCGGTCTGCGCTGCGGCGGGATAACTCTGCCTCCGCCCGGCTGGCCCGCTCGGAGTACTTACTCAACCACTCGGGCGTCCACTGTTCGGTGGGGATGGCCGTCGGCAACGTATTCGTGCGGGGCAGGCACTTCGCGGGTTTGTAGCTGATGGGCGCGCCCGCGAGAGCGTCACGGTGGCGCGGACGCACGACGCTGATGGCGGCGCCGGCACTCATCGCCGCGAGCGAAAGGCGCATCAGCAGGGTACGCGTGCGCGAGGTCATACCAGTATGATCGGCGAGGGATCCGCGCATGTCAACCGATCCGCACGCGTGCGCATCCCGAGCGAGCCCTAGCCGTCGCGCAAACGGACTGGTCTGAAGACCTGTCTACGGCGACTACGGCGACGGTTCCGCGCGGCGGGTGCGCGCCGGGGATCCAGCCACGGGGCATGCACCGCCCAGCCACGGGACGTGCGCCGGGCGGGCGGCGAACGTCACTCAATCGCGGCGTTCGCCTACACGAACAAGAAGCGGGTGGCGTTGTCGATGGCGCTGAAGAGCTGCTGGGGGTAGAGGCCGACGTAGAAGACGCCGAGCATGAGGGCGACGGTGAGGCCCTGCATGACGTAGGGGACGCGCAGCCGGTGCGTCTCGCCCTCCGCGGGCGCCGTGACGAACGCTTCCTTCATCACCATCAGGTAGTAGTAGAGCGAGATGACGCTGGTGACGACGCCGATGCCGGCCAGCCAGTAGTAGCCCTGCTCCGTCGCCGCCTGGAAGAGGATGAACTTGGTGACGAAGCCGGCGAAGAGCGGCAGGCCGGCGAGCGAGAAGAGCGCGCCGGCGAGCGCGCCGGCGAGCAGCGGCGCGCGCTCGCGCATGCCGCGGAAGTCGGTGATCTCTTCCTTACCGGTCAGGTTGTACCAGGCGATGATGACGACGAACAGCGCGAGGTTCGTCACCATGTAGCCGGTGAGGTGCAGCACGAGCGCCGACGCCGTGTTGTGCGAGAGGCCGGCGACGCCCATCAGCAGGTAGCCGATCTGGCCGATCGAGGAGTAGGCCATCAGCCGCTTGATGTTGTGCTGCTGCAGGGCGACGAGGTTGCCGAGGAGCATCGACGCGGCGGCGAGGGCGGCGATGATCCAGCTCCAGTCGTTGTGGACGACCTGAAAGGCGCCGCCGAAGAGGCGCAGCAGCAGCGCGAAACCGGCGGCCTTCGACGTCGTCGAAAGGTAGGCCGTGATCGCGATGGGCGCGCCCTCGTAGGCGTCGGGCGTCCACATGTGGAACGGGACGGCGGCGACCTTGAAGCCGAGGCCGGCGAGGATCAGCACGAGCGCCATCAGCAGCGCGAACGAGAATCCGTGCGTGCCGGCGGCGAGCGCGCCGGAGATGCCGCTGTAGTAGGTCGAACCGGTGACGCCGTAGACCAGGCTGAGCCCGTAGAGGAACATCGCGGACGAGAATGCGCCGAGCAGCAGGTACTTGAGGCCCGCCTCATTGGACCGCGCGTCGAACTTCGCGAAGGAGACGAGGATGTAGAGGCTGAAGCTCAACAGCTCGAGCGACAGGTACGCGGTCATCAGCTCGCGCGCGGCGGCCATGCCAATGGCGCCGACCGTCGAGAGGATGATCAGGCCGTAGTACTCGCCGGGGTGGCGGAGCTGGTCCTCGACGAGCCGCGCCGACGCCAGGCAGATCACGGCGGCGGTGCCCATGAACAGGACGCGGAAGTACGTCGTGTAGTTGTCGACGGCGTAGATGCGCGCGAAGGTCGCGTCCTTGTTCACCCAGGAGAGCGAGACGGCGGCGGTGATCGCGAGGCCGGCCGCGGCGACGTACGACAGCCACGACTTGCGCACCTGCGGCGCGAAGAGGTCGAGCGCGACCATGATCGCGGCGAGGCCGGCCAGCATGAACTCCGGGATGAACAGCGTGTAGTCGAAGTTCAGGTTCATGAAACTCCGGGCAGGTGCCTGACGGTCTCACTGATGCGGTCGACGAACGGCGCGGGCCACAGCCCCATGAAGAGGATGAAGGCGGCGAGCAGCGACGCCGTGCCGCGCTCCAGGTAGGTCATCTCCCTCAGCCCGGACCAGCGGTCGTTGAAGGCGCCGAAAAACGACATCGACCACATGCGGAGGATGTAGACGGCGGTGAGCATCGCCGCGAAGATGCCGAGCGCGGCGGCCCAGGGGTAGGTCTTGAAGGTGCCGACGAAGATGTTGAACTCGGCGACGAAGCCGGAGAGCGCGGGCAGCCCCACGGACGCGAGGCCGGCGAAGCCGAAGAAGAAGACGAAGAACGGCATCTTCTGGACGAGGCCGCTGAAGAGCGTCATGTCGCGCGTGTGCGCCTGGTCGTAGACGGACCCGACCATAGCGAAGAAGAGGGCGGTCATGACGCCGTGTGAGAACATCTGCAAGACGGCGCCATCGACGCCGATCACGTTCATCGTCGCCAGGCCCATCAGCACCAGGCCCATGTGGCTGACGGACGAGTAGCCGATCATGTACTTGAAGTCGCGCTGCGCGGTCGCCGAGAAGGCGCCGTAGACGACGTTGACCGTCGCCAGCACCATCAGGCCGGGCATCCAGAACGTCGCGCCGGCGGGCAGTAGCTGGATGCCGAGACGGATGATGCCGAAGGCGCCGAGCTTCATCAGCACGCCGGCGTGCAGCATCGAGACGGCGGTGGGCGCGGAGACGTGGCCATCGGGCGACCACGTATGAAAGGGCCAGAGGCCGGCGAGCACGCCACAGCCGATCAGGAAGAGCGGGAAGACGGCCCTCTGGAAGTTCTCGCTGAAGTGGTAGGCGTAGAGCGTCTGCAGGTCGAACGTGCCCTTACCCGCCTCGTGGAACACGGCGAAGATGCCGAGGAAGATGAGGATCGACGCCGAGACCAGCATGATCGTCAGCTTCATCGCGCTGTATTCCTTGGTGCGCGTGAACGTGGGGAAGGTGCTGCTGGAGCCCCAGACCGCGATCAGCAGGTACATCGGCAGCACGGCGACCTCGTAGAAGAAGAAGAAGAAGAAAAGGTCGAGGGACCCGAAGGTGCCGTAGACCCCGGCGACGAGCACCCAGAAGAGGATGAAGAAGTCCTTGTTGTGCTGCTCGATCTTCCAGGAGATGAGCGCGCCGCCGAACGCGACGATGCCCGTCAGCAGCACCATCGGCGCGGCGATGCCATCGACGCCGAACGCGAGCGAGATGCCGTGGGCGCGCAGGAAGCCGACGTTCTGGAGCCAGTCCCAGCGGATGAAGAACTGGTAGCCGCCGCCGCGGTCGATCTCGTACGCGAAAAAGATGTACAAGGACAGCGCGAAGAGCGCGGCGCCGACGGCGCCACTGAACCAGCGCACGACGTCACGGCGCTCATCGGGCACGAGCACCAGCACGGCTGCCGCAACGAGCGGGATGCCGACGGTGGCGATGAGCCAGTAGCCCGAATGCATGGCGCTCCTATCCCCTGTAGCCGAACGCGACGGCCGCTATGACGACGACGCCGATGACGATCGCCAGCGCGTAGTTCGGGATCTTGCCGGTCTGCTGGTACTTGCCGATCCAGCCGAAGAACGACGTCAGCTCGCCGGTGCCGTTGACGCCGGAGTCGTTGACGACGGCGCGGTCGAAGACGGCGACCCCGCGGCCCGCGGCGAGCACGATCCGGTCAATCGCGAGCTGGTAGGCCTCGTCGATGTAGAAGCGGTTGTAGAAGAGGCGGTAGAAGAACGGCGAGAAGGCGGCGGCGCGCTTCGACGGCTCCGCGTCGCCGGCCCACATCCAGGCGCCGAAGCCCAGGCCGGACACGACGAGGACGACGGAGCCGGCGGCGAGGCCCCAGTTGACCTTGAACTTCTCCGGCCCCTCGGCGAGGTTGTAGACGAAGCCCATCCAGCCGCTGTGGAAGCCGAGCGCCTTGCCGACACCCTCGAACACCACGAAGCCGCCGACGAGCGCGAGTGCGCCGAGCAGGATCAGCGGCCAGCTCATCGCGGGCTCGGACTCGTGGGCGTGGTCGTGGACGTGCTCGTCCTTGACGGTGCCGAAGAACGTCAGCATCACGAGGCGCGCCATATAGATCGCCGTGACCGGCAGGCTGATCAGCACGGTGATGAGCACGATGTGGCTGAGGTGGCCGTTGTACACGCCGACCAGGATCTCGTCCTTCGCCCAGTAGCCGGAGAACGGCACGAGGCCGGCCATCGCGAGGGCGCCGATGAGGAACATGGGCGCCGTGATCGGCATCTTGCCCCAGAGGCCGCCGAGCTTGTCGACTTCCTGCTCCTCGGTCGCGTGGATGACCGACCCGCAGCCGAGGAAGAGGAGCGCCTTGAAGAAGGCGTGGACGAAGAGGTACAGCATCGCCGCGCCGACGGCGCCGGAGCCAAGCGCGACGAACATCAGCCCGAGGCTGTTGAGCGTGGAGTAGGCGACGACGCGCTTGATGTCGCGCTGGGCGAGGCCGGCGAAGGCGGCGAGCATCGTCGTCGTCAGGCCGATAGCGGTGATCAGCTCGGGCATGCCGCGCACGACCTCCATCAGGGGCAGCATGCGGGCAACGAGGTAGACGCCGGCCACGACCATCGTGGCGGCGTGGATCAGCGCGGAGACAGGGGTCGGGCCCTCCATGGCGTCGGGCAGCCAGACGTGCAGCGGGAACTGCGCGGACTTGCCGCAGGCGCCGGCGAACATCAGCACCGCGGCGGCGGTGAGCCACTGGCGCGGGATGTCGCCGGCTTCGGCCATATGGAGGATCTGCTGGATGTTGAAGGTGTGCGTCTGCGTGAAGAGGATGATGATGCCGATGAGCAGCCCCACGTCGCCGATGCGCGTGGTGACGAACGCCTTCTTCGCGGCCTCGGCGGCGGACTGCTTGTCGTTGTAGTAGCCGATGAGCAGCATCGAGCAGAGGCCGACGAGCTCCCACGCGAAGTAGAGGAGCAGCAGGTTGTCGGCGAGGACGAGCGTGAGCATCGACGCGGCGAACAGCGAGACGATCGCGTAGAACCAGCCATAGCGGCGGTCGCCCCGCATGTAGCCGGTGGAGTAGATCAGCACCAGCAGCGTGATGAGCGTGACGACGAACAGCATGACGAGCGTGATCTGGTCGACCCACGTACCCATGCGGAGGTCGATGTAACCGGGGATATGCATCCAGTCCCAGCTCCGCCCGACGCCCTGGAAGCCGCCGCGGCCGATGGCGTCGCGGAGGTCGTTGGCGATCGGGAAGACGAGGCCGAACGCCGTGCCCATGAGGGCGATGGCGAGCCAGTCGCCCTTGCGCGGCAGCCACGGGCTGAAGAGCAGCAACAGCACGAAGCCGGCGACCGGCAACGCGGGCAGGACCCAGGCGTCCGTCATGCCAAAGCTGATGATGTCTCCCCCTGCTAGGCGGCGGCCGGCCGGGCCGCGTCCGATGGTTGCCCGCTCACCACTTGAGCGTGTCGATCTCGTCGATATTCGCCGTGCCACGGTTGCGGAACACACGCAGCACGACGGCGAGCGCCAGGCCGACCTCGGCCGCGGCGATGGTGATGACGAAGATCGCGAAGATGATGCCGACGAAGAGCGACGGCGCCGTGTAGACGGCGAACGCTACCAGGTTGATGCTGACGGCGTTCAGCATGAGCTCGACGGACATCAGCACGAGCACGGCGTTACGGCGCGAGAGCACGCCGAAGACGCCGATCGAGAAGAGGATGCCGCTGAGGACAATGAAGTGCTCGAGTGGCACCTTCTGCGCGACGCTCTCCACCTAGCGCTCCCCCTCTTCCTGCATGGCGATGACGATGGCGCCGACGAGCGCGACGAGCAGCACGCCGGACGCGATCTCGAACGGCACCGCCCAGCGGTTGAAGAGCGCGGTGCCGATCTGGTTGAAGGAGATGGGCGTGATCTGGCCGACGTTGCGGGGCCAGGTGGTCTTGTACACCATCGTCATGAAGCCGGCGAGCAGCGCGAGTGCCGCGGCGATCGCGCCGGCGAGCTGCGGCGGCTCGGGCGCGCGCTCACGCAGGTCGCGCACCTTCGTCAGCATGAGCGCGAAGAGCAGCAGCACGGTGACGGCGCCGCCGTAGATCAGCACCTGGACCAGCGCCAGAAACTCCGTCGAGAGCAGCACGTAGATGCCGGCCACGCCCATCAGCGAGGCAATCAGGAAGAGCGCGGCGTAGACCGTGCTGCGCACGAGCACGACGCCGAGGGCGCCGAGGATGACGATCGCGGCCATCAGGTCGAAGAATATCTGCGTCATGCCCTCAGGCCGGGGTCTACCATCTTCTTCTTTGACTGGGACAGCAACATATCGAGGTCCATCACGAGGTCGCCGCGGTCGTAGCGCGACAGCTCGTGGCCGGCCCAGGTGTTGTTCATGCCAATCGCCTCGAAGTTGCACACCTCGACGCAGATGTTGCAGCGCATGCAGCGGCCGTAGTCGATCCAGAACTCGTCGATGATCTTGCGGCGCTTGCTCTCGCCGGCGGCGAACTTCGGGTTGTCCTGCATGACGACGGTCATGCACTCGACCGGGCAGGCGCGCTCGCAGGCGTGGCAGCCGGTGCAGAACGGCTCGTCGTGCTCTTCGTCCCAGATCAGGATCGGGAAGGCGCGGTCGCGATTCGGGATCTCGCGGTGGACCGTGGGGTACTCGATCGTGACGGGCTTGCGGAAGCAGGCGCGCGCGGTCATGCCCATGCTCTTAAGGATGCCCAGCATCAGACCACGCTCCTCGCCGCGACGCTGTTTGCGACCATCTCGAGCGGCCTCCTCGGCTTGACGCGGACGGACCGGTAGATGAAGTAGACCAGTGCGGCCGCGCCGGCTCCGGACGTGATGAGCAGCGCCACGTCCGGCAAATCATAGACGAGCACGAGCCCGTTGAGGAAGATCTGGACGAGCGCGAACGGGATCAGCACCTTCCAGGCATAGGACATGAGCTGGTCGACACGGAGGCGCGGCAAGGAGGCGCGCACCCAGAGGTAAAAGACGATGAAGATGCTCATCTTCGCCAGCGTCAGCAGAAGCTGGTAGCCCCAGCCAACATCGCGGCCGAAGGGCCACTCCCAGCCGCCCAGGAAGACGAGGGCGCCGAGCAGCGAGAAGACGTACATGTTGACGTACGAGGTGAGCTGGAACATCGACCAGCGGATGCCGCTGTACTCGATGAACACGCCGCCGGCGACCTCGGACTCACCCGTCGGGATATCGAAGGGCTGGCGTTCGAGCTCCGCGATCGAGGCGGTGAGGAAGATCAGAAAGCCGAGCGGCTGCCAGACGATCAGCGGCACCTTGTGCTGGAAGATGACGATCGCCGAGAGGTCCACGGAGCGCGTGATCATGACGATGCCGATCGCCGCCAGGATCAACGGGATCTCGTAGGAGATGAGCTGTGCGGCGGCGCGCATGCCGCCGAGCAGCGCGTACTTGCTGTCCGACCCCCAGCCGGCCATCAGGAAGCCGATGAAGGACAGGCCGGAGACGGCGAGCAGGTAGAGCAGGCTCAGCGGCAACGGACTGACGATCCAGTCCTGCGTGTAGGGGATGGCGATGAGCGCCAGGAACGCGGGAATGAAGATGGCGAAGACCGCGAGCTCGAAGGCCACGGGGTCGGCGGTGGCGGGCCGCAGGTCCTCCTTCGCCACGAGCTTGAGCGTGTCGGCCATCGGCTGCATGATGCCGTAGGCGCCCGTGCGCATCGGCCCGAGGCGCTGCTGGATGCGGGCAATGACCTTGCGCTCGTAGTAGGTGGCGAACATGACCGCCAGCGTCATCACGAGCGTGAGCGCGACTATGCCGAGCAGCGTGGTCAGCCAGTGCTGGTTGAGGTTGACGAGCGGGGCGCCGAGAACGGTCACGCGACTAGTGCCTCTCCAACTTGATGGGTTGCCGTTCGCCTCGCCACGGGAAGCGAGAGTGGGCGTCGAATGGCGGACCCGGCGCCGTCTTTGCTCCCATCTTCCACCCTCCACCATCCAGCGTGCTGTGCGTCATCAACCTGGATCGGCACGAGCCTACCTGTCCACGCAGCAGAGCACGATATCCATCGAGCCCAGGATCATGACGGCGTCCGCCAGGTACTGTCCGATCGTCATCTCACGCAGGGCGGAGAGGTTGCAGAACGACGGCGAGCGCATCTTCAGCCGGTACGGCTTGTCGCCGCCCTTCGAGACGAGGTACACGCCCCACTCGCCGCGCGGCGCCTCGACCTTCGCGTAGACCTCGCCCGGGGGCGTCCGCAGGCGCCGCGGCATCTTCTCGGGCACGATCGGGCCTTCGGGCGGGAGCTGCTCGAGCGCCTGCTCGATGATCTTGATCGACTGGCGCATCTCTTCGAGCCGCACCAGGTAGCGGTCGTAAACATCGCCGTAGTGGCCGACCGGGACCTCGAACCTGAAGCGGTCGTAGACGCTGTACGGCTCGTCCTTGCGGAGGTCCCACGGCACCCCGGAGGCGCGCAGGAGGGGACCGCTGAGGCCGTTGGCGATCGCCTGCTGCGCGGTGAAGGCGCCGATGTTCTGGCAGCGCGCGGCGAAGATCTCGTTCCGCGTCAGCAGGTCATCGAGGTCCCGGATCCCCTGCGCCGACGACTTCAGCACCTCGTGGACGCGCTCGACGAAGTTGTCGGTGACCTCCCAGGCAAGCCCGCCGACGCGAAAGTAGGCGTACATCAGCCGGTCCCCGGAGACCTCCTCGAAGACGTCCTGGATGTACTCGCGCTCGCGGAACGCGTAGGTGAAGCTCGTGCCGAAGAGGCCGGAATCGATGCCGAAGGCGCCCATGAACATGAAGTGGCTGCTGAGGCGGTTCAGCTCGGTGAGGATGACGCGGATGTACTGGGCGCGCTCGGGCACCTCGATCTCCATCAGGCGCTCGACGGCCAGGCAGTAGGCGAGCTCGGCGCTGAACTGAGCCAGGTACTCGGTGCGGTCGGCATAGCCGATGCCCTGGCGGAAGTCCATGGTCTCCATCAGCTTCTCGCCGCCGCGGTGCATGTAGCCGATGTGGGGCGTGACGTCGAGCACCTGCTCGCCCGACACGACGAGCACCATGCGGAAGACCCCGTGCGTGCTGGGGTGCTGCGGTCCCATGTTGATCGGGATGTCGACGATCTCCGGGGCGTCCTGCTCGACCACCACTTATTCGTCTCCCTCGCCCGCGCCCTCGCGCAGGTTCTCGCCCTGCCACTCGTCGATCTCCTGCAGGGGGTTGTCCTTGCGGAGAGGGAAGTGGTCGGTCATGTCGTCCGGCAGCAGGATCGGCACGAGGTTCGGGTGGCCCTCGAAGACGATGCCGAACATGTCGCGCGCCTCGCGCTCGTGCCAGTCGGCGGCCGGGAAGATCGATGCGATGCTCGGGACGACGGGGTCATCGTACGAGACGCGGGTCTTGAGCGTGAGCTGGTTGCCCGTATCGAGGGACGCGAGGTGATAGACGACCTCGAGGCCTTCGTCCTGCCAGTCGACGCCGGAGAGGCAGCGCAGGTACGTGAGAGCAAGCCGCGGGTCGTCGCGGGCGGCGGTCATCACGGCCGGCACGTCGGCCGGCGCGACCTCGACGGCGACAGACTCGCCGGCCATGGCGGGCACCATGTAGGCGCGCATCGCGACGCCGGGGACGGCAGCGGCCAGGGTCTCGTTGATGCTGCCCGGCGGCGGCGCAACACGGGGGGCTTCCTTCGGCTCCGCCTCGCGAGCGGGTCGCGGGGGCTTCGCCGCGGCGGGCTTCGCCGGAGTGGTGCCGCTCGCCGCCGCCGATGGCTCGGGCGGGGGTGGACTCCCGGGCGCACCGTCGGCTGCACCCGGTGCGGGCGCGGCCTGCTGCTCTTCGCCTTCCGCCATTACCTGCTGCGCTCCTCCATGATCTTGTGCTGGAGCGCGAGAAAGCCGTCGAGCAGCGCCTCCGGGCGGGGCGGGCAGCCCGGGACGTAGACATCGACCGGGATGATCTTGTCGACGCCCTGCAGGACGCGGTCGTAGCGCGTGTAGGGGCCACCGTTGGTCGCGCAGGCGCCCATGGAGATCACCCACTTCGGGTTCGGCATCTGCTCGTAGAGCAGCTTGACGGCCGGCGCCATCTTCTTCGTGACGGTGCCGGAGACGATCATCACGTCGGACTGGCGCGGCGACGGCCACGGGACGATGCCGAAGCGATCGAGGTCGTAGCGCGGCATGAAGGTCGCGATCATCTCGATGGCACAGCAGGCGAGGCCGAAGGTCATCGGCCAGAGCGACGACTTGCGGGAGATGGCGAGCAGCGCGTCCGCCGGGACCTGCATGATGCCCGGCAGGATCTGGCGGTACAGGGCAACGCCCGGTTCATGGGGCGCGGGGGTGAGCCGCTCCCGCTCGCGTTCGATGCCGGTCTTCTCGCGCCGCGGGGCGACGACGGGGGCACCCTCGACGGTCTTCGTCCCGGGCGCGGTTGTGGTGACGCCGGCGGCAGCCTCCGGCACCCCTACTGCTTGCTCCACTGCAGGACTCCCTTCTTCCAGGCGTAGCCCAGGCCGGCCGCGAGGATGCCGATGAACATCACCATCTCCCAAAACGCCGCCTTGCCGGCGGCCGAGAAGGTGGCGGCCCAGGGGAAGAGGAACACGGCTTCGACGTCGAAGATGAGGAAGAGGATGGCGAAGAGGTAGTAGCGGATGTGGATCTGGGCGCGGGCGCGGCCAATCGGCAGCATGCCGCACTCGTACGACACACTCTTACCGCGCTCCTTCGAGTAGGGCGCGAGCAGTCTCGCGCCGATGAGGGCGGTGGCGATGAGGATGAAGCCGACGATGGCCGCCAGGAAGACGGCCAGATAGTTGTCGAGCAGAGTCTGGAACGGCAAGCGATCCTCTCCCGCCCGGGACGGCCCGGCGCCCGTGCGCTGGTTGGCGCGCGGGGCCACTGCCCGAGACCCGAATGGGATCGTAACAACTACGCGCATTGTAGGTCAATTCACAAACGTAAGCGGCGCCCGCCGCTACGGCCCCCAGCCATCACCTCGTCCGACAGCGGCAGCCGGGCACACGCGGCGGGCCAGCCGGGCAGGCAGCGGCGGCGCCACAGCGGAGGGCGCGAGCAGCGGGATCATCTGGATGCGCCGCTAGACTTCTCATCGGCGCTCAAGATGCCGCGGCATCGCGTAGAGTAGCGGCATCGACCGACCGGGCTGAGGCCCCGGCGACGGCCGCACGGCCCGTCCAGGAGGAGGGATCGTGCAGGACGCAAGCGCAGCGCGGACGGCACCGGAGCCCGAGAAGGCTCGAACAGCGCATCTCGGACGCGATCATGGCGGCGTCCCGTCGCGCACGACGTGTCGGAGATCAAGGCGTGCGTCGCGCGGCTGGAAGCGGCGCTCGCGGCGCGCGGCGGGCCACCTCCGGCGTAGCACGCACATCCCGCAGATGGCGGCGGGCCGGACGGCCGGTGCGCGGCACGCGACGCGGCGGCGCCTGCTGTGACAGATGAGCGCGCCGCCCGGCGATCATCCGGCAAAGCACCTACGGCATCCCGGCACGCTACTCCCGATACTCCGGTGCAGGCGACCCGGCAGGGATGCCGCTCGCGCCTCCCGCGGCGGCGCGTATCCCTTCCGGTCAGGTTGGCGCGATCGGGGCGCGGCAAGCAGCGTCCCTACGCGGCTGCGAGTGCCGTGAGCCGGGTGGTTCAGCGCGCGGCGGTGGCAGGGGCGTACCGCCGGAGGAGATCGCATGGACGAGGCGGCGACACACCCCGAAGCGTCCTCCGCGCGCGTGCTGCGCTGGCTGCTCCTGCTGGCGGTCGTCGCCGTGGCGGCGGCGGTCCGGCTGTGGGGGCTGGGCGCACGCACGATGCAGGGCGACGAGGCGGTGTATTCACTCGTCGCGCGGCAGATCGCGCGCGGCGGCGGCTACGAGCAGGTGGCCGCGCTGCACGGGCCACTGCACTATTTCGCGACGGCGGCGGTGTTCCGGGCCTTCGGGACGGGCGACTTCACGGCACGGCTCGTGCCGGCGCTCTTCGGCGTGGCGCTGGCGGCGCTGCCGTTCGCGTTCACGCGGCAGATCGGGCGGCGCGGCGCTTTCGCCGCGGTGCTGATGCTCGCCGTGTCACCGACGCTCACGTACTACAGCCGATTCGCGCGCGCCGACGTCATGCTCGCGTTCTTCTCACTCGCGGCGGCCGTCGCGACCTGGCGCTATCTCGCGGCGCCGCAGCGCGTGCACCTGTACCTGCTCGCGGTGGCGCTGGCGTTCCTCTTCGTGACCTCGGAGATGGCGCTGGTGGTGACGGCGATCTTCGTCGCGTACCTGGACTATCGCGTCGCGCTCGACCTCTTCGAGCAGATGCGCGACGCGCGGCGCGGGGCCCTCGACCACACGCACTACGAGCTGCTCGGCGTCGGAGCGGACGCGACGGCGAAGCAGATCCGCCTCGCGTACAAGCACGCGGTCGATGCCACGGCCGACACCTGCGCGCGCTCCGCGCTCGCCGTCGCCTACCACACGCTTACGCACGAAACGCGGCGCGCGGCGTACGACCGCAAGCTCGCGCGGCGGCAGGTCGCGACGGTGACGCGCGGCGAGCCCGGCGTGGGCACAAGGGCCGCGCTGCTCTGCGGCGGCTGGCTGATCGTCGCGCTCTGGCCCTTCGTGCGCGGGCTGCGCGAGCGGGCGCATCTCCGCCGCCTGCCGGACGCGGCGAGCCCGCTGCTGCTGACGGCGCTGCTGGCGCTGCCGTTCTACGGCCCGCTGGTGCAGAAGCTGCCGTTCGTCGGCCGCAAGGGGTTCGCGGGCGAGCAGCCGATCTACTACCTGGGCGTCGGCTTCGGGCGGACGCCGGGCGGCGAGGTGCCGGTGATGCTGGCGACGCTCGGCGCGCTGTTCGCGCTCGCGATGCTGGCCGGCCTGGCCTGGCGCTGGCACGTCTGGGTGATCTGCTGGGCGCTCTTCTACGGCATCACGATCACGCTCTTCACGGGCTTCTACACGAACTCCGGCGGCATCTGGACGGGGCTCTGGGGCACGCTCGACACGTGGATGCGGCCCGACGCGCAGATCTCCGTGCGCCCGGCGGCGTACTACGCGACGCTGGTGCCCGTGTACGAGCTGCTGCCGGTCGCGGTGGCGGCGATCGGCGCGCTGGGGCTCGTCGCGCGGGGGTCGATGCGCGACCGCGCGGTGATGCTCGGCGCGGCGGCGGCGGTCGGCGCACTCGCGCTGATGCCCGCGGGGACGCCGCTGCTCGCATCGCACCGGCTCGCGCTCGAGCTGCTGATCGCGAGCACCGCGGTGCTCGCGGTGCGGATGCCGGAGTCCACGAAGTTCCTGGCGTTCTGGAGCGTCGCGGCGTTCTTCGCGTACACACGGATCGAGACGAAGGAGCCGTGGCTGGCCGTGCAGATCGTGGTGCCGCTGACCCTGCTCGCCGGACGGCTCACGGAGGACGCGCTGGCTGCGCTGCGCCTGCCGCATCTGGCGGTGCCGCACGCGGCCGCGATCTCGCGGGCGCCGGCGATGCTCGCGCGCGGGCTCGCGGTCGCGGCCGTGGTCGGCGCTGCAGCGCTCACGCTGCGGGGCGCGCTCGACGTCAACCGCAGCGCCGAGACCGCCTCGACGGTCCCGGCGCGGGTGGAAGCGCTGCAGCCGGCGCGCACATCGGGCGACGTGCGCGCGGTGCTGGCGGCGGTTGGCCGGGCGGCGCAGGCGTCGGGCAAGGGGACCGCCCTGCCGATCGCGCTGGACGCGCAGGCGGGCTTCGCGCAGACGTGGTTCTGGTACCTGCGCGACTATTCGAACCTGAAGATCGAGGACATGCGGGCGGGCTACCAGGTGCCGGCGGGCGCCGTCGCGCTCGTCAGCGCGCAGGACGCGGCGAAGCTGCGAGCGCCGGCGGCGGCGGTGCGGCTTCCGTTCGTGCAGGAGTGGACGGCGCAGCCCGCGGGCGGCGGCGCGTCAGCCGCCGACGTGCTGGCGGCGGGCACGTGGGCGGGCTGGGGACGCGACCTCATCGACCACGGCGCACCTGCTCCGGGCACGGCGATGTCAGGCATCGCGTACTTCCCGGGCGAGCTGCGGGCCGCCGTCGCGGCGGGGCCGCAGGGTGCCGTGCTCTCGGCGGCGGTGGGGCCGTAAGCCACGGTCGCGGACCGGCAGCCAGGCCCAGCCATGCCGGATCCCCCATGCGACCCGATCGTCCCCGTCTCCGGCGTCTGTGCGGACACCTCGAGTCGGCCGGCCCCGCACGCCCGCGCGTTTGCCCGCGCGGCCGGTGAGCGTCAGAATGGCCGTGATGGTGCAAGAATCGATCCCCCTCGTCGGACAGGACACCGCCGCCGCCGAAGGCGTCGAGGCCGACGTCGCCCAGAACATCCTGCTGACCGGCGTCGACACGGTGATGAACTGGGCGCGCAGCTCGTCGCTCTGGCCGACGATGTTCGGCCTCGCCTGCTGCGCCATGGAGATGATCGCGACGGCGACGCCGCGCTACGACATCGCGCGGTTCGGCGCGGAGATCTTCCGCGCGTCGCCGCGGCAGGCCGACCTGATGATCGTGTCGGGGACGTGCACGTGGAAGATGGCGCCGGCCATCCGCCGCATCTGGCTGCAGATGCCCGAGCCCAAGTGGGCCATCTCCATGGGCGGCTGCGCGATCATGGGCGGGCCGTTCGCGTACGCCTACAGCGTGCTGCCGGGGGTGAACCTGATCGTGCCGGTGGACGTGTACGTGCCGGGGTGCCCGCCGCGGCCGGAGTCGCTGCTCACGGGGCTGATCATGCTGCAGAACAAGATCATGGACGCCAGCGTGACGGGGCAGCGCGAGCGGCCGGAGCCGGACGGCGACTTCAGCCGCTACCTGCCGGTCGACGACCCGATCCGCCGCGAGCTGGAGTCGCTCTTCCCGCCATATCCGGCGTTCGACCCGGCGGAGTCCGCGGCGTAGCGGCGGCCAGGCACGACCGGCCCGCCTCTCGAGGACTGGAAGGTAGAGGGCGGCGGGTGGACGGTGGGCGCGCAGCGGACGCTACCTCGTACTGTCTCCCCCACGAACATCCCCTACGGCGCCGCCCGGCTCGTCGCGTCCGCCTACGTATGGACCCAGACGGGCATGCCGATCGTCGCGAAGGCGGTGATCGCGGGGGCGTCGGGCGTGCGGATACAGCCGTTCGAGACGCGCCCGGTGCTGGGGTCGACGACGTTGCCCGCCTTGTCCTTGAGGAAGGAATGGAAGCCGTTGGCGAGCTTGGGGTCGAAGCCCACCCAGTCGCTGATGTACGTCTTGTACGGCGGGTCGTAGGCGAGCGGTGTGATCTTGTTGTAGACGTGGAAGATGCCCGTCTGCGTGGAGTCGTAGGCGCCCGTGTCGACCTGGATGCCGACAGCGACGGGGGCAATCGTCTTGACGACGGTCGCGCCGTCCATCAGGCGCACGATGTAGTGCGTCAGGTCGACCTCGATCCATCGGCCGCTCGTCGGGCGCAGCGCCTCCTGGGCGGGGTCGGCGGCCGGCGCGGGCGTCGGCGGACCGGCCGGCACGGTCGGGGTGGCGACGGCGTCGCCCGCCGGCGCCCCGATCGACTCGATCGCGACGCCGCCGCGGGCGCCCGCGCCGGTGCCGCAGGCGACGACGGCGAGCGCGGCGATGGATAGAGCAAACAGCAGGGCGAGGTGGCGCAGCATCATGCTTCGTGCGGGGCGCGAATCTCCGGCGAAGCGAGGATGATCTCCGCTTCCGCCTCGGGGCGCGCCCTCAGCAGGGCGCGATCCCTGCGCGCGAGGCCCGCGACAAGGATGCCATGCCGCGGGGCAAAAAGCCACGACGCGAAGAATGCCGCGGTCGAAATGAGCACAATCGTGCCGCCGGCAGATACGCCGGTGTGGTAGCCCAGGTAGACGCCGGCGAGCCCGGCAGCGACGCCGAGGGCGGACGCCAGCGCCGCCATCGGCAGCAGGCGGTCGACGAAGAGGCGCGCCGTCGCTGCAGGCGTGATCAGGAGCGAGATGACGAGGATGTCACCGACGGCCTTGAAGGCGACGACGACCGTCAGCGCCGTCAGAGCGAGCAGCAGGAGGTCGAGCGCGAGCACGGGCAGGCCCATGGCGCGGGCGCCGTTCGGGTCGAACGCGGCCATCACGAACAGGCGCCAGAGCGCCGCGATCGCGCCGAGCACGGCGAGGCCGATCGTCAACGTCAGCACGACGTCGGTGGCGTGCGCGCTCAGCGGGTCGCCGAAGAGGATCTCTTCGAGCTTGCCGGAACTGATGTTGTTGCGGCTGAGGATGACGACGCCGAGTGCGAACGCGGCGGTGAAGATGACGCCGATCGCCGTGTTGTCGCGCACGCGCTGGTTGGCCGTGAGCAGCGCCATCACGGTGGCGGTCGAGAGGCCGGCGACGAGCGCGCCGAGCAGCAGGTTCGCGCCGATCAGGAAGGCAACGACGACGCCGGGGAAGATGGCGTGCGCCAGCGCATCGCCGAGGAAGCCGGTGCCGCGCAGGACGATGAACGTACCGATGACACCGGCGACGACCGCGACCACGGAGACATCGACGAGCGCGCGGACGAAGGCGGGGTTGGAGAGCGGGTCAGTCACCGCGCCCGTGATGCTCATGGTGCTCATGGTGTTCGCCTCCTTCGGCACCGAGGTGCTCCGCGTGCTCGGCTGAGCCGGGCTCTCCGCGGCGGCGCAGGACGATCATCGAGCCGCCGTGGACGTGGGTGTGCGTGGCCTGCAGCACGACCTTGCCGGCGGCGCGCCATTCGTCGAACAGGGCGAGGATGCGGTCGTGGGTCTGCTCGTCGATGCCGGCCATCGGCTCGTCGAGCAGGATCACGTCGGGTTCCTGGACGATGGCGCGGGCGATGAAGGCGCGGCGCTGCTGGCCGCCGGATAGCTCGCCAATCTGCTTCGACGCGAGGTCGGCGATCGCCAGATCGTCGAGGGCGCGGGCGACGGCGCGCTCGTCGTCCGGGGTCGAGCGGCGGAGCCAACCACGCAGCGGATAGCGGCCCATCATCACGACATCGCGCACCGACACGGGGAAGCTCCAGTCGACGTCTTCGCGCTGCGGCACGTAGGCGACGTGGCGGCGCATGCGGTCGATCGGCTCGCCGAAGCAGCGGATGGCGCCGCCGGCGAGCGGCACCAGGCCGGCGATCGCCTTCAGCAGCGTGCTCTTGCCGGAGCCGTTGGCGCCGATGATGCTGACGACCTGGCTGCGCGGGATGTCGGCATCGACGTGGCTGAGGATGACGCGGCGGCCGTACGCAACGGTGACGTCGTCGAGGACGAGGCAGCTCTCGTGCAGCGCAGCGGCGGGCGCGCCCTGCGCGGCGAGAGCCGGACGGCCCGTCGGCCAGGCGGCCCGTCCGGGGGCGGCGTGGTCAGCGCACACGCGCGGGCTCCTTCGTGGGCTGCCGGCAGGCGCGGCAGCGGCCGTACACTTCCAGCCAGTGCGCGTCGATGTCGTACTCCATCGCCTCCGCCAGTTCCCGCACGAGTGGCTCCACGTCGCATTGCGTGAAGTCTTCCACGCGTCCGCAGTCGCGGCATACCAGGTGGTGGTGATGGCCGCGCGTGCTGAGGCGGTAGTGCAGCGTGCCATCATCGAGCAGGATGCGGCAGAGGACGTTGAGGTCAAGCAGCAACCTGATCGTGCGGAACGCGGTAGCGCGCCCGACGGGCGGCTGGCGGCGGCGCGGCGCGCGGGTCGCGCGCAGGACGTCGTCGACGGTGAAGTGCGCGGGCTGCGCCAGCACCGCATCGAGCACGCGGCGGCGGCTCTGCGTCACGCGGTGCCCGCGCAGCTCCAGCCGCTGGATGATGAGGTCGATGTCTGACATCAGCGACAGTGTAGTGAGACCTAGTATCAGTTGTCAAGCGGCGCGGGCGAAGACGGAGGCCGCCGGGGCCACCCGGAGAGCACGCGGTCAACGAACCGGACAGAGGGCGTCAGTGCAGCCCGCTGCTCTGGAGCACCGTGGCACCGGTGCGGTCGGCGGTGCCGCCGGCTGGCTCGATGGTGACGGCGAAGCCGCGCAGGGGGCCGGGGTCGGGGCCGTCGTGCCCGCTGCGACGGACGACCAGCGTCGCCCGGCCGTCCGCGGCGGGTGCCGCCGTGCCGGCGCTCTCCCACGCGCCGGCGTAGACGAACCAGAGCTGGTACGTCTTCCCGGCGGGCAGCGGAGGCAGGCCGGTGCCGAGGAAGGCGCCCATCGCCTCGGCCGCGCTCCAGACGTAGGTGCCGTGGGCGTCCGGCGCGAGGGCCGTGCCGGCGAGGTCGGTGCGGCGCACATCGGCGCGCGAGGCGATCAGGATCATGCCGTCCTGCCAGGAGACGTCGGTAGCCTGCTGGCGGCGGAGCGCCGCGAGCTGGCCGGCGGTCTCGGTGGCCTGGGCGACGATGGCGCGGTCCTGCGCGCGCAGGTCGTCCGCCCGGCGCTGCATCACCGCACCCCACGTCAGCGCGCCGGCGCTGAGCGCGACGAGCGCCGCGGCCGCCGCCAACCACCAGCGGCGCTGGACGCGCGGCCGGTCGCCCGGGGACGACAGCACGGCGGCGGACGCCATCACGCGCGCCTTGAGCGCCGCGCTGGCGGGCACCAGCGGCACCGCGAGCGCGAGCGCGGCCGCAGTGTCGCGCGCCTGTCCGACGAGGCGCGAGCAGTCCGCGCAGGCGGCGATGTGCGCCTCGAACGCGGGCAGCTCGTCGGCGTCGAGCGCGCCGAGCGCGTAGGCGTCGATGTCGTCGCGCGCGGCCGCGCAGTCGATGCGCATCATCGCGCCCCGTCCTCGAGCCGGCGCGATTCGAGCGCGCCGCGCATCTTCTGCATGCCCAGGCGGATGCGCGTCTTGACGGTGCCGAGCGGCTGTCCGAGCTTGTTGGCGATCTCCTGCTGGGTGAGCCCGCCGAAGTAGGCGAGGTGGATCGCGAGCTTCTGCTCGGGCGGCAGGATCTCGAGCGCGCGGCGGACGGCGGCGCGCTCGTCGGCGATGACGGTGGCGACGGCGGGGTCGTCGCGCTCGCTCTGGCCGGGCAGCGCCTCTTCCTCGTCGGCCGTGGCGGGCAGCGCCTCGTGGCGGAGCCGGCGGCCGTGGCTGCGGCGCTCGTCGATGGAGCGGTTGCGCGCGATGCTGAGGAGCCAGGTGACGAACTTGCCGCGGCTGAGGTCGAACTGCTCGGGCTTGCGCCAGAGCCGCAGAAAGACGTCCTGCGTCACGTCCTCGGCGACGTAGCCATCGGCGACCACCCGCAGCACGACGGAGTGGACGAGGTCGCCGTAGCGGTCGTAGAGGTGCTCGAACGCGACGAGGTCGCGGCCGCGGAGTCTGTCCATCAGCTCGTCGTCCCGCAGTGTGGTGTAGTCCACGCGCTCCAACTCCCGCAGACTGCGGGCGAGGCGCCCGGGCCTCACCCGACCATACGTCCGGGCGGCGTACGGGGATTCAGCGCCAGCATAGCGCGCCGGCCGCGCGGCCTCGTGGCGGCGACCTGGCGATGACCGCCCGGCGAAACGCAGCGCCCGGAACAGCAGCCGTGCCGGGTAACACTGGGCTCCGCGCGATCTTCCGCTACGCCGGCGCTGCCTCGCCGAGCGGGACGCTTCCACCGACGCAACAGACTGGTTCGTGCTCCGTCCGTTCTGAGGGCTGTGCTCCAGGCGTTGATCTCCAACCGCAGGCTCACAGTCATCTGGTGTGGCGATCACCACCCAGTGAGGCGCGTCGAACGCGTATCGTGCGCCACTACGGGTTGCCGCGACCCTGTGCACCTTGCGAGCACTCACGCACTTAGTTGGACCGCGGCTTGCTTTCGCCTCCGTTTGGCGGTAGAACATTGGAATATTCTGAAGGGGGATGCGCCAAATGAATCCGAACCAAGCATTGTGGGAAAAGGGCGACTTTACTCGCATTGCCGCGAGCATGCGCGGAAGCGGGGAGGCGCTCGTCAAGGGAATCGGAATCACAGCGGGGCTCAAGGTCCTGGATCTCGGTTGCGGCGATGGGACGACGGCGTTACCAGCGGCAAGACTCGGAGCGGACGTGTTAGGCGTCGATATCGCGAGGAATCTGGTCGAGGCTGGGAAGAAGCGCGCACAGGCGCACGGCGTGACGAACTGCAGATTTCAGGTAGGCGACGCGTCAGCGCTGGACGGGCTGCCGGATCAGACGTTCGATCACGTCGTGAGCATCTTTGGCGCTATGTTTGCACCAAAGCCCTCTGACGTCGCCAGGGAGATGGTGCGCGTAACCCGGCCGGGAGGCCGGATCACGATGGGGAACTGGATTCCAAACGATCCGACGTTGGTGGCGCAGATCTTGAAGATCAGCTCCGCATACTCGCCGCCGCCGCAGGAAGGCTTCATCAGCCCGATGACCTGGGGAATCGAGGACAACGTCATAGAGCGGTTCGCGGGCGCGGGCGTTGCAGGAGAGAAGGTCTCGTTCGCCCGGGACACCTACACATTCCACTTCCTCGGCTCACCAGCGGAGTTCGTAGCCGCATTCAGAAGCTACTACGGGCCGACCATGAATGCGTTCGAAGCCGCGGAGAACAACGGCCGAGCAGATGCTCTCCAGCACGAGTTGGAGGCCCTCTTCACCAGCCAGAACCAGAGCCCCAGCAAGGATGCCACCACTATTCCGGCAACCTTCCTGCGCGTTACCGTTGCGCCTTGAGAACGTGGCTGCCGGAACCAATGGAACGTCAAGCTCGGTCGTGGAGCATGGCCCAGCCATCGCCCGCAACACCCTGCCGCTCGCATCTTCGAGATCCTCTCGAAGGCATCGCGCGCTTCGCGGTGGCCACCGGTGGTGTGCTGTGCTAAGCACCTGCGTGTTCGACGACGTGCGTCAACCGCATTGGTCGGCCGGTGCTACCTGCGCCTGCTACTTGGGACTGGCGCCGTCCTTCCGGGACCTCGCTGGTGGTTTGGGCTGTGTTTCGCGCACCATCGCACCCGTGAGGGTGCGAGCCATCCAGCGGCACACCTCGATCGCCTCGCCGGATTCGACGCCCATGATGTCCTCAAGGGCGAAGAGTGCCTCTGAGCTCATCACCGCGCCGAGCGCGAGCCTAAGGAGTCGCAGGTTCGCAGGGCCAAGTTGGCCCTCTGCGGGGCGGAGCGCCTCGTCAATCCACGCCCGGCGGAAACCCGGGCGCACGCCGACGGCGTCATCGTGCGGCGTCGCGCTGTCGACCGACCGTAGTAGCGAGAGCGCCATCACAGTCCGAACGAGCGGTTCTCGGTCTACGATCCGCCGGAGAAGGCCCTCGGTCGCGAGGTCGACTCGCCGCTTCAGATCGCGTTCCGTTCCGATGTCGGGCTGGAATTGTTCGCCAATGCCGGCGTAGCCGTCTCGCAGTGCTGCACTCAAGAGGCTCAGTTGGTCCGGGAAGTAGCGATAGGCCGTCGCTGTGGAGACAAGGGCCTCGTCGGCGACTTCGGGCATCGTCGGCAGCGTCCCCGCCGCGATGAGTTTGGCCGCAGCGGCAACGATGGCTCTTCGGGTCCGCTCCTTTTGATTCTGGCGGCCGCCCGTTGTCACGTCCATTGCGATACTATAGACCAATAACGCCGCCTTGACAACACCGTGGTAGTCACATACTATGATGCGACAGCACTCTTATTAGCAGGGAGAACGGCCATGAGCATCGTAGTCGTAGGACCCGAGGATGGGGAGCAAGCCGGCGGCGGGCCCATCCGTTGCCGAATCATCGAGGACGGCTCGCACACCGAACACCGACTGGGCCTCATCGAGGTCGTCGTGCCGCCCGGGCCGGCGATGCCGCCGCAGCACATCCACCGCAAGTTCGAGGAGGTCTTCATCGTCACCAGGGGCCGCCTCCGCTTCACCTCCGGCGACGAGAGCGTCGATGTGGCAGCCGGATCTTGCGTAACGGTCCCCCTTGGCACGGCCCACACGTTCTCCAACCCCTTCGACGAGCCGGCGACATTCATCAACACGTTGACGCCGGACCTGTACGTCGAGTACTTCCGTGACCTTGGCCGGCTGCCCGTCGATGAACGGGGATTGCTCAGCCCGGCTGACATCGGTCGAACGATGGCCCGCTACCACACGGAGGTCGTGCGCAGCGCGACATGATCTGCCGAAGATCGGCGACACGGAAACGCCACAGCAAAGGAGCACAGACAATGAACACGAAGGCAGATGCGCTCGCCACACGATTCGAACAGACCTGCCGGGACTTCGCCTCCACGATCCAGGGAATGAACGACCGGGCCTGGAGCTCGACAACGTCCGAAGAGGGTTGGACCGTAGCCGCGGTGGCGCATCACGCGGCCGGGTCTTCCGGCCCGATCTCGATGATGGCACAGTCTGCGGGCACCGGCGCGCCGATGCCAGCGCTCACGATGGACGCGCTCAATCAGATGAACGCCGATCACGCTAGGCAGTACGCGAACGCTTCGCGTGACGAGACGCTGGCGTTGCTATGGGAGACCACCGGGCCCGCAGCCGCGATCGTCCGCAGCCTCAGCGACGAGCAGCTCAACGGCAAGGCAGTGATGCCGTTTGGAGCGGAGATGAGCGCCGAGCAGATCATCGAGAACGTGCTCATCGGGCATCTCATCGGACACGGTGCGAGCATCATGGCGGCGGTTCCCGCGTAGGCCTGGTGCTGTCCACGAGTGCGCACGGCCGAGCGCGCCTCGGTCCGCGAGCGCGTACGGTCGAACTAGCCGTGGCCTTTGGCCAGCATTCGTGGCCTGGGCCTACGTGTTCGCTTATACTGTCGGCGAGTCGCTCCGGGCGCTGTGCTGGGCGTGACTCCGCAGTTATCTGGTATACCCAGATCCAATCGATGCCGGCGTAGCTCAGCGGTAGAGCAGCTGTTTCGTAAACAGCAGGTCACGGGTTCGAATCCCATCGCCGGCTCCAGCCCACACACCATCCGGCCGTCGCGCGCGCCCTCCCGGGCCGCCTCGCGACGGCCGGTCGCGTCTGCGGCGGCTCAGCCGCGCACGGGCGCTCCGGGGCGCTCGGTGCGGGCGCGGTGCCCGGGCGTCGTGCGCGTGCCGGCGGGCGCGCGGGCATCCGCGGCGGCGGCGCGCAGGAG
>JAGWOC010000217.1 GCA_028872875.1 Chloroflexota bacterium | reverse complement strand
GCGCCCAGCGCCTTCCGGGGCGCCGCTACGGTCCCGGCGTCGCGGGCCTCGCCGTGGGCGACGCGGTGGGGGTGGGCGCTGGCGGCTGCACGGTGATGCTGTTCAGCACGTACAGCGGGATGTCCGCCAGCGAGCCGTACGTCGAGCGCAGCACCGTCGGGTCCACGACGAGCACGCTGCCATCGGGCTGCGTCATGCGCATCTCGATCTGCTGGAAGTTGCCGTTGACCTGCTGGTACCAGTACATGTCGCCGTTGCGCGAGTTAAGGATGATCAGCGACGTCGCGTCGACGTTCGACAGGTGCACGAGCGTCGGCACGGGCGCCGCGTAGTCGATGCCCGCCAGGTGCCAGCCGTCGCGCTCGGACGGGATCAGCGCGGAGATGTAGCCGACGACGATCCGCTTCCACAGCACGCCCAGATCCTGACTGACCGGCGTCGCGCCGACGTTCAGCGGGCGGCTGGCGGTCGGCGCCGTCGGCGGCGTGGTCGCCGTGGCCGCCGGTGACGTGGCGCCGGGCGTCTCCGACGCACCAAGGGTGGGCGTCGCGGCGGGCTGGGGCGTGTCGGTCGGTTGCGGGGTTGGCGTGAGCAGCACCGTACCCTTCAGCACGCTAGGTCGGGTCTTGACGATCGCCACCGTCGCGACGCGCAGGGCGTCCTGGGAGACGCCGACGGCGTCCGCGAGCGCGGGCGCGGCGCCGGGCGCCACGTATGGCGCCGCCTGCTGGAGGACGATGTTCGACTTCTCCGAGACAGCCTGCAGCTTCGCCAGCTCGCTCGCATCCCAGCCGCCGTTGCTCGCGTCGCGGACGAGCGCCGACGTCTGCTGCGCGAGCCGTTGCAGCTCGGCGCTATCGATCCGCTCGCCGTGCTGCGCCAACTGCTGGATCTCGCGCATGCGCTCGGCGGTGATGTCGAGCTTGACGCTGCGCCGGTCGTCTTTCGTGAAGGCCAGCGCCAGCCGGACGCGCTCGGTCTCGAGCTTCACCGGATAGTTCCAGTCGCCGGGCAGGGCGCTCCCCGCCGATGCCACCGCGTATGTGGAGAAGGAGAAGAACAGGAGCAGCACGGCCGCCATGCCGGCGAGCGCCCGCGAGCCGGGCAGGAG
>JAGWOC010000216.1 GCA_028872875.1 Chloroflexota bacterium | reverse complement strand
TGGGAGACCGACGAATGAGCGACGCGACGCCGGCGCTAACCTTTCGGGAGCGGGCTATCGCGGCGGCGGAGACCGACGCCGCGCAGCGTGACGCGGAGGCCATCTACGAATGGCAACGCTGGCTCGACGAACTGGGCATCCGGGACGGCGAAGACGGCGCGAAGGTGCGCGTATTCCGCGCGGAATTGCCGGTCGGACTGCTGGTGTATCATCAGCTACGAGACGATACCCACGACGCGCGGGGACTCCTCTTCTACCCCCGCTGCCCGACATGTGGTGAGGGCTACTATACGGACGGCGAGCGCTGGGTCAGGGCGCTGGAGGACATCGGCGCGGTCCTCTGCGCGATCAGGAGCTGGCCCGAGCCGTGGGAGTGCTCGTCCTGCAAATGGGCGCGTGAGGATCGCGAGCGCGCGGCGATACAGCAGAGGGTCGCGCGCATCCTCGATCCGGCGCACTACGATGCCAACGGCGATCCCCTGCCAGCCCCGGAACGGCCTCCGTCCCGCTGGCGACGCCTGTTCGGCGCGGGTTAGATTGGCTCGCCCATCCCGGCCGCGATGGTATTGACACATGCGCGCAAGCGTGCTATCGTCGTGACATCGGGCGAGACGGACTCGCCGGACAGACGGAAGGGGCGGCGAGATGACGACGGCGACGACGGGCGGGACGGCCATCGTGGACGCGGCGGCGCTGGCGCTGGCGCTGAAGGTGGTCAAGCCGGCGGTGGCGAGCAAGGGGCTGCCGCTCCTGGCGCACGTCCACCTCGTCGGGATGGATGACACGCTGGCGGTCGAGGCGACGGACCTGGAACTGGGGCTGTCGGCGCGGGTGGGGGCGCTCACGGACGGGGTGCTCGACGTGTGCCTACCGTACGCGGCGCTGGCGCGACTGATCGACCCGGCGCGCTCGGGCGACGTGACGCTCGCGGTGGAAGAGGCGGCCGCGCCGGACTATGCCGCGCCGAACTGGACACCGGGCAAGACGAGCCTCACGCAGGGCAAGCGCGTGGCGCGGATCGACACGGCGAGCGGCGCGGACTTCCCGGTGCTGGCGCGCTACGAGACGGCGGATATCGTGCTCGCGCCGGCGCAGTGGTCGCGGGTGCGCTCGGGCCT
>JAGWOC010000032.1 GCA_028872875.1 Chloroflexota bacterium | reverse complement strand
CGCAAGAACCCGGACCTGCTCGGCGCCGCGCCCAAGAGGCGCGGCAGGCCGCGGAAGGTCGCCGCGCCGGCGTAGCGTGGATCGTCGTGCCGCGCTCCGCTCCGCTGCTGTGAGCGGAGCGCGGTACACGCCCGGACCGTCAGCGCCGCTGGTACGTTGCTGGCCGCGGACGCCGCTGGTACACTTCCCGGCGTCCGCCCGCGTGGCGGATGCTGCGATCGGAGCGCACGGACCGCATGACCCTCCACTCGATGGCGATGCCTCTGCCCCGGGAGAGCCGGGGCGCCCGCATGGGATAGCGCTCATCCCACGTCCGCCGCCGCCCGTCGGCGCGGACCCATCGGAGGTACGCCGTTATGCCGTTCGCCAGATCCCTGCGCTGCCGCGAGTGCGGGCGCGAATACCCGCTCGAACCGCTGCACGTCTGCGAATTCTGCTTTGGCCCGCTCGAAGTCTCGTATGACTACGAGGCGATGCACCGCACCGTTACCCGCGCGTCGATCGAGCGCGGGCCCAACACGGCCTGGCGGTACGCCGACCTGCTGCCCGTCGATCCGGAGCACGCCGTCGACATTCACGCCGGGTTCACGCCGCTCGTGCGCGCGAGGAACCTCGGCGAGCACCTCGGTCTCAAGCACCTGTACATCAAGAACGACTGCGCGAACCCAACATGGTCGTTCAAGGACCGCGTCGTCACCGTCGCCGCGACAAAGGCGCGCGAGTTCGGCTTTGATACGCTGGCCTGCGCTTCGACGGGCAACCTCGCGAACAGCGTCGCCGCGCACGCCGCGAGCGCCGGGCTCGATGCGTATGTCTTCATCCCGTCCGACCTCGAGCGCGGCAAGATCGTCGGCTCCAGTGTGTACGGCGCGACGCTCGTCGCCGTCGACGGCAACTACGACGACGTCAACCGCCTCTGCTCCGAGCTGGCGGACAAGTACCAGGAGCGCACGCCCGGCGGCCGCCGCTGGGCCTTCGTCAACATCAACATGCGCCCCTACTACGCCGAAGGAAGCAAGACGCTGGGGTACGAGGTCGCCGAGCAGCTCGGCTGGCGCGCGCCCGAGCACATCGTCGCGCCCATGGCGTCCGGCTCGCTGTACGTCAAGATCTGGAAGGGGCTGCAGGAGCTGTCGCGCCTCTGGCTCATCGACAGCGTGCAGACGAAGATGTCCGGCGCCCAGGCCCGCGGCTGCTCGCCGATCGTCACCGCGTACGAGGCCGGCACCACGAACATCCGCCCGGTACGGCCGAACACGATCGCCAAGTCGCTCGCCATCGGCAACCCCGCTGACGGCTACTACGCGCTCAAGGTGATGGAGGAATCGGGCGGCTTCGGTGTCGCATCGGACGACGCGGAGATCGTCGAGGGCATCAAGCTGCTGGCGGAGAGCGAGGGCATCTTCGCCGAGACGGCGGGCGGCGTCGTCATCGCCGGCCTCAAGAAACTCGCGCTCCAGGGCAAGATCGCGCCCGACGAGCTGACCGTCGCCTACATCACCGGCGCGGGGCTGAAGACCCAGGAGGCGATCGAGGGCGCGCTGGCCGAGCCGCTGCACATCGAGCCGACGATGGCGTCGTTCGAGGCGTCGATCGGCGATCCCGTGCGCCAGTCTGTCGGTTGACGCGCGGCGGCGATAGACTGGGGCTCACCCGGGCCCATCGCCGGCAGCGCAGATCGGGGAGCTACCAATGGCCAGGCAACGCGTGAAGTTCACATTTCCGCAGGAGCTGATCACCCTGCCGATCATCTACGAGCTCGGGAAGCAGTTTGATATCGTCACCAACGTCCGCCGCGCCGACGTCACCGAGGACCGCGGCTGGGTCGTGCTCGAGATGGATGGCCCGATCGACGAGATCGAGCGCGGGCTCGACTGGGTCACCGCGAAGGGCGTGCGCGTCGACCCCGTGCCCGGCGATATCGTCGAAGGATGAAGACGGAGACCTGACCGATGGCCAACATTCGCATCCCCATGCCGCTGCGCAAGCTCACGAACGACACGGACATTGTGCGCATGGACGCGCCGACGCTCGCCGCCGCCGTCGACGCGCTCGAACGGCAGTACCCCGGCATCAAGGAGCGCATCTGCGACGAGTCGGGCGAGATCCGCCGCTTCGTGAACATCTACGTCAACGGCGAAGACGTCCGCTTCCTCGACGGCCTGCGCACGCCGCTCGCCGACGGCGCGGAGGTCAGCATCGTGCCCGCGGTCGCGGGCGGCGCGCGGTGACGGACATCGGCGCCTCGCACATCCGGCCGGCCAGCCGCCCGACGCACCGGTAGACGCGCCAGCGGGCCCGCTACCGGGCGGTGCTGGTTCTTAGCCCTTGGTCCTCGGTTCTTGGTTCTTGGTTCTCCATATGTCACCCTCCTTCCAGACAGCCACAGGCTCAGCGTAGGGGCCATCAACCCTGGAAGGACTCCCACCCATGCCACGACCATTCCGCTTCGGCGCCCAGATCGCGCGCTCGCGCGAGGGCTGGTCCGACACCGCTCGCAAGTGCGAGGATCTCGGTTATTCGACGCTGTTCATGCCCGACCACTTCGACGACCAGCTCGCGCCGATGCCCGCGCTCAGCGTCGCGGCGGCG
This sequence comes from Chloroflexota bacterium, assembly GCA_028872875.1. Taxonomy (GTDB): domain Bacteria; phylum Chloroflexota; class Dehalococcoidia; order DSTF01; family JACRBR01; genus JADMII01. The sequence continues at coordinate 30,754 of JAGWOC010000032.1, read as the reverse complement.
GTGACTTCAAAGCTGCGCGTCGGCAGCCTGGTGTTCGACAACGACTACAAGCACCCGCTGATCCTGGCGAAAGAGGCGGCAACGCTCGACGTGCTCTCAGGAGGCCGCGTCGAGCTGGGCATCGGCGCCGGCTGGATGGCCACCGACTACGAGCAGTCGGGCATCATCTACGATGCGCCCGGCACGCGCATCCGCCGCCTGAGGGAGGGCGTGCGCGTCATCAAGGGGCTCTTCTCCGACACGCCGGTCGAGTTTGACGGCGAGTTCTACCACGTGCACCACAATGGCACGCCGAAGCCCGTGCAGAAGCCGCGTCCGCCGATCCTCATCGGCGGCGGCGGCAAGCGCGTGCTCTCGTTCGCCGCGCGCGAGGCGGACATTGTCGGCGTCAACTTCGCGCTCACCGAGGGCCGCGTGGGCCGCGCGGCGATGGAGACGGGTACGGGCGAGGCGACGAAGGAGAAGATCCGCTGGATCCGCGAGGCGGCGGGCCCGCGCTTCGACCAGATCGAGCTCAATGTCACCGTGTTCGCCGCCGTCGTCACCGACGACCGCGCCGGCATGGCCGAGCGCCTCGCCGGCGGATTCGGCGTCACGCCGGCGGAGGTGCTCGACGTCCCGCACGCGCTCGTCGGCAGCGTCGGCCAGATCTGCGACGACCTGCGGCGGCGGCGCGAGGAGTACGGCTTCTCCTACGTCGTCATCTCCGGCGGCGCCTGGGAGTCGATGGCGCCCGTCGTCGCGAAGCTCACCGGGACGTAGCGCGGCGCGCGGTCAGGCGGGCGCGCGCGATGCAGCGCGGCGCGCGATGCGCGGCGCGAGCCACAGCGCCGCCAGCAGCAGCACAAAGCCGATCGACCAGCCGCCGAAGACGTCGGACGGCCAGTGGGCGCCGTTGTACACCCGCATCCAGCCGATCAGCAACACGGACGCGACGCTGAGCACGAGCGAGGCCGCGGCCGCCGCGCGCGGCAGCAGGCGCCACGCCACGGCCGACACGTAGCCGAAGAAGAGCATCGCGGTCATCGAGTGACCGCTCGGGAAGCCGTATCCCGGCGCGTGCTCGCGGATGATCACGTGCGCGGCGGCGGTCGGCCGCGCGCGCTGGATGAGGTCCTTGAGCCCGACATCGGCCAGCAGGCCCACGAGCACCAGCGCGGCCGCGACGGCAAGCTCGAAGCGCCGCGACAGCACCGCCGCGAGCGCCGCGCCGCCGAACAGCCAGAACTGCGCCGCATACACGAGCTCCGACGCCGACTCGATGCCGGCGCCGCCCGGCGTGCGCTGCAGGTCGTGCGTGATGCGCAGGTCGCCCGGCAGCAGCGACCCCGTCGCGGCGAGCACGGATAGCGCGGTCGCGATCATCGCGACGATGATGAACGCGGCGACCAGGCGCCTATCCAGAGAGATCACCGATACCCATGCCGCGCTCCGCAGCGTCCAGCTTCCACCCACGGCCCGTGACCGTCCAGCATCCGGACCGCCAGCCTAGTCTACGTGCCACGCGGCCAGAGCCGTAACTGGCTCTCCTCCGCGTGGCCGGCGAGCTGGCCGCACTGGACCCCCAGCAAGCGAAAGCGCTCGCCCGGCCCGACGATACCGTCGAGCAGCGCCGACGCCGCCTGCCGGATCACCTCGGTGTCATCGGTCGGCTCAGCGCGCGTCGTGCGCCGCGTCACCGTGCGGAAGTTGGCGTAGCGCAGCTTCAGCACGACGGTGCGCGCGCGCAGCCGCTTCTCGCGCAGCCGGACGCCAACCTCCTCGGCGAGGCGCGCGAGTGCGGCGCGCAGCTCGCCGCCATCGGCGAGGTCGCGCGCGAAGGTCGTCTCCGCGCCGACGGACTTGCGCGCGCGCACCGGCTCCACCGGCCGCTCATCGATCCCGCACGCCAGATCGCGCAGCAGCGCCCCTCGCGAGCCGATGAGGCGATCGAGCCGCCCGCGGTCCGCCTCCGCCAGCTCGCCGATCGTGCGGATGCCCGCCGCGACGAGCACCGCCTCCGCCTTCGGCCCGACGCCCCAGAGCGCGCGGATCGGCATCGGCGCGAGGAACGCCCGCTCCCCGCCGGGCGGCACCACCACGAGCCCGTCCGGTTTGCCGGCGTCGGAGGCGATCTTGGCGACGGTCTTGTTCGTGCCAGCGCCGACCGAAACGTTGAGCGCGGTCGCGCGCCGCACCTGGTCCTTCAGCCAGCGGCCGGCCGCCGCCGCGCCACCGAACACGTCCATCCGCGCCGTGATGTCGAGAAAAGCCTCGTCGAGCGAGAGCGGCTCGACGAGCGGCGTCATCGCCCGGAAGACCGCCATCACCTGGCGCGAGACCTCGCCGTAGCGGTCGAAGCGCGGCGGCACGCGCACCGCCTGGGGACACAGCCGCAGCGCACGACTCATCGGCATCGCCGACCGCACGCCGTGCGCGCGCGCCTCGTACGAGGCCGCCGCGACGACGCCGCGCCCTTCCGGCGAGCCGCCGACGACGACCGGCCGGCCGCGCAGTTCCGGCCGGTCACGCTGCTCGACCGACGCGTAGAAGGCGTCCATGTCGGCGTGCAGGATCGTGCGCTCCATGCTTGATGGTACGCCGCCGGCGGGCAGGGGCACCCCGGGGGGAGGGCCGCGGGCCTCCCGCCCCGTCACGTCCCGGGCAGACTTGCCCTGGCACGCGGCCGCATGGCCCTTGTCGTATCTGTTGGCGCTCACATATGCTGGCCCCGATGCTCTGCAGGATGGTGGGCATTTCTGTGAGATTCACATGACTAGCGCGCCACAACAGGCGCAAAGGAGGGGGCTCGCTTGGCCACATCACATCGCAGGAAGCAGTGGTCACCGGTACACGCGGCGATCCTGGCCGTCGTGGTGGCGGCGGCCCTTTTCGCTGTGCTCCCGGGCGCCCGTGTCGCCCGCGCCGCAACCGGCGACCCTCTGGGGCAGATCACCGCGCAGACGCCAGCCTGCCGCGTCGGCACCGGACTCGCGTTCGATGGTACACACCTGATCTTGAGTTGCTGGGGGAGCAACCAGCTCTGGCGCGTCAGCCCTGCCAACGGCTCCCTCATCGACACGCTGACCATCGCCGGCCTGAGCGACATCGGCGCGATGGCGTGGGACGGCTCGCGCGGAAAGCTCTGGGTCTGCGAGGGGGGCAACAGCGTCTACCTCGTCGACACGAGCGCGCAGACCGCCACGAGCCAGTTTTCCTCGGGCGGCTGCATCGACGGCCTGGCGTATGATGGGACCGACGGCACGCTCTGGGCGAGCGCGGACGCGTCGACCACGCTCCATCACTACAAGGCGGACGGGACGCTCCTCGGCACCTTCAACCTCTCCGGAAAGCTGGGCGGCTACGGGAACTCCGGCATCGCCGTCGGCGGCAACATGCTCTATCTCGCGAACAACGGAGGCTCGCAGATCTACCAGTGCACCAAGGATCTCGTGACCTGCACCCTGATGTCCACCTTCCCGAGGCGCCTCGAGGATCTCGAATGCGATAACGTCACCTTCGCGCCCAAGGGGGCGATCTGGAGCAATGACGCCTACGACCGCATCCTGAACGCCTGGGAGATCCCGGCCGGCACCTGCACGTTCGGCGGCGGCGCCGCCGGCGGCAGCGGTGTGCCGATCCGCACGGCGACGCCGACCTCGACGCCGGCGCCCAAGGCGACGCCCACGTCGCCGCCGGCCACGGCCACGCCGACCGCGGCCAACACGGTAGTGCCCGCGCAGGTGCCGCCGGCCCCCGTTGGCGTGGTTGGCGCGGGTGCACGCGGGCCCGCGATCACCGCGCCGAACACCGGCACCGGCGCATCCGCGGCGAGCGAACGCACGACGTCGTCCGGCTGGCTTGCGCTGTTGGCGGCCGCGGGCATCGCGTTGGTGGGCGCTGGCGCCGCGATTGCCGTGCGCGCGCGCCGGTAGACCCGGGAGCCGGGTCCGTCGCATCGACTCGGGGGGGTGGTCTGCAAGGGCCACCCCCGTCCGTCTGCAGCCCATCGCCATCGAGCGCTGTCAGGGAGCCGCGCGCGGGCCACCCCGGCTGCCGCGCCAGGCGTTGTGCCCACCGCGCTCCCCCTCTTCACAATGTGGAGAGGGGCCGGGGGTGAGGTCAGCGCGCGCGCTGCTCGGGGTAGCCGCGCGCGGCGATCGGCCAGACGCCCACGACCTCATCGCCCTCCAGCGCGTACAGCACGTCATGCAGGTTGATCGTCGGGTCGATGTGCGACGGCCACAGCTCGATGCGGTCGCCGGCGGCGAGCGTCGATTCCGGCGGCAGCGCGATGGTCGCGTGCTCGTCGCTGAGGAAGAGCACCTTCGCTCCATCGATGTCCTTTACCGCCGGGTTCCCGTGATCCATCGAGCAGGCCTTGTGGCCGTTGTCCGACGCGCACTGGTCCGGCCGCGGGCGGCTGAGCACCGTGCCGAGCACGCTGAACGCCTGCTCGAACGGGACGTCGAGCTTCGCGTAGGCGCTGTCCATGAGCACGTAGGATCCGGCCTGGATCTCGGTCACACCCGCCATGCGGCCCGTGATGTCGTAGGTGCCCGTGCCGCCGGCGCTGACGATCTCGCACGGCAGCCCGGCGTCGCGCACCATGCGCGCCGTGCTGAGCAAGCGCTCGACCGCCTTCGTCGCGCGCGCCATCCGCTCGGCCCGGTCCTCGATGCCGACGACGTGGCCCTCGTAGCCCATGACGCCCCGCAGGCGCACGCCCTCCGTGGCTTCGACGCGACGCGCGAGCGCGACCGCCGGCTCGCCCGGCGCGACGCCGCAGCGCGGCAGGCCGACGCCGACATCGACGAGCACCCCGACCTCGGCGCCGGCGGCGCGCGACGCGCGCGCGATGTCGTCGAGGCCGGCCTCGGAGTCGACCGCGACCTTCACGTCCGCGCCCGACGCGGCCAGCCGCGCGACGCGCGCTGCCTTGCCGGGGCCGACCACCTCGTTGGCGATCAGGATGTCGCCGGTGAGCCGCTCCGCGGCCACGACCTCGGCCTCGCCGACAGTGGCGCAGGTCAGCCCGGTGCAGGAGCCCGCGGCGAGCTGCCGCCGCGCGATCTCCGGCGTCTTGTGCGCCTTGAAGTGCGGGCGCACAAGGCACGGGCCGCCGGCATAGAACGCGGCCATGCGGCGGATGTTCCGCTCCATCGCCGCCACGTCGACGACGAGCGCCGGGGTCGGGATCTCGTGCAGCTTCACGCGGGGACCTCCTGTCGGGCTAGCGGGCGCGTCGAATCTACCACCCTCTGCGCCTCGCGTCGAAGGCCGCGCGGCGACGGGACGTGCTGCCGCTCCGGTTGTGCGCGCGCCGCCGCTTCCGTAGGCTGCCCGTATGAGCGAGCAACGGCCGGGGCGCAGGCGGCGCGGACGCCGCGGCGGCCAGGGACGCCCCCGCGACGACGCGCAGACGCGGCCGGCGAGCGCACCGCCGGGCCCACCCGGACCGCCCGGCGCCGATGGCCCTGCCCCGGCATCGGACGCCGCCGCACCGGCGGACGGCACGCGCCGCCGCCAGGACACGCGCCGCAGCAGGCGCGGGGCAGCCGGCACTCCAGCTCCCGCCGCGGATGGCGCCACGCCCGCGCCGAGCCGCATCCATCGCCGCGCACCCGAGGCGCCCGCACCGCGCGAACCACGGAAGCGGGAGCGCGACGGCAAGGGCCGCGACCGCGAGCGCGCCCCGCGCTCCTTCGAGCCGCCGGTGCCGCAGGACGAGCGCTCCATCGAGCTGGGGGCCCGCTTCCGCGAGGCGCAGAACGCGCTCCGCGACGCCCGCAAGACGCTCGACAAGCGCAAGGCGGAGCACGGCGACGAGCCGCAGTGGCTGCTCGACGCCTACGCGGAGGCGGAGGCGGCCTTCGCCGCCGCCGCCACCGCCTGGGCGGAGCACCTCGAGACCACGGGCCGCAAGGTCGTACGACGATAGCCTCCGCGTCCCCGATCCCGGCCGCCGCGGTCCGTCCTCTTCGCGTCACTATTGAAGGCCAATCCAACCTCTGGTAGCGTAGACCACCACGGAGCGCGCGGAGGAACCCCATGTTCACCAGCCCCCGGCCCAGCCTGGCACCCTACGTCCCGCTGAGCGTGCCCGACCTCATCGAGGCCAGCGTCCGGCGCCGGCCCGACAAACCGGCGCTGACGACCGCCGAGGGCGAGGCGCGCACCTTCGCCGAGTTCTGGGCGGCCGCCCGCGGCATGGCGCGGGCGTTGCAGGACAGGGGCATCCGGAAGGGCGACATGGTCGCCATCTACGCCCCGAACTCCGTCGAGTACGCGGTCGCGCTGCACGGCGCGCTCATCGCGGGCACGACGGTAACGACGCTCAACCCGCTCTACCGCGAGCGCGAGGTCGAGCACCAGCTCGCCGACGCCGGCGCGAAGCTCGTCTTCACCATCACACCGCTCGCCTCCGTCGTCGAAGAGGCGCGGGCGCACCTGCCGGCGATCGAAGCGGTCTACGAGCTGGAGGGCGCGTGGGACATGGCGCGCGGCGCGGCCGGCCCGCCAGCGCCCGTCGCTATCGACCCGCTGGTGGATATCGCGGTGCTGCCGTACTCCAGCGGCACGACGGGGCTGCCGAAGGGCGTGATGCTGACGCACCAGAACCTCACGGCCAACATCCGCCAGACGCTCGCGCTCGAAATGACGACCGAGAGCGCGGTCGTGCTGGACTTCCTGCCCTTCTACCACATCTACGGCATGATGGTGCTCCTGAACTCCGGGCTCGCCAGCGGCGCCACCCAGATCATCCTGCCGCGCTTCGACCCCGAAGCGGCGCTCCGCCTGATCCAGGAGCGCCGCGTGACCGACCTGTACTGCGTGCCGCCGGCCGTGCTCGCGCTCGTCAACCAGCCGCGGCTCGCGGAGTTCGACCTCTCGTCGCTGCGCTTCCTGATGTCGGGCGCGGCGCCGCTGCCGGCGGAGGTCGGCCGCCAGGCGGCGGCGAAGCTCGGCTGCCTGGTGATGCAGGGCTACGGGCTCACGGAGTCGAGCCCGATCACCCATGTCAACCCGCTCTCGGCCCCGCGCGAAGGCACCATCGGGCCCGCCGTCGCGGACACGCTCTCGAAGATCGTCAGCCTGGAGACGGACGACGAGCTGCCGCCCGGCGAGATCGGGGAGCTGCTCGTGCGCGGGCCGCAGGTCATGCAGGGCTACTGGCACAACCCGGAGGCCACCCACGAGACGCTGACGCCCGATGGCTGGCTGCGCACCGGCGACATCGCCTCGGCCGACCCCGACGGCTACATCCGCATCCACGACCGCAAGAAGGAGATGATCAAGTACAAGGGCTACCAGGTGGCGCCGGCTGAGCTCGAGGCGGTGCTCATGGAGCACCCCGGCGTCCGCGACGCCGCCGTCATCCCCAAGGCCGATGCGGAGGCAGGCGAGGTCCCGAAGGCGTTCATCGTCGCCCGCGAGCCGGGCCTCGACCTGGCGGACGTGGCGGCGTTCATCGCCGCGCGCGTGGCGCCCTACAAGAAGATCCGCGAGCTGGAGCTGATCGACGCGATCCCGAAGAACCCTTCCGGCAAGATCCTGCGGCGGCAGCTCATCGAGCAGGAGCGGGCGCGCGCGACCCGTGCTTGAGTCCCGGCATCGCACGCCGCACACTGAGAGCTGACGCTGGGGCAGGCGGAGCCGCCAGCTATCGAAAGGCAGGAACATGTCTGACGCACAGGACGTCCTCATCGAGAAACGCGCCGGCGTCGCGTGGATCACGCTCAACCGGCCCGACAGCCTGAACGCGATGGGCGGACAGCTCATGCCGCTGCTCGCCCGGTACCTCGCCGACTGCGCGAGCGACCGCACGGTGCGCTGCGTCGTGCTGACGGGCGCCGGCCGCGCGTTCTGCGCCGGCGGCGACGTGAAAGGCATGGCGGCCGGGCGCGACATCCTCGCGCGCGGCGGCGAGGCAGACGGCACGCGGTCGCTTGCCTCCGAGTTCACCTGGGGCGTCGAAGGGCTGCGTCAGGTGCAGCGCGACACGAGCTACCTGTTGCACACGATGCCGAAGCCGACCATCGCGATGGTCAACGGCCACGCCGTCGGCGCCGGCCTGAGCCTCGCGCTCGCCTGCGACATGCGCATCGCGTCGGACCGCGCGAAGCTCGGCACCGTGTTCCGCAACGTCGGCTTCAGCGGCGACTTCGGCGGCTCGTACTTCCTCCAGCACCTCGTCGGCATGGGTAAGGCGCGGGAGCTCTACTTCACGGGCGAGATCCTGCCGGCGGACGAGGCCTACCGCATCGGTATGGTGAACAGGGTGGTCGAGCACGAGCGGCTCGAAGAGGAGACCATGTCCCTCGCCACACAGCTCGCAACTGGCCCGACGCTTGCCTACGCGCGCATGAAGGAGAACCTGAACCGCGCCGAGACCTGCGACCTGCTCACGCTGCTCGACCAGGAAGCGGTCAACATGCGGCTCTCCGGCATGACCAACGACCACCGCGAAGCGGCGCGTGCCTTCGTTGAGAAACGCCAGCCGACCTTCACGGGTGGATGAACATCCCGGCGCCACCCGCGAACGTGTGAGTTTCGCAAAGGTCGTTGCGGTGCCGCCTGAAGCTCGCGTTCCTGTCGCAGGAGCGGGTGACCGTGACGAACCACCGCTACGTCGTCAGCGACACGGCCACCGCGGCGTAAGCGGCCACCTGGCGGCGGCCCGCGCTCAGTTCGCCTTGATCGCCTCGATGCGGACGCGGAAGGTGCCGGCGGGCGCCTCGACCTCCACCTCTTCGCCAGCCCGGTGCTGGTAGACGGCGCGGCCCAGCGGCGACGCGATGGACACTTTGCCCTGGCCCGAGCGCACCTCGTCGGAGTTGACGAGCATGTACGCCTTTTCCTGCCCGTTCCGCAGGTCCCGTACCGTCACCTGCGTGCCGATGCGCGCGATGTCACCCGGATCGTCCACACCGTTCTCGAGCACGACGGCGCGGCGCAGCGTCGCGTCGAGCTCGCGAATGCGCGCTTCCAGGTGGCCCTGCTCGTTGCGCGCGGCGTCGAGCGGGGCGTTCTCGCGGAAGTCCTTGTCGGCCATCGCCCGCGCGAGGTCCGCCTGGATGATCGGACGCCGCTGCTTCAGCTCCTCCATCTCCCGCACCAGGTTCTCGTGCCCCTCGCGCGTCAGGTAGATCGGCTGGGTTTCCAGCGTCTCCGCCGTCGTGCTCGGCTTGTTCGCCTTGCGCACGCGGAGATGTGTGCCCAGGTTGGTCTCGGTGATGCCCTTCTCCTTCGCCCACTTCAAGAACGCGCGGACGGAATCCGCGCGTTTGGCCGCGTCAGAGACGGTCGGGGGAAAGTTGTCGGCGTACTGGGCGATCTCGTGGCCTCGCATTGTGGCGAGGTTGCGCTCCGGGCCAGACCAGCGGACGAACTTGAGCACCTCTGGCTGCGCCACCTGACGCTGGGTCTGCTTCAGCGACGCGAGATACGCGTGCGCGATTTCGTCCAGCGTCGTGTGCTCGGTCGTCGCGTCTCCGGCCATAGAATACCCTCCTGCCCTTCCCTTCGATTGTACGGACGCTCCCCACCCGCGTCAACATAAGGTACGATCCGCGCGCATGGCCCTCTCCAATCTTCGCCGCGGCGCGCGCGACCACGGCGTGACGCTCGATGACGCACAGGCCGCGCAGTTTGAGCGATATGCGGCCCTGCTGCGCGCATGGTCGCACCGCGCGGGCCTCGTCGCCGACGCCAGCGACGCCGCCGTCGAGCGGCGCCACTTCCTGGAATCGCTCGCCTTCGGCGCCGCGCTGCGCGAGCGCGAGATCCTCCGCCCGGACAGCACGCTGATCGACATCGGCAGCGGCGCGGGCTTGCCCGGCGTGGTGCTGAAGGTCGCCTGGCCGGCGCTCCGGCTCACGCTGCTCGAAGCCACGGCGAAGAAAACCGCGTTCCTCGCGGCGCTGGTCGAGGATCTCGGGCTGGGCGGCGTGCGCGTCCTCACCGGCCGGGCCGAGGAGCTCGCGCGCGACGCGACGCTCCGTGGCGCCTTCGACCTCGTCGTCGCGCGCGCCGTCGCGCCACTCCCCGTGTTGCTCGAGCTGGCGCTGCCCTTCGCGCGGATCGGCGGCCGGCTGGCGACGGTCAAAGGGTCGCGGACGCAGGACGAGGTCGCGGCATCGCGACACGCGCTCGATGTCCTCGGGGCGCGCTGTGTGACGTTCCCGCTCGACGTGCCCGGGCCGCGGCAGCAGGTTGTCGTCGCCATCAAGCTGCGCCAGACACCCGACGTGTACCCACGGCGCGCCGGCGTCCCGAACAAGCGCCCGTTGTGACCGATGTTATGTCAATGTCATGCGCACCACCGAGAATCGGCACTAGACAGCCTGCGAAATTTGCTGTATGAGATATGCCAATGAACCGTTATCGGCCGGTGCCCGCCCCGCGAGCGGGCCATACAAGGAGGGATCCGCCATGACGATGTCACAGACTGGTGGCATGGACGTCAACGCCCTGATGCAGCGCATCCGCCGCCTCGCCATGCTCGATACCAGCGTCTTCGACGAAGTCCGCACCGATACCGCCGCGACCGTGCCGGCGATCGTCATCGCCGCCGCCTCGGTGGTGCTCGCCGCCATCGGCGGCTGGCTCTGGTGGTCGGTCGCCGGCGTCGGCGGAAGCGGCAAGCTCTTCTTTCAGTCGGTAATCCTGGGAAGCATCTTCGCCCTCCTGCTCTGGGGCGTCTGGATCGCCATCACCTACGTCATGCTCACGCAGGTGTTCCGCGCGCGCGCCGACGTGAACGAGCTGAGCCGGGTGATGGGCTTCGCGATGCTGCCGCTGGCATTGAGCGTGCTGATGTTCATCCCGGGCATCGACTACGGCATCGGCATGACCTCGCTGGCGGTGCTCTTCGCCCTGACCACTATCGCCGTGCAGACCGCGACGGACGCGCCCGCTGGCCAGGCGCTGGCCGCGACCGGAGCGGGCTTCGCGGTCTGGGCGATCGTGCTGGGGCTACTCGTCACCAGCAGCCATGTCTGGGCGCCGGGGCCCTTCGTGTTTGACAACGGTGCCGAGATCATGAGGTCGTTCGCATCCTCGTTCCGCAGCATCGGGTTCTGACGGAGGCGGAGCGCGGCAGCGGCGCCCAGCGCTTGACATCGCCGAGGGCGTACTGCACGCGGCGGAGATACTGATGTAGGCCGCCGGCTGGCTATACTCGCCGCATGGAGCTGCTGCCACGCATCCGCGACGAGTTGGCCTTCGCCGGCAACATCAGGAAGTCGTACCTTTACCGCTTCCTGATGAACTTCCAGCTCTGGTGGCCGATCTGGGTCATCTATCTGCTCAAGGAGCGCGGGCTCTCCTACACCCAGATCACGCTGCTCGACACGCCGTTCTTCATCCTCATCGTGCTCGCCGAGGTACCGACCGGCGCCGTCGCCGACCGCTTCGGGCGCAAGACCTCCCTCATGCTGGCGAGTACGCTCTTCGCTGTCGCCGTCTTCGTCTTCGGCATCGCGCAGAACTACCTCGTCATCCTGGTCTCGTACACCGCGTGGGGGCTCGCGCAGACGTTCCAGTCCGGCGCCGACGCCGCCATCCTCTACGACAGCCTCAAGCAGATCGGCCGCGAGGACGACTTCCAGCGCATCAACGGGCGGCTCTGGGCGGTCACCTCGTTCGCTGTGCTCATCGCGATGCTGATTGGCGCGCCGATCGCGAGCGCGACGAGCCTCTCGTTCCCGATCGTGCTGAGCGCAGCGATCGGGCTCGCCGCCGTGCCGGTCGCGGCGTCGATGCACGAGCCGCGGCACCAGCGCGACCCGGACGAGGAGAACTACTTCCGCACGGTGACGCGCGGCATCCGAGAGGCCTGGCACACGCCGCCCCTTCGCTACATCATCCTCTTCAGCGGCATCCTGTTCATGGCCACCTTCGCGCCGCTGATCTTCCTCCAGCCGTTCCTCGTGCACCACAGCGTCAGCGTCGGCGATCTCGGCCTGTGGCAGGCGCCGGTGCGCGCCGCTGGCATCGTGTCCGCGCTCCTCACCGCGCGCTTCGTCGCGCGCGCCGGGCAGCGGGCCGCGTTCCTCGCGATGCCGCTCGCGCTCGGCGGCTGCTACGTCGCGCTCGCGGGAGTGGACCACATCTACGCGTACGCGGCGTTCCTCCCTGTGGGCATGGTGGCGGGGATGCAGAACCCCGTGCTGTCCAGCTACGTGAACCGGCGCATCCCCAGCGAGCGGCGCGCCACCATCCTCTCCGTGCAGAGCGTCGTCGGCAGCATGATGCTCGCCGCCATGGAGCCAACGGGCGGCTTCGTCGCCGACCAGCTCGGCCTGCGGGCGCTGTTCCTGCTCTTCGGCGTCCTCGTGCTCACCGTTGGACCGGCCGTGCTCTGGCTCTGGAACCGCGTCGAAACCGGCGAGCTGAGCGCCGCCGGCCTCGCCGGCGAGCGCCCGAGTGAGGCGGTCCCGGTCTCTTGACCGCACCCGGCGCACCATCGGCCCGCACGCGCGCGCCGGCGAGGCCGGCGCGATGATCGCCGTGCTGTGCGGCGGCGTCGGCGGCTCGCGCTTCCTCTGCGCCCTCGCGGCCGTCGTCGACCCGGCGCGGATCACTGCCATCATCAACACCGGCGACGACGAGTGGTTCCATGGCCTCTACGTCTCGCCCGACCCGGACATTGTGACCTACGCGCTCGCCGGCGAGGTCGACCAGGAGCGCGGCTGGGGGCTGCGCGGCGACAGCTTCCGCTGGCTCGCATCACTCGCCCGGTTTGGTGAAGAGACTTGGTTCCAGATCGGCGACCGCGACCTGGCGACGCACCTGCACCGCACCCGGCTGCTGCACGAGGGATGGCCGCTCTCGCGCGTCACGGCCGATATCGCCAGCGCGTTCGGCGTGAAGGCGCGGCTCCTGCCAATGTCCGACGACCGCGTCCGCACCGTGGTCGAGACGGACGACGGCGACCTGGCCTTCCAGCGCTACCTCGTGCAGCGCCACGCACGCGACGCCGTGCGCGCCGTGCGCTTCGAAGGCGCAGGCCAGGCGCGGCCCGCTCCCGGCGTCGTCGAAGCGGTCCGCGACGCCGAGGCGATCTTCTTCGCCCCCAGCAACCCGATCGGCAGCATCGCGCCGATCCTCGCCGTCCCCGGCGTCCGCGATGCCATCGCCGCCGCGCGTGTGCGCCGCGTCGCGGTCAGCCCGATCGTCGGCGGCCGCTCGCTACAGCCACCGGCGGCGGAGATGATGGCCGGACTCGGCTACGCGGTCGACGCCGCCGGCGTCGCGACGTTCTACGCGGAGCTGGCGGACGCGTTGATCATCGACGAGACGGACGGCGCGCGCGCGGGCGCCGTCGCAGCGCGCGGCCCGCGGCCGGTCGTGGCACAGACCGTCATGCGCGACGACGCGGCGCGCCGGTCGCTCGCCGCGACGGCCCTGCACGCGGCGGGCGTCACACGCTGACACGGTCTCCGGATGGTAAGGGGCGGAGCCCCGGGAACCACTACACTGGGGTTGCCGGATCGCAGGACAGGAGCGTGCAGAGATGTCAGGGCTCGAAGGAAAGGTCGCCATCGTCAGCGGCGCGGCGCGCCACCGCGGCATCGGCCGCGCGATCGCCGTTGAACTCGCCGACCGCGGGGCCGACGTCGTCGCCGTCGGCTCGCCGCGGCCGCCGGAGTCCTACCCGGACGACGAGAAGGCGCTCGCATGGGACGGCGTGCGCTCCGTCGCCGAGGAGGTGCGCCGCCTCGGGCGCCGCGCGCTGGCCATCGACGCCGACCTGACGCAACGCGCGGAGGCCGACCGCATCGTCGAGGAGACCGTACGGACGCTCGGGCGGATCGACATCCTGGTGAACAACGCCGGACTCGGCTACTGCGGCGAGAAGAACCTGTGGGAGATCGAAGACCGCGAGTGGTACGAGGTGATCGACGTCAACCTCAACGGCGTCTACCTGCTGACGAGCGGCGTACTTCGCCGGATGGTGGAGGCGAAGCGCGGCGGCCGTATCGTCAACATCTCGTCGACGGCCGGGCGCATGGGCATACCCCAGTACGGCGCGTACTGCGCAACGAAGTCCGGCATCATCGGCCTCACGCAGATGCTGGCGCTCGAGGCTGCGCCGCACCAGATCACCGTCAACTGCGTCGCACCGGGTTCCGTCGATACCGACATGATGGACGGCACCTTCGCCCGCATGGCGGCGCGCTTCGGCGCGCAGCCGGACGCCGTCAAGCAGGCCGCCCTGCGCACCATCCCGCTGGGCCGGCAGGGGCGGCCGGCGGACATCGCCGCGGCCGTGGCCTTCTTCGCCTCGCACGAGGCGTCGTGGATCACCGGACAGACGCTCAACGTCAACGGCGGCACGCCGATGGATTAGGACGCCTTCCGCCGCCATCGGCCCGCTCAGCCGAGCTCACCCGTCGCGTGCAGCGCCAGCGTCGCGGCCACCAGCCCAGCCGTCTCGGACCGGAGGACGCGCCGCCCGAGCGTCACGATCGATGCGCCCGCTTCCTTCGCGCGCTCCACCTCCGCCGGTTCGAACCCGCCCTCCGGGCCGATGAAGATGCTGACCGCGCCGAGCGCGAACAACGCGTCGATCTCGCCATCGAGCGCGGCCCGCATGTTGCGCTCGCCCTCGTCCGCGCTCTCGTACGGCAGCACGAGGACGCCGGGGGCGGACGCAAGCGCGTCGTCGAACCGCTGCGGCGCCTCCACCGCCGGGACCGCGCTGCGCCCGCACTGCTCCGCCGCCTCGGCGACGATCCGGCGCCACCGCCCGGCCTTCGGGCTGCCCGCGCCCGGCCGCACGACGGCGCGGGCGGCGATCAGCGGCACGAAGCGTGCCACGCCGATCTCCGTCCCCTTCTCGAGCAGCCAGGCGAAACGCTCGCCCTTCGTGATCGACTGGTACAGGTGCACCTTCACATGCGGCTCCGGCGGCCCGGCAACCCGCTCGACCACGCGCCCGCTCACGCCTCGCGGCCCGACCTGATCGAGTCGCACCCGCACGTCGTCGCCGCCGCCGTCGAACAGCACCACCTCATCGCCGGCACGCAGCCGGAGCACCTTCGCGATGCGCTGCGCCAGCGCGCCTTCGAGCGTCACGGCGCCATGGTCCGCCGCGATGCGCTCGACGTAGAATCTCCGCGTCATGTCACCCGGTCCGCGCGCACAGCCTCGATGCACCGCCAGGCGCCCATCGCCCGCACACCGTCGAGGCGCGCGCCTGCGCCGGCGAGCGCAGCGCACACCTCCGCCTCCCGCGCGGCGATGATCCCCGACACGATCAGCCGGCCGTCCGCCGCCAGCGCACCCACGAGCGACGGCGCGAGATCGATGATGGTCGCCGCGATGATGTTCGCGACGACCACGTCGAACATCCCCGCCGCCGCCCACGCCGCGTCGCCCGGACGCGCCAGCTCCGCGCGCACGGACGCGTCCACGCCATTGGCGCGCGCGTTCTCGCCCGTGATCCGCACGCAATCCGGGTCGATGTCCACCGCCAGCACGCCGGCCGCGCCCAGCTTCGCCGCCGCGATGGCGAGGATGCCGGAGCCGCAGCCGGCGTCGAGCACCCGCGCGCCCGGCCGCACACAGTGGCCGAGCGCCTCCATGCACATGCGCGTCGTCTCGTGCTGCCCGGTGCCGAACGCCATGCCGGGGTCGAGCGTCAGCACGATGTCGCTCGGCGACGCGTCGTACGCGCGCCACGACGGCACGACGACCACCCGCCCGAAGCGCTCGATATGGAAGTGCTCCTTCCACGCCTCCGCCCAGTCCTGCTCGTCGACCGCACCCGCGGTGACCTCCGCGCGGATCCCCGCGGCGCGCAGCGCGTCTGCGGCGGTGCGCACCAGCGAGGCGCTCCGCGCGCCGTCCGCGACGTACGCGCGCACCAACGCCGCGCCATCAGCGCTGCGCACGGCGCCCGCTTCCAGGTCTTGTTGCGTGAACGGCGCTTCGATCGCAACACCGCCGCCTGTGAGTGCGCGCAGCACATCGGCCGCGGCTTCGGCGCACGCAGGGTCGACGGCGGCGGACAGCTCGATGTAGCGCACCGGGCCGGTCAGGCCGTACGGCCCGTCTGGGAGGTGCCGGCGGGCGCTGCGCCGGCCTCGCTCCGCTCGGGTGCCGCCGGCGGGCGCAGGCGCGCCTCCCGTTCGTGCTCGTAGGCCTGCCACTCGACGGCGAGCTTGCGGCGCGCCACGTCGTAGCCGATCGAGTCGCCGATCCAGCCGCCGAGGATCCCCGCGAACACTCGGCCACCGACGATCAGCACCGCCGTCGCGCCGGCCATCCACCACAGCGACGCGTTGAAGCGGTACACGGCGATGGCCACGATGACGATGAACAACAGCAGCCCCAGGCCCAGGCCCGCAAACGCGAACGAATTGACGATCACGCTCTCGCGGTGGCGCATCCGCTTGTAGAGCGCGAAGAACTCCGCCGGGATCTTCGCGACCGGCGCGTACTGCGCCGTCGTGCGCGCGCAGTGCGCGCACGCGTCCGCGTGCTTGCCAAGCGGCGTGTAGCAGTAGCCGCAGAAGCGGCCGACGTTCGGCGCCTCCCCCGCGAGCATGCTCGCCATCAGCTCGTCGAGCCGCTTCGAAAACACCGGCAGGTCGCCGCCGGCGGAGGCGCCGCTCATGCCATGACCTCCTGCGTGCGCGCCGCATCGACAATCGCCCGCAGCTCACGGAAGAAGCGGAGCTTGTCCGCGCGCTGGTACGCCGCCGTGCGCGCGCTCGTCGACGGCATCACGAACACGGCGGACGCGCCGATGCGCTCCGGCTGCAGGCCGAACACGCACGGATGACCGGCGAAGACCTCGTAGATCCGCTTGCCGTTGAAGCAGACGACGCGCGGCGCGGCGCGCAGCAGCTTCCGGCGTAGAATAGCAGCGCCCGCGCGCAGCTCACTCGGCGAGAGGTCGCGGACGGAAGGGGACGCGCGATCCACCATGTTCGTGAGCCCGATATCCCACTCCAGCACGCGCGCGTCCTGCGTACACGTCAGCGGCTCATCGACGAGCCCGCACGCGAACAGCAGCGGCCAGAAGTGGTTACCCGGGCCGGCGTAGTGGTGGCCCGCCGCGGCGGACCTCATGCCGGGATTGATCCCGACAACCACGAGGTCGAGCCCGGGGCGCAGGTAATCGGGGAGCGGTCTGGGCATGGAGTCGGATTGCGGGCCAGTCTGTCGCTACGCGCGTCGCGGTGCCGCCGCCGGCGGGTCGCCGGCCGGCCAGCAACATGGTAGCAAATCGCGCGGGCTGTGCCGGCGCCGCGCCCGGCAGCCAGCGGCCTGCGGCTACTCGTCCTCCGCGGGCACTGCGAGCGCGATCGCATCGTCATCGACCGCCGCGGCTGCACGCGCCCTGCGCGCCGACCGCCAGATCGTGACCGCAAGCGCCACGACGAGGATGCCCGTGAACGCCACCTCGATCAGCCGCGCCATCCGCTTCGTGTCGCCGAACTGCACCCCGAACAGCCCGACGATCACGCCGACCGCCACGTACGCCAGCGCCCAGACGGTCGCGCCGATGTAGTCGAGCGGCGCCCAGCTCCGGTACGGGATCTTGAAGATGCCGGCGGCCGCCGGCCCCACGGCCCGGGAGTAGCCCGCGAAGTGATACGCGAGGATGATCCAGCGCCGGTTCGACTCCATCGGCCCGCGCACCTTCTCGATCATCGGGTTCATGCCCATGCGCTCGAACAGGCGCGTCCAGCCCATGCGGCCAATGTGATAGCTGACCGTGTCGCCGATGAGCGCGGCGCTGACGCCCAGCGCGATCACCAGTGGCAAGTTGATCGTGCCGTTCTGCGCCGAGAGCCCCGCGAGGATCAGGATGATCGTGCCCGGCACGAGCAGGCCCAGCAGCAGCGTGTTCTCGGCAAGCACCCCGAAAAACACGACGTAGTACCCGTAGTCCTTGAAGAGCGACTGGAGCTTTCCGAGGATCCACTCGCTGAGGCGCTGGAAGACGTTGAGATAGTCGTTCACCGGCTGGAACGGCGAGAGGCGCGGCAACACGATGATCACCAGCGCGCCCACGAGCACCAGCCAACTGAAATTGCGCTGGATCCAGTCGGCCGCCGCGCTCTCTTCGTCCCTGGCTTCGTCCACGAATCCCCCGCTCATGGCACGCGCCCGTCAGATGACGGCGTCGATGCGCGCCGCCATGTCGAAGTCTTTCTCTGTCACGCCGCCCTCGCTGTGCGTCGAGAGCATCATCGTCACCCGGTTGTAACGGATCGTGATGTCGGGATGATGGTCCGCGGCGTTCGCCGCGTCCGCCACCCGGTTGACGAATGCCATCGCCTTCCGGAAGTCGGCGAACGCGAACTCCTTGCGGATCTCGTCACCGCGGCGCTCCCACCCCGGGTGTGCCCCGAGACGCCCATCGACCTCGCTCGCGTCCAGGTGTGCCATCGGAGTGCCTCTCCCGGTTCCCGCCGGCCGCTGCGACCATTGTAGCGGGACGTGGCGCACGGCCGCGCGTCCCGGGCGCGGCGGCCGCCTTGCTGTCGCCGGAGCGGCCGATCGGGTGTAATAGCGGGTGCCCCGCGTGTGCCAAGGGCCGTGTGGCCACGCACGCCCGCCCCCGCATGCTTCCGGGCGAGGCCCGCGGCTTCGCCTGTGCGACAATGGAGTCCGACGTGATCGAACGATCCTACGTAACAAAGGACGAGCAGGCCCTCCGGATCTTCTCGTGGGCCGCCGGCGCCGCCGCGCTCCGCGCCTCGTACTACGGACTGAGGCTCGGGCTCCTGCGCGCGCTCGCCGACGCTCCCGCCGGCCTCACCGTCGAGGATCTCTGCACGCAGTGCGGCGTCGATGGGCGCTACCTGCGCGCCTGGGCGAAGATCGCGGCGGCCTGCGAGCTCGTCGCCTACGACGCGGGGTCCGCACGCCTGCGCCTGGCGCCCCACATGGACGCACTCCTCCTCGACGACGCGGACTTCCAGTACAGCGCCGGCCTCGTCACCAACTTCGGCGTCGAATCGCGGCTCGCGGACCGTGTCGAAGCCTGCTTCCGCACCGGCGAGGGCATCCCCTTCGCCGAGTTCGGGCGCGAGATGGTCGAGACGATCCACGCCTTCAGCAAGGCAGCGTACGAGATGTTCCTCCCGAGCGTGCTCCTGCCGGAACTCCCGCAGCTCGGCCGCGCCCTCGCCGAATCCGGCACCATCCTTGAGCTCGGCTGCGGCGCCGGCGCCGGCCTCGTCGCGCTCGCCCGCACGTTCCCGAACTGCACCGTTACCGGACTCGACTCCGACCCGACGTCCATCGAGCTCGCCCGCGCGCGCATCGAAGAGGCGGGCCTGGGCGAGCACGTCCACGCCGAAGAGATGCGCGCCGAAGACCTAACCAGCGAGGACGCCTTCGACTTCATCTACACGCAGATCTCCCTGCACGAGATGGACGATGCGCGCCTCGTCCTCGCGAACGTCCGCCGCGCGCTGAAGGACGACGGCGTGCTCCTGATCACCGAGATTCGCGGCGCGGAGCGCATCGAGGACGCCGTCGGCGACTACAACGCCGTCCTCGCGCACATCGACCTGTCGTACGAGATCCCCCAGGCGATCGCCAAGGGCGGCCCTGCCGTGGGCTTCTTCACCGCGCGCGAGATCCGCGAGATGGCGGCCGAAGCGGGCCTGCGCGACCTCCGCGAGCTCGACCTGGAGCAGCCGCTCTACGCTGCCTTCATCGCGCGGAAGTAGCGCGTCGGGCCCTACGGCGCCTGCGGCTTGAGCGATGTGTTGTTCACGAAGCCGAACTCGCTGAACGGCCAGTACGTGACCCACGCCTGGCCGATGATGTTCGCTTCCGGCACGAAGTCGCACGTCTGCTGCGGGCTGCACGCCGCCTGCCACGCGTGCGAGTCGTAGCTGTTGTTGCGGTTATCGCCGAGCACGAAGTACTCCCCCGGCGGCACCGTCTTCGGACCGTAGGTGTAGTTCGGCGCCGACAGCTCGTACGGCTCGACCAGCGGCGAACCGTTGATGAACACCTTCGCGTCCTTCACTTGCACCGTGTCCCCGGGCACGCCGATCACCCGCTTGATGAAGTCGCGGCTCGGGTCGAGCGGGAACTTGAAGACGATCACGTCACCCCGCTGCGGCGCCCGGAACAGAAACTTCTTTGCACCAGTGTCCGGGATGAAGGGCAGGAACTTGTGCAGCTCGTGCGTATCGACCCGGTAGTAGATCGCCTTGTTCACCAGCAGGTACTCGTTGTTCGTGAGCGAGGGCAGCATGCTCGACCCCTCGACGCGGAAGTTCTGCACGACCGCCTTCACCGCGAAGAAGATCAGGACAGCCAGGATCAGCGTCTCGACCAGCTCGCGGCCGAACCGGCGGGCCTTCGCGCGCCGGCGGCGCCCTTCCGCACCTTCGTAGGGGAAGGTGCGCTCGAACGCCCGCTCGCTCAGCCCCAGGTCGGTGTTCCCGTACGACAGCTCGAGGGCAGCAGGCACGTCACCGTACGGGTCAGCCTGGACGCCCGCCTGATCCGCCGCGGCGCGCGGCTGCCCAGCGGTGGCCGCGGCGGGCGCGGGCGCCTCCGCCGACGGCGCCCGGACCTCAGCGTCGCCGTCGCCAGGCCGCCGCCAGCGGTCGGTATCGGTCGCGGCCGCCATGTCGCCCGGCCCGGGCGCTGCGCCGTCGTTCAGGTGCGTTTCAGGGCGGTCGAGCCTGCGCTCAGCCGGGGCAGATGAGGGGTCGGTCTCCGGCTCCCGGCGAGTGGGATCGTCAGACATAAGCCGCCCATTGTACCATGCCGCGCCATCGCCGCCCCGGGGCCCCGCTCTGTTAGAATGCGCCGCGCAATGAACGTGTCGGCCGGCTCCTCGTCGCAGGCTCAGGCCCAGGAGGCGGCGGCCCTGCGCCGCGCCCGTCTCGGCGACTTCGACGCGTTCAACTCGCTCGTCGACCTTCACCAGCGCGCTGTCTACAACCTCTGCCTGCGGATGCTCGGCAACGCCGCGCTCGCCGAAGATGCCGCGCAGGAGGCGTTCCTCTCGGCCTTTCGTCACATCGCGGCGTGCAAGGGTGACCGCTTCCGGCCCTGGATGCTGCGCATCGCCGCCAACGCCTGCACCGACGAGCTCCGTCGCCGGCGCCGGCGGCCCGCGCTCTCGCTCGACGAGCCTCCGCGCCCGGACGAGCCCCTGCTGGACCCCGCCGACCCGGCGCCCGGTCCCGAGTCCGAGACGCTGCGCGCGGAGCAGCGCCGCCTGATCGCCGCTGCCCTGCTGCGGCTGCCCGAAGACCAGCGGCTCGCCGTCATCCTCTGCGACGTGCAGGGCTGCTCCTACGACGAGATCGCCGAGACCACGCGCGCATCGCTCGGCACCGTGAAATCGCGCATCGCGCGCGGCCGCGAGAAGCTGCGCCGCGCACTGACCGCGGCGGGAACGATCGGCGGGGAGCCGGCGTCGTAGATCATGGGCCCGGCCATCATGCGCCGGGAAGGGTGGCACGGGTATGAAGAAGCTGTTCGCGGTCCTGGGCCGGGCTCACCAGCCGGATGCCAGGCTGTCGTCGTTCGCCGACGACAGCCTCGGCACCCGCGAAGCCGCGCGCGCCGCACAACACATCGCGGCGTGCCCCCGCTGCGCCGCGCGCGTCGACGAGCTGCGCGCATTGCGCGGGATGCTGGCAGCTCTCCCCGACGAGGACGCACCGCGCTCGTTCCGCCTCCACCCGCGCGACGTCACGGCCAGCCGCCCCCGCCCAGCTCCATCCTTCGCGCTGCGCGTACTGCCGGCGACGGCGGGCGCGGCCGCCGTCGCCTTCGTCGTGCTCATCGCCCTCGACACGCTCGGCGGCGGTGGCGGCGCGCAGCCGGGGGCGGCACCGCGGGCGCAGCTCGCGGCGGCGGGCGCCGCATCGCCTCCGGCCGGCGCCTTCGCGCCGCGCCAGACGGCGCCCCAGGCGCCCACCCCGGGGACAACCGCCGCCGAGAGCTCTGCCCCCGGACTCGCGGCGACGCCGGAGGCGGCCGCCGCGGCCGCAGAGCCGCCTGCCACACCGGGAACTCCCGCGGGCACCGCGGCGTCTACTCCTACGACGGGGGCGCCCGGCGGGACAGACAACGTACGCCGGCCCGCCGCGCCTGCGGCGCCCACTGCCGGCCCGCAAGGGGCGGCGAAGGCCCAGAGGGCAGCCGGCGGGGGTACGGACTGGCTGCGCTGGGCGGCAGTCGCCGCCGCGCTGGTCGCGCTCAGCGCGGGTGCGGCGAGCATCCGCACATGGGTGAGACATGGGAGGTAGTCAGATGAAGCGAGGCAGACTGGCGATCATCGGCGTGCTGGGCGCCGCCGCGTTCCTGACCTTCGGCGCAGCGACCTGCGGCGCCTTCGGCTCGACGACCACGACCGTGCAGACGACCCCGAACCAGCCGAGCGGCATCTCCGTCTCCGGCGAGGGCAAGGTCACCGGCAAGCCGGACCTCGCGCGGCTGCAACTGGGCGTGTCGGTGCTGCGCGATACGGTGGCGGCGGCGCGCGATCAGGCCGCGACCTCGCTGACCGCCATCACGAAGGCGCTGAGGGCCGACGGCGTCGCCGACAAGGACATCCAGACGCTGCAGCTCAACATCTCGCCGGAGTACGACTACACGAACGGCCGCCAGCTCCTCAAGGGTTTCCGCGTGACGAACGTCCTCTCGGTCAAGGTGCGCGACATCAACAACACCAGCAAGGTCGTCGACGACGCGGTGAACGCCGGCGGCAACGACACGCAGATCCAGAGCATCGCCTTCACCATCGACAAGCCCGCCGACCTCCAGCGCCAGGCGCGCGAGGCCGCCGTCGCCGACGCGAAGGCGAAGGCGCAGACGCTGGCGTCGGCCAGCGGCGTCAGCCTGGGCAGTGTGACGGCGATCAGCGAGTCCGGCGGGGTGAAGCCGGTCCAGTACTCCGGCGCGGATCTGGCCGCAAGGGCCGGCGCCGCGCCTGCCACGCCGATCCAGCCCGGCGAGCTGGACGTCAGCGTCAACGTCAACGTCACCTGGGCGATCAGGTAGGGGCGATCGGAGGTGGGACGTGGGAGGTGGGGGGAGGCCTCCTCCCACGTCCCACGTCCCACGTCCCACGTCCCGCCTCCGGCCTCCTGCCATTCCCGCGTCCCGCCTCCTGCCGCTACAATGGAACACCGATACGCCATCCGCATACGTCGGGCGATACAGGGAACATGGCAACAGAGAGCAAGCAGGACTACTACGACCTTCTCGGCGTGCCCCGCAACGCGTCGGCGGACGCGATCAAGAAGGCCTTCCGCCGCCTGGCGATGCAGTACCACCCCGACCGCAACGCCGACCACGGGGCCGAGGCGCGCTTCAAAGAGGTCAACGAGGCCTATGAGGTCCTCTCGGACCCCGAGCGCCGGGCCATGTACGACCGCTTCGGCCACGCCGCGGCCCAGGCCGGCGACAACCCCTTCGCGCGCGGCTTCGAGGGTTTTGGCTTCGGCGGCCTCGGCGACATCTTCGACGCCTTCTTCGGCGGTGCCAACGGCCGCTCCCAGCGCGGACCCGTGCGCGGCGCCGACCTCCGGCGCTCCATCACCATCAGCTTCGAAGAGGCGGTCTTCGGCGCCGAGAAGACGTTCGACGTCACCACCGCCGAGGTCTGCGGCACCTGCAACGGCCTGCGCGCGGAGCCCGGCACCCAGCCCGAGCGCTGTCCCCAGTGCGGCGGCAGCGGCGAGATCCGCCGCACGCAGCAGAGCATCTTCGGCCAGTTCGTCAACGTGACGATGTGCGACCGCTGCCACGGCGAGGGCCGGGTCGTCAACACGCCGTGCAGGCACTGCCGCGGGACGGGGCGGGAGAAGCGCAAGCGCACGCTCTCCGTCAAGATCCCTGGCGGCGTCGATAACGGCTCGCAGATGCGCCTCACCGGCGAGGGCGAGGTGGGCGCGCAGGGCGGCCCGCGCGGCAACCTCTATCTTGCGATCAACGTCAAGCCGCACGAGGTCTTCCGCCGCGACGAGGACGACATCCTCCTTGACCTCGACCTCCACTTCGCGCAGGTCGCGCTCGGCGACGTCGTCGAAGTGCCGACCGTCGACGGCCAGCCGCACGAGCTGCGCATCCCCGCCGGGACGCAGACCGGCGAGCTCTTCGTCGTGCGCGGCAAGGGCGTCCCCCACCTGCGCGGCGGCGGCCGCGGCGACATGATCGTGCGCGCCAACGTCGTGACGCCGAAGGACCTGTCGAAGGAGCAGAAGGAGCTGCTGCGCCGCCTCGCCGCCTCGATGGGCCACGACGTCAAGCCCCAAGAGGACCGCGGCCTGATGGGCAAGATCAAGGGCGCGCTCGGGTAATGCCCTTCTAGCGTAATGAAGGACGCGTGCGCGTCGAGCGCCACGTAGCTCCGCCCGTCCTCGGCCGGCGGGGTGGCCGGTACCAGGCTCTCCGTCCCCTCAGGGAAGGGGCTGCGGGGTAGGTCGCCCCGCTGACGGCAGCACGAGCAGCAGCACCGCCGCCAGCCCCGCCGTCGACGCACCGAACAGGAACGTCGCCGCCGGCCCGAAGAGGTCCCACAGCGCACCGCCGACGATGCTCGAAAACAGCAGCATCACCCCGGTGCTCGCCGTGTACAGCCCGAGCGCGCTGCCCCGGCGTTCGGCCGGCGCCATGTCCGCCACATACGCCTTCCCCACGCCATCGGTAAAGGCGATGTAGGCGCCGTAGACGATAAACAGCAGCCACACGCTCCACGTTCCGCGCGCCGCCGCAAAGCCGGCGTACACCAGCGCGAAGATCGCGAAGCCGGCGACCAGCAGCGGCCGCCGGCCGACCGTGTCCGACCGCCGGCCCGCCGGGAACGCCAGCAGCGCGTACGAGATGTTGTACAGCACGTACGCGAACACCACCGCCGTCGCACCGAGCCCAAGGTTGCGCGCCCGCAGCACGAGGAAGGCGTCGCTCGAGTTGCCGAACGAGAAGAGCAGCGTCACCCCGACGAACGTCAGGAAGCGGCGGTCGTAGCCGCGCAGCGAGAGCAGCGGCGGCAGCGGCCCGCTCCTCGGGCGCTGCCTCGCTTCGCGCACGAAGGCCAGCAGCGCCACCGAGATCACGCCAGGAATGACGGCGAGGGCAAAGACCAGCCGGTAGTTCTGCCCGCCGAACCACGCCAGCAACCCGATGGCAGTCAGCGGGCCCAGGATCGCCCCGCTCGTGTCCAGCGAACGGTGCAGGCCGAACGCACGCCCGCGCGTCCGCGGGCTCGTCGATGCCGCGATGAGCGCGTCGCGCGGGGCCGTCCGCACGCCCTTGCCCGTGCGGTCAACGAAGCGCGCCAGCAGCACCCACGGCCACGCGCTGGCGAGCGCGAGTCCCGGCTTCGCGACCGCCGCCAGCGCATAGCCTACGACGGTGAACGGGCGGCGCCGGCTGAACTTGTCCGACATCCAGCCGAACACGAACTTCATCAGGCTCGCCGTGCTCTCAGCGATGCCCTCGATCACCCCAACGGCGATCACCGGCGCGCCGAGCGTGCTGCGCAAGAAGAGCGGCACGAGCGGGTACGCCATCTCGCTACTGATGTCCGCGAAGAAGCTGACCAGGCCGAGCAGGACGACGTTGCGCGAGACGCCGGCAACGGCGGGCTTCGCGAGGTCGGCTGAGGCGTCAGTCTCGAGCAATGGCCCCCCGCCTCGTCAGGCAGTCAGGATGCAAGCGCCGACGCTCGCGGCGCCGACGGAGCCGACGGGACGATGCCGCGTCAGCGCAGACGCAGGCTCACGCCGAGCGTGCCGACGACCGTCGCTGGCAACACGAACTGCGCGGCCGAGCCGTCGCCCGCGCGCGCCAGCGCCAGCCCAAGCACCAGGACGGCGATGCCGCCCACCGCGAGGATGATCGAGTCGCCGACGATGAAGTCCCACCAGAAGCGCCCGAAGCCGATGACCCAGCGCATCAGTCGCTGCCCCCGCCAACCGCCGGCAGTGGCGGCACGCTACGCTGCAGCAGGTTGATGATCGCCGCGGCGGACAGTGCGTAGATCGCCGCCAGGATCACGATCGTGGCATCCCCCGCCGCCCACTTCACGCCGATGCCCTCGCCGCCCCAGAACGTGCCGAAGGACACGAGCGCCAGCCCCACCGTGAACTTGATCGCGTTCTCCGGCACCCGCGCGAGCGGCCGGTGCACCACGGCGCCCGTCGCGCCGACGATCACGAACGCCAGCAACGCGCCCGCCGCAGCGAGGTCGAAACGCCCCGAGTTCGTCCCGAACGTCAGCACGATGAACGCCACCTCGAGCCCCTCGAGGAAGACGCCCTTGAAGGACACAACGAAGCCCGTCCAGTCGACCGCCTGGCCGCCCGCCGCGCCACCCCGTAGTTCGGCGAGTTCGCGCTCGAAGATCTGCGCCTCGTCGTGCGGTGCCTTCAGCCCCGCCGCACGCAGGATCGCCTTCCGCAGCCACTGCAGCCCGAAGATCAGCAGCAGCACCCCGACGCCCACGCGCAGGCCATTCAGCGGCACATAGTGCACGAGCGACGGCCCGAGCGCCGCCACGACGGCCGCCAGCGCCACGAAGCCGGCGAGGACGCCGAGCAGCGCCGTGCGCCAGTTGTGCGTCAGCCCCACCGCGAGCACGATGGTCAGCGCCTCCACCATCTCGACGGCGGAGGCGAGGAACGACGATCCCAGCAGAAGGGCGCCGCTCAGCATCGCGTCTCGTCAGGCCGCATCCGCACTCCCACGGAGATCATGGTAGCGCGCGCCCGTGCGACGGGCCATCGCCGGCCGCCGGGCCGGCGCTCCCTCAGACCCGCAGCCAGCGCGCGAGCGCCGCCGTCGCCTCGGCGAACACGTCGTCGCGCGTCCTTCCGCTCGCCCTCGGCGGCGCGAAGCTGTGGTCGGCCTTCTCGAGCAGGTGCACCTTCGCGCGCCTCATCGTCGCCGCCACCGCGTGCAGCTCATCGGGCGTCGCGAAGGCATCGCGCGTGCCGCTGCAGAACAGCGTCCGGACCCGTACGGACGCCAGGTGCGCATCGCGGGACCGCTCGGGCAGCCCGGGCGGGTGCAGGGGGTAGGCGAAGAGCACCAGCGCGTCCACCACCACCCGCTCGGCCACCACCTGCGAGGCGATGCGCCCGCCCATCGACCGGCCGCCGGCGCACAGCTTTTCGCCCGGCGCCCGCACGGCGTCGATGACGGCCCGCCACGTCGCCTCCAGCGCGGGCGTCCGGTCGGGTGTGCGGCGGTGCGCCTCCATGTACGGGAACTGGAACCGGACGACGCTGACGCCGCGCGCCGGCAGGACGTCCGCCAGCCGACGCCCGAACGGGTCGTCGATGTTGGAGCCGGCGCCGGGCGCGTACACGAGCGTCCACTGAGCCGCCCCACCGCGCGCCGCCGTGCGCACGGCGCTGACCGGCGTCCCTGCCGTCACCTGCACGCGGAGCATCGTATCCGGCATTTATCCTCGTCGACGCGCTACTCCGCGGAAATCCGGCGCAGCACCAGGTTGACCAGCGGCGTCAGGTCCGCCATCGGCGGCGCCTCGTTCGCCGCGGAGCCAACAACGGCCGTCACGTTCCCCTTCCGGAAGCCGACGACGAGCACCGTCAGGTCGATGATCGTGCCAGAAACGTTGACCTTGCCGGCCAGCGTCGCCGCGAACGACCCGTCGCCCGTGGCGGGAAACGTCACCGGCTTCACGACGACGGCCTTCGGGTCGGTGAACAGCGTGCCGAACGCCTTGGCCAGCTCCCCCGGCTGCTGGTAGCGCGCGGCGGCTTCGTTCGAGCAGTCGGTCGCGCCCGCCGCCGTCGCGTACACCGTCAGGCTCGAGAAGTACGAGACCGTCTGCCCGCTGATGAACGCGGGCACCGGATCCGCTGGCTGGTCCGCCACCGTGCGCCCCAGCAGCCGGCCGCAGCGCGTGTTCGATGCCGCGCTCGACGGGTCCGCCGCGGCGGCGGCGGCGTTGTCGGTCGTCGTGTCGGACATCACCTTCCAGCCGGCCGGCAGGTCGGCGGGCTCCAGTGACGCGCGCGCCAGCAGCGCGCGCGCCTGGTCGATGGTCATCGGCGTCGCCGCCGCGGCCGCCGCCGTCGCGCCGGCAATCGGTGCGATCGCCGTGGCGCCGCTCTTCTTCGAGCCGCCGCAGGCAGCAGTCGCCAGCAAAGCGGCCAGCACGAGGACGCCGGGCAGGACCGTCCGTCGCATGGCTCCCCACGTCTCCTGTACAGACCGCTACGATGGCCGACCGTCGCGCAAGAGTCAAGTATGCCTGCCGCACACTATTCCGACGCAAGCCGTCTCGCTACCCTGAGCCCAGCAGGAGGACACCATGAGCTTCGACCCCAAGTGGAACTCGCGCACCATCACCGACGGCCGCGACCGCGCAGCCGCCCGCTCGTACTTCTACAGCATCGGCCTGACGCGCGAGGACATCGAACGACCGTTCGTCGGCATCGCCAACACCTGGATCGGCACCATGCCGTGCAACTTCAACCTGCGCGCGCTCGCGGTGAAGGTGGCCGACGGCGTCCGCAAGGCCGGCGGCACGCCGATGGAGTTCAACACCATCGCCATCAGCGACGGCATCACGATGGGCACCGAGGGCATGAAGACCTCGCTCGTCTCCCGCGAGCTGATCGCCGACTCCATCGAGCTCTGCGCGCGCGGCTACATGTTCGATGCGCTCGTCTGCCTTGTCGGCTGCGACAAGACCATCCCGGCGGCGGCGATGGCGCTGGCGCGGCTCAACGTCCCCGGCATCATCCTCTACGGCGGCTCGATCCTGCCCGGCACCTTCGACGGCCGCGATGTGAACATCCAGGACGTCTTCGAGGGCGTCGGCCAGAACGCCGCCGGGCTCCTCTCCGACGCGGACCTCGACCGCCTCGAGCATGCGGCGTGCCCGGGCGCCGGGGCCTGCGGCGGCCAGTTCACGGCGAACACGATGGCACTCGCGATGGAGTTCATCGGCCTCTCGCCGATGGGCAGCGCCAGCGTGCCCGCCGTCGACCCCCGCAAGGACGATGTGGGCGCACGCGCGGGCGAGGTCGTCATGGACGTCCTGCGGCGCAACCAGCGCCCGCTGGACATCCTGACGCGCGGGGCGTTCGAGAACGCCATCGCCGGCGTCGCCGCGACGGGCGGCTCGACGAACGCCGTGCTGCACCTGCTCGCCATCGCCCGCGAGGCGGGCGTGCCGCTCACCATCGACGACTTCGATGCCGTCAGCGACCGCACGCCGCTGCTCGCCGACCTGAAGCCGGGCGGACGCTACGTCGCCGCCGACCTCGACCGCGCGGGCGGCGTCCAGCTCGTCGCCCGCCGCCTCGTCGAGGGCGGCTACGCAGATGGCGCCCAGGCGACGCCCACGGGCAGCTTCGCAGAGGCGTCCCGCACGGCCGTCGAGACGCCGGGGCAGGACGTCGTCCGCCCGCTCGCCAACCCGCTGAAGGCGACGGGCGGCCTCGTCATCCTCCACGGCAACCTGGCGCCGGAGGGCTGCGTCGTCAAGGTCGCCGGCCACGAGCGGCTGACGCATCGCGGCCCGGCGCGCGTCTTCGACCGCGAGGAAGAGGCGATGGCCGCCGTCACCGGCCACCGCATCCAGCCCGGCGATGTCGTCGTCATCCGCTACGAGGGCCCGAAGGGCGGCCCCGGCATGCGCGAGATGCTCGGCGTCACCTCGGCGATCGTCGGGGAAGGCATGGGCGAGACGGTGGCGCTGCTGACCGACGGCCGCTTCAGTGGCGCGACGCGCGGCCTGATGGCGGGCCACGTCGCGCCCGAGGCCTTCGTCGGCGGCCCGATCGCCGCCCTGCGCGACGGCGACACGATCAGCTTCGACATCCCGGACCGCCGCCTCGATGTCCTGCTGAGCGACGACGAGATCGCGGCCCGCCTGCGCGACTGGCGCGCCCCGGCGCCGCGCTACAAGACCGGCGTCATGGCCAAGTACGCCGCCCAGGTCTCGAGCGCCAGCGAAGGCGCGATCACGCGCGCGGGAGTGTGGATCCGCTAAGCTTATGTCATGCCAAGGCGTCCCACAACGAACCGAACCGGACTCCGGGGCTCCGGCGTGGTCGACTATCAGCAGGTCTTCCGCGTGTTCGAATGCGGAAGGCCAAGTTGTGAGCGGCTGCTCAAGCTGGGCGAAGACGACTGGGACAGCCAACAGCCCGTCATCTGCGACCTTTGCACTTTCGAGAACACAGCTCAGATTATTCTGAAGTCCGCGCAATTCAAATACTGCAAGGTCTGCGAACAGCTACAACCGATCGGGAACTTCCACAAGCACGCGCCCGCGAGCCGCTCATGGCGATCCGGGCGGCAGTTCGAGTGCATCGAGTGCAAGAACACCAAGATCAACCCCGTGCTGAATCCCCTCCGCACTCCTGATCAGCATCGCGAGGCCTCCGAACGACGGCGTTTCTATGACCTCCTCGCCGGAGATCGGCGCATTGACACATCTCGCCTCTATGAGCGGTTCGACGGAAAGTGCTTCAAGTGCGGCAAGGCGCTGGAGCGACACTCGCGTCCTCCCAACGGATTCGCGATCGACCACACGTTGCCGGCTTACTATCTTTGGCCGCTCCAGATCGGGCCGACCCTTCTCTGTCACGCATGCAACAACAGCAAACACCAGAAGTGGCCGTCTGAGTTCTACTCGGTTCCCCAGCTTCGTGCTCTCTCTGTCCGAACCGGCCTGCCGTATTCGCTCCTCGCAGGCAACCCGAAGTTCAATGCCCAAGCGATGAGTCGCGTGAAAGAGAACATCGACGAGTTCCTAGAGCGGTGGATAAACCACCCGGAT
>JAGWOC010000215.1 GCA_028872875.1 Chloroflexota bacterium | reverse complement strand
CGCGGGCGGGGGCCACCGCGCGGCCGCGCACGCGCCCGTCGCCGTCGACGACCACGGCCTTGACGCACTCGGTGCCGATGTCGATGCCGGCGGCGAATTTCATGGGGTCCTGGGACATCAGCGCGCTCCTCCTGTCAGACGGCGACGAACCGGTCGGCCTGCAGCTCGCGATGCCGTTCGATGAACTCATCGAGCTGCCGCTCCAGTCGTTCGGCGGAAAAGAGTCGGGGATCGTGGGCGTCGGCCTCGAGCACGTAGCCCGGCACGCCCGAGCTGCGCTCGACGCGCATCGGCACGCCGTACCGCACGTGCCCCGCCTCGGGCGAGGTCCGGCAGTCGTGGTAGACTACGGCGTCCACGCCGTAGGTCGAGAACCGCGACGCGAGCCAGGCCTCGTTCACCGCGTCGGACCGGTTCCCGAATACGTTGGCGTACGCGGTGGCGGTGCTCGCCACCGGGTCGTGGGCGTCGAGCCCGGCGAGGGCGAAGGTGCTGGCGTAGGTCGAGGCCACGATCGCCACGCCGCGCGTGGCGAACATGCCGGACAGCGCCCGCATGGCGCACCACACCGGCGGGCCGTCCCAGTAGAAGCGGTACTGCTCGTGCTCCAGGGCGCCGATGCCGTCGTGCACCCGCTGCTCCAGCTCGTCAGCCAGCAGCCGGTAGTAGCTCACCGCCTCGGGGGTGCCGCGCAGCAGCGCGATCGGGGCCACGTGGACCAGCGAGTCGAAGAAGGTGAACGGGGCCGGCGTCGCCTGGGCGAGGTCGAGGATCCGGCCCCACTGCGCCGCCGCCTCGGCGCTCAGCGCCACGATCTCCGACAGCCGCGCCACGTCGAGCCGGCGTCCCGTCTCGCCTTCCATCTGCGCGATGAGGTGGCGCACCAGGTCCACGCCGGCGTGCGACCCCGTGCCCTCGGCGGCGGGCGGCGGGTTGAAGCCGATCACCGGCACGTCGAAATGGGCGCCGTAGAACTCGAACCAGCGGCGGAACTCGTGGCTGTTGTTGGTGGAGAACACCGCGAGGTCGGGGCGCGGCGGGCCGTCGATGCCGTAGGCCGCCGCGAACGGGCTGGAGCGCTGGAGCATGGCGCCGATGTCGACGCGCATCCCCGAGCTGGCGAACTG
>JAGWOC010000214.1 GCA_028872875.1 Chloroflexota bacterium | reverse complement strand
GGGCAGAGCGTCACGCTGAACGCGTTCGTGCGGATGCCCCCCACGAGCGGCGCGTTCACCATCCGCTGGGACCTCGTACAGGAAGGCGTCGCATGGTCGTCGCAGCTCGGCGTGCCGACCGGATCCTCCGCGCTCATTTGTCAGTAAGACAGCTTGCAGCGGGCCTACCTGTGGTGTATACATACACCTCATGGAGCTGAAGCGCACGCAGGTCTACCTGACCGGCGAGGAGCTGACGGCCCTCGATCGCGAACAGCGGGGAACGGGCGCCGATCGTTCCGAGTTGATCCGCCGGGCGATCGACCGCCAGTACCTCGGCCGCACGCGGCGCTCGAGGAGCGAACGTCTGCGCATCGTCCGCCGGACTGCCGGTGCGTGGAAGGCCCGCACGGAGACGGGCGCGGACTACGTCGAGCGCTTGCGCTCCGGCCGCCTGGGTCGACTGCACTCTGAGGCTCGATGAAGTACGCGCTCGATACGTCGGTGCTGATCGACCAGCTCCGCGGCTACGCGCCCGCAGTGGCCCTCTTTGAACGGCTCGCGGCGGAGGAAGCGGAGCTCGTCAGCTCGTACGTGGTCCGCACCGAGGTGCTGAGCGGCATGAGGCGCGGCGAGGACCGCACCACCCGGGAGCTGCTGGATATGATCGAGTGGTCGCCTGTCGGTGAGCCCGAGTCCGAGGCCGCGGGAGCTCTGGGGAGACGCTTCCTCCGGGCGAACCAGGGGATCGACACACCGGATCTGCTCATCGCCGAGCTCGCCGAGCGGCAGGGTGCCGAGCTTCTGACGACGAACACGAAGCATTTCCGCGAGATCATCCCGGGTATCCAGCCGCCGTACACGTACTGACTTTCGTACCCGCGTGACGTGACCGTCGCCGCGGCGTTCGGCAGGGAGATGCGTCTCCTTGCCTGCGCCGCGGCGACGTGCGTCTTGGTCCTCGCGGCCGTTACGGCCCCCGCTCGAGCAGCGGTCGCACTGCCGAGCGGGACCGCGACGACCGCCGCGACCGCGAGCGACATGCTCCTGGCGCAGAACCAGCTCCGCTACGCCGTCGGCGCGCCGACCATCCCCGCCGACCCGCGTCTCGTCGCGGCCGCGCAGGCGCACGCGACGTACAGCGCGCTCAACAACACCG
>JAGWOC010000031.1 GCA_028872875.1 Chloroflexota bacterium | reverse complement strand
CTCAAAAACCGTTGGGCGGCAACGCCCGTGTGGGTTCGACTCCCACCTTCGGCACCAACGTGGAATCGGAGATCACCCGTGAGCGTGCGCTTCGACGACGTGAGCAAGCGGTTCGGCGATGTCGACGCCCTGATGAACTTCACGCTCGACGTCGCCGACGGCGAGTTCATGGTGCTGCTCGGTCCCTCGGGCTGCGGCAAGACGACGGCGCTGCGCATCCTCGCCGGCCTCGAGGAGCCGACGGCAGGCGCGGTGACGATCGCCGGCCGCGACGTCACGGACCTGCCCCCGCGGCAGCGCGACGTGGCGATGGTCTTCCAGAACTATGCGCTCTACCCGCACATGAGCGTCTATGACAACATCGCGTTCGGCCTGCGGATGCGCCGCATCCCGCGGGGCGAGATCGACCGCATGGTGCGCGAGGCTGCCGCCACGCTGGCGATCGCGGACGTGCTCGCACGAAAGCCGGGCGCGCTGTCGGGCGGCCAGCGGCAGCGGGTCGCGCTCGCGCGCGCCATCGTCCGGCGGCCGCGTGCGTTCCTGATGGACGAGCCGCTGTCGAACCTCGACGCGAAGCTGCGCGCGCAGACGCGCGTCGAGCTGATCCGCCTCCACCGGCAGCTACAGACGACCGTGCTCTACGTCACGCACGACCAGGTGGAAGCGATGACGATGGGCCACCGCATCGCCGTGCTGGAGCGCGGCCGGCTGCAGCAGGTGGGCGAGCCGCGGGACATCTACGAGCGGCCGGCGAACCTCTTCGTCGCGGAGTTCATCGGCTCGCCGTCGATGTCGTTCTTCCGCGGCCCGCTGCGCCAGACCGACGGCGGCGGGGCCGTGGTCGATGTGCCGCACCTGCCGTTCGCCCTCGACCCGGCACAGGCGGCGCCGGCGCGTGCTGCCGGCTGCGCCGAGGTCGTGGTCGGCGTGCGGCCGGAGCACATCGTGCTGGCCGAGGACTTCGGCGAGCGATACGCGGCGGCGACCTTCGAGGCGGACATCGACGTGGTCGAGTCGCTCGGGAACGAGCTCCACGTCTCGCTCATGGCCCAGGGGCGCGGCATCATCGCCCGCCTGTCCGCCGGCGCGCCCGTCGCCGCGGGCGAGGCGCGGCGGTTCGCCATCGCCCCTGAGCACCTGCTGCTGTTCGAGCCCGAGCACGGGACGAGGCTCGGATGAGCGGGGAGGCGACGGTGGGCCGGCGGGCCGGGTCGCGGCGCGCGCAGGCGATCCGGCAGACCGTGGCGGCGGCGCCGTTCCTGCTGCCGTCGCTGGTGCTGTTCGCCGTCTTCGTCTTCTACCCGCTCGTCCGGTCGATCTGGCTGGGGTTCCACGCGACGGACCCGTTTGGGCGGAACGAGGTCTGGGTGGGGACGGCGCAGTACCACGACGTGCTGACGTCCAGCGACTTCCGCCACAGCCTGCTGGTGACGGGGCAGTTCGCCCTCTACACGGTGATCCCCGCGACCGCCATCGGCCTGTATCTCGCGCTGCTATCGCACCGGCGGCTCCCCGGCATCGTCGTCTTTCGCACCATCTTCTCCTCCACCGTCGCGACGTCGGTCGCCGTCTCGTCGGTGGTGTGGCTGCTGATGCTGAACCCGAGCGTCGGCGTGCTGAACTACATCCTGGGCAAGGGCGGCGTCCCGACCGAGAGCTGGCTCACGAGCCCGACGTGGGCGCTGCCGGCCGTGGCGATGACGACCGTCTGGATGAACATCGGCTTCGCGACGATCGTCATCCTCGCGGGCCTGCAGAACATCCCGGAGGAGCTGTACGAGAGCGCGCGCGTCGACGGTGCCGGGCGCTGGAGCGAGTTCCTGCACATCACGCTGCCTGGGCTCTCGCCGACGCTGCTGTTCGTCTCAGTAGTGGGGGTGATCTTCGCGTTCGAGTCGTTCGGCCAGATCCAGATCCTGACGCAAGGGGGCCCGCTCGGCGCGACGAATGTCATCGTCTACTCCATCTACCGCGAGGCGTTCCTGCACTACAACATCGGCCTGGCCTCTGCGCAGGCGGTGGTGCTGTTCGTCATCGTGCTGCTGTTGACGCTGCTGCAGTTCGGGGTGGCGCGACGATGGGTGTTCTACCGATGACGCGCCGGAGCGCCGGCCGTGCCGCGCTGCGGCTGCTCGCGTGGCTGCCCGTCTACGGACTGCTCGCGGGGTCGGCCGCCGTGGTCATGTTCCCGCTCTACATGACAGTGGTGGACAGCCTGCAGCCGATCGCGAAGTTCCTGACGTTCCCGCCCGACTTCTGGCCGCACACGCCCGTCTGGTCGAACTATCGCGCGGCGATGACGAGCATCCCCATGCCACGGTACATGGCAAACAGTCTGATCATGGCGACCGTGATCACGGTGGGGGAAGTCGTGACGGCCGCGCTCGCGGCGTACGCGTTCGCCTTCATGCGCTTCCCCTTCCGGACGCCGCTCTTCTTCCTGTTCCTCTCGACGATGATGGTGCCGTGGGAGATCTCGATCATCCCGAACTTCCAGACGATCCAGCGGCTGAACTGGCTGGACACCTACCAGGGGCTGACCGTGCCGTTCCTTGCGACGGCCTTCGGCACGTTCCTGCTGCGCCAGCACTTCATGTCGCTGCCGCGGGAGCTGAAGGACGCCGCGGACATCGACGGCTACGGCGACCTGCGCTTCCTGCTGTCGGTCGTCGTACCGCTGTCGCGCGCGGCGCTGGCGACGCTGGCCGTGTTCGCGTTCCTGCAGGCGTGGAACCAGTACCTCTGGCCGCTGCTCGTGACGAACGACCCGAACATGCGGACGGTCCAGATCGGCATCGCGTCGCTGCAGTCGGAGGAGGTGCAGCGGACGAACGTCGTGCTGGCCGGCACGATCGTCGCGCTGCTGCCGATGCTGGTGCTGGTCATCGGCTTCCAGCGCTTCCTGGTGCGCGGGCTGACGGCCGGCGCGCTCAAGGGGTGAGGCATGCGGCGGCTCGCGGCCCTCTGCGCTGTGCTCGCCCTGACGCTCGCCGCCGGCTCCGGCTGCGGCAGCGGCGGCGTGCGCTACAGCCATGGGCGCGTCGAGGTGCGGCTCTGGCACTCGATGAGCGGCGTCACCGGCGATGCGCTGAAGAAGATCGTCGACGGCTTCAATGCGTCCCAGAGCGAGTACACCGTGGTCCCGATCTTCCAGGGCGGCTATGCGGACTCGCTGAAGAAGCTCGTGTCCTCGCTCGACACGTCGAGCATGCCGGCGCTGATCCAGCTCGATGACATCGAGCTGCGGTTCATGGTGGACAGCCACGCCATCGCGCCGGCCCAGGACTTCGTCGACGCGGACGCCCGGACGCCGGGCTCGCACCCGGCCAACCTCGCGGACTTCGAACCGCGCGCGCTCGACTACTACACGCTGAACGGGAAGCTGCAGGCGATGCCCTTCAACCTCTCCGGGCCGGTGCTCTACTACGACCGCGACGTCTTCGCGCAGGCCGGCATCGACCATCCGCCGGCGACGCTCGACGAGGTGCGCGCGGACGCGCAGCGGCTGCTGCTGCGCAACCCCGACGGGTCGCTGAAGCGCAACGGCATCGCGCTCAGCATCAACGGCTGGTGGCTGGAGCAGATGATGGCGAAGCAGGGGGCGCTGTTCGCCAACAACGGGAACGGACGGCAGGGCCTCGCGACGAAGGTGCTGATCGACTCGCCGGCCGGCATCGCCGTGCTCTCCTGGTGGCAGGAGATGGTCCAGTCCGGCCTGGCGACGAACGTCGGCACCTCGGGGCTGCAGTCGCTGCTGGCGGTGGTCACCGGCAAGAGCGCGATGGCGATCGAGTCCGTCTCGGCGTTGCGCGCGATCGTACTGGCGCTCGGGCCGGCGAGCGCGCGGCTGGGTGTGGCGCCGATGCCGGCGCCGCCGGCGCCGGACAACAGCGGCGGCATGGTGCTCGGCGGCGCGGCGATGTGGATCATGAAGGACAGGCCGCTCGCCGAGCAGCGCGGAGCATGGGAGTTCCTGAAGTACGCCACGCAGCCGCAGGTGCAGGCGCAGTGGCACTACGACACCGGTTACTTCCCGGTGCGGGTCTCGTCGTGGGACCTCGAGCCGGCGGCGTCGCTGCACCGCCAGTACCCGCAGTTCGCGATCGCGCACGACCAGGTGGTGCGGTCACCGCGAAACCTCGCCACCGCGGGCGCGGTCATCGGGCCCTTCACGCAGGTGCGGGAGTACGAACAGACGGCATTCGAGCAGGTGCTGGTGGGCGGCAAGACGCCCCAGCAGGCGCTGGCTACCGCCGCGAAGGACGCCGACCGCGCCATCGCGCGTTACAACCGGAGCGTCAGGTAGACGGCGACGGCCCTATGACCAGGGCCGCTGGAGACCGCGCGCCCGCGCTTCCCACGCCTCGGCACGGCTGTGCCGTGCGGCCCGCCGCTCGTCCCCTCGATGTGTGCGGGGAGCGCCGGCCCGAGACGGTCGACCGGATCGCCAGGCTGAACGCGCCAGCCGACGGCGTGCCGAGCGTCAACCTCGAAGGCGCGCCCTCCGAGGCGCGGCGGGAAGGGTTCGATGCGGCGCTGCTCGACCTCTGGAAGCCGCTGCGCGCGCCGGTCCGCGGCACCGACCTGGGGATCCGGCTCGATCGCGTCAACGCGTACGTGCGGAGCTGGGAGGAGCCACCGGGGCGCTCCGGCGCCATCTTCCAGACGATGAGCACCGGCCCACCTGTCGCCTGGAGATCAGGCGGCGCTGGGACGCCATGCGGGCGCGATCCCGAAGCGCCGAAAGACGTGCGTCTTGTATCCGTCGAACAGGAACAGATAGAGCAGCGTCGCCCCAAAGATCGCCGCGATCCACTGCACGTCGAGCGGCGCCATCAGCCAGCCACGCTCCGCGAGCAGCGACATCACGAGCACGCTGATGGCGCTGCTGAGCAGCAGCCAGCGTCCGGGACGGGAGTGCCAGAAGTGGCCCCGCTCGCGGACCAGGTAGACCGTCGCCTGCCCCGTGAAGATGAGCATCAGGAACACCGCCGTCTGCACCCGTGCGAGGTCCAGCCCCGCCCAGGTCGTGGCCGCGAACAGCACGCCGAAGGAGAAGAGCACGAGCGGTGCCGCCAGCGCCAGCGCGCTCAGCACGAGCGCGCGCACTGGCCATCGGTCGGGCCGCCGTGCCGGTGAGACGCGGTCCGTGGCGATGGACATCGTCATGAAGTCGTTCGCAAAGAGCAGCAGGATCACCAGGCGGGGCGTCGTCACGAAGTCACCCGTGAGGATCAGGCCGAGGCTCAGGAAGACCGCGACCTGGACGGTCTTGATCACCTTGTTGAGCGTGTACGTGAGCATGCGCTGATAGATGCGCCGGCTCACGTCGACCGCCGCGACGGCCTCGCTCAGGCCCGGCACGGTCAGCACGAGGCTGGCAGCCGCCTTGGCGACGTCGGTCGCGCTGGAGACGGCGATCCCCACCTCCGCCTGCTTGAGCGCCGGGGCGTCGTTGACGCCGTCGCCCGTCATGCCCACGATGTGGCCGGAGCGCTGCAGGCCTTGCACGAGGTGATACTTGTCCTCGGGCAGCACGCCCGCGAAGACATCGGCCGCGACGGCCGCCGCGGCGGGGTCGCTGCGCAGCAGGCCCACGTCCCCGAGCCGTGTGCCGATGCCGACCGCATCCGCGACACTGCGCGCAGTCGACGGGCCGTCGCCCGTGATCATCACGACGCGCACACCCAGTGAACGGAGATGATCGACCGTAGCGCGCGAATCAGCGCGGAGCGGATCCTCGAGCGCGATGATGCCCGCGACCCGCAGACGGGAGTCATCGCCGCAGGCTACGGCGAGCACCCGCGCGCCGTCCGCCGCCAGCGTCTCTGCGTCGCTGGCCGCCTCCGCGGCAGGCGCATCGGCGAGGCCGAAGACCGCCGCGGGTGCGCCCTTGACGATGCGCCGCGACGCGCCGGGCTCGTCGAAGCGCGCCTCCGACCGCTTGGTGGATGGGTCAAAGGGGACGAACTGGACGCGGCGCGGGACGTCCGAGAGCAGTCCGCGCCCGCGCGCGGCGGCGATGATCGCCAGGTCGATGGGGTCCTGCGTCGCCTCGTCGCTGGCGAGCGCGGCAGCACGCAGGACCTCGCCCGCGTCACGACCGGGAGCGGGCCGGACGCTGCCCAGCGCAAGACGGTTCTGGGTGATGGTGCCGGTCTTGTCGGCGCAGAGCACATCCATGCCGGCGGCCTCCTCGATTGCGGAGAGGCGCGTGACGATCACGCCACCATGCGACATCTCGAGCGCACCGAGCGCGGTCGCGACGGTGAACGTCGCCGGCAGCGCCACGGGCACGGACGCGATCAGCAGCACGAGTGCGAACGGCAGGATCTCGCTCATCGCGATGCCCGCGACGGCCGCGTAGACGAGGAGCGCGGCGACGAGACACACGTCGATGGCGACCAGGTAGCGCACGATGCCGAGGATGACGCCGCTCAGGTGGCCGGCCGTTTTCGCCGTGCGCACCAGCTCCGCGGTCCGCCCGAAGTAGGTGCGGGCGCCGGTAGCGGTGACCTCGGCCGTCGCTTCTCCGCGCGTCACGACGCTGCCTGCGCGC
The DNA here is from genome assembly GCA_028872875.1 of Chloroflexota bacterium. Classification (GTDB taxonomy): domain Bacteria; phylum Chloroflexota; class Dehalococcoidia; order DSTF01; family JACRBR01; genus JADMII01. The sequence continues at coordinate 27,547 of JAGWOC010000031.1, read as the reverse complement.
GCCGCGGCTCCGACGCCGAGAGCGGCTGGGAGCGATTCGCCGGTCAGCATCGACACATCTGCCATGATCTGCCCGTCGATGATCGTCGCATCGGCTGGTGTAAAGTCACCGACGCGCACGTGGATGACATCGCCGGGGACCAGCTCGCGCGCCGGCACGAGCTGCCAGTGGCCCCCGCGCAGCGCCCGCGCGCGCACGCTGAGGCGCTGCCTCAGCAGGTCGAGCGCAGCCTGTGCGCGGTCCTCCTGCGCGAAGCTGATAACCGCGTTGAACACGAGCAGCCCGCCGATGATCGCCGCCTCGACCTGCCGGCCGAGGGTCAGTTCCAGGATCACCGCCGCCTCGAGCATCCAGGGTACCGGCGCCCAGAACTTGCCGAGCACGTCGAGCCAGGGATGCGGCCGCTCTTCGGCGACCTCGTTCGGCCCGAACCGGCGCAAGCGCTCTTCGGCCTCGGCGGCCGTCAGCCCCCGCTTGGCTTCCGCGGATATCATGGGGCCTGACCTCTGGCCATTCGGCCTCGCGCAGGGCGCAGCCCACGCCTGACGTCGCTGCAGGTGCGGATCAGTCTAGCGTGGCTGCTCGCCGGGGTGAGGTTCGCCGCTCGAGGGTCCCTGAACGCGGCCGCATTCGACGCCATCGTTGAGGCCGTTCCAGAGGCTCCGAGACAAGGGAAGCTCGGCTCGCAGGTGGCCGTCCGCCGGCAGCGGGGAGAGGGAGCGAGCGGTGCGCCATCGCGAGCGCGGGTCAGACGCCGGTGCTGGCGCCGATGGCCTTGCCGATGGCGAAGGTGACGGCGGCGGCGACGGCGGCGATGGCAACCTGGCGGGCGCCGGCGAAGACGGGGTTGCGCCCCGTGAAGAGCGAGACGCCGGCGCCGACGGCGAACGCGGCGACGGCGCTCAGCAGCACCGACGCGGCGAAGTAGACGGCGCTCGCGCCGAAGAGCCAGGGGATGACGGGGATGATGGCGCCGGCGGCGAACGACAGGAACGAGGCGACGGCGACGCCCCACGGTGAGCCAAGGCCTTCGGGGTTGAGCCCCAGCTCCTCCCGCGCGAGCGTCTCGAGCGCGACGCCGCGGTCGGCGATGATGCGCGTCGAGAGGTCGCGCGCCTCCTCCTCACCGATGCCCTTGGCGCGGTAGATCAGCGCCAGTTCCTGGCGCTCCTCCTCCGGGTCGGACTCGAGCTCCTCCCGTTCGAGCGCGATCTGGCGCTCGAACAGCTCGCGCTGCGAGGTCACCGAGATCCACTCGCCGGCGCCCATCGAGAAGGCGCCCGCGAGCAGGCCGGCGATGCCGGCGAGGACGATGAAGCTGCCGCTGGGGTTGGCGCCGGCGACGCCGATGACGAGGCTCAGGTTGGAGAGGAGGCCATCGCTGATGCCGAAGATGGCGGCGCGGAGCTGGCCGCCGGTGTCGACGCGGTGCCATCGCTCGCCGCGGACGATGCCGGCGACGTCGCCGACGGCATTGCCGCCGGGGGCATAGAGCGTGCTGAGGGTGCGGGCATGGGCGCGCTCGTCGCGCGCCATCGGCGGGCCGGCGTCGGGCTGGGCCATGTAGTCGTCGAAGCCGGTGGACTCCATGGCGCTGACCATCGGCAGGACGGCGCGGGGACCGAAGCGGTCGGCGAGGAAGCCGAGGATGCGGATGCGCGGGCTGGGCTTCGGCTGGCCGGGGTCGACGCCGGCGGCGCGCAAGCGGTCGGCCCAGATCTTCAGGTGGCGCTTCTCGGTTTCGGCGAGCTCGAGGAAGATACGGGAGCGCTCGGGGTCCTTCTCGGCGGCGGCGAGGCGCTGGTAGATGGCGACGCCGTCGATCTCGCCCTGGTAGTTGTTGCGGAAGCGCTTGATGTCGGCGGCGGACGGTGTGGCGTCGGTGTCGGTGCCCATCGCTGCGATTTTAGCGGATCGGGCGGGCGGTGATCGGGGGGAGGGAGGTTGGAGATCGGAGGCCGGAAGTCGGAGGCGGCAGATGGGGTGCAGCGGACCACGGATGGCGTTGGGGGAAGGGCCGTGGGCTCCGGGGTGGCTACCCGCCTGGCTCGCGTTCGGCGAGGCGCGAGACATCTCTTGCGCTGTGGATGACCGCGGTGATGCCGACAACGCCGCCGCGCAAACGATAGATGATGCGGTATCCGCGGACGATGATCTCTCGCATTTCGGGGTCGTCTAGGTCTGGCACGCTCCGGCCACGCGCCGGGAATACTCGTAGCTTCTCGGCGGCTTCTCTCAAGTGTTCAACGAACACTCGTGCTTGTCGGGGTGAGTCGATGGCGATGAACGCGGCGATGTCTTGCAGGTCGCGGCGGGCGTCTATTGACCAATAGACTTGAGCCACCGCTCCAGATCCTCCATGACCTGTCCCTGCGGAATGACCTCGCCGGCGTCGAGCTGACGGCGGCCTCTCTCGACCTTAGCCTTCAGGTGCAGCCGGTAGAGAATCGTCTCCATGGGGACGTCGTCCGGCAGTTGCTCGACGAGATCAAGCGTCTCCTGCTTGGCGGTCTTCATGGCGAGAGTGTACCGGCTTCGAGCCCGGGCTCGCCACGCCGGGCGGAGCCCGTGCTGAGCCGCCGCATCGCCTGTCCGTGGCTCACGCGATGAGGCGCGGACAGGGATCCGCAGATGGACGCAGATGAGTTGGGGGGAGCCGCGGATGGCGCTGGTGGAGTCGAGGGGGGTCGCAGAGCGCGCCGCGCGTGGCGGCGCAGGCCTGGCGCCGCGCGTTGGTGCGGGGCGCATTGACCCGGCGGCGCGGGGGTTCATACACTTCGGGCACTGCGCGGTCACCCCTTCGCCGCGAACCCCGAGGAGACGCCATGATCGACAAGATCCTCAACATCAACCCGGAGCGCATCGCCGTCACCGAGCTGTTCGGGGCGATCGGCAATCCGGCGCGGACGACGGAGTACATCCGCATGCTGCGGGCGATCGAGGAAAACGAGAAGATCCGGGCGCTCGTCATAGACATCGACTCGCCGGGTGGCGCGGCTGGCCCGTCGGAGTACATCTACAGTTCGGTGTCGAAGATCGCGAAAAAGAAGCCCGTCGTGGCGTTCGTGCGCGGGATGGGGGCGTCGGGCGCGTACATGGCGGCGTGCGGGGCGACGAAGATCATCGCCGTGCCGATGGCGCTGGTGGGGTCGATCGGCGTGATCTCGCAGCGGCCGATGCTGCAGGACGCGCTGGAGCGGATCGGCGTGCGGATGGAGACGACGAAGGCGGGGCGGCTCAAGGACATGTTCTCGATGTTCCGTGAGCCGACGGCGGAGGAGCGGCAGCGGGAGCAGACGCTGCTGAACGCGTTCTACGACCGCTTCGTAGAGCTTGTTGCTCAGGCGCGCGGGCTGAGCGTCGAGCGGGTGCGTGAGCTGGCGACGGGCGAGGTGTTCACGGCGGACGAGGCCACGCAGAACGGGCTCATCGACGAGCTGGGCGACCTGGACACGGCGATCGACCTGGCGCAGGGGCTGGCGGAGCTGGCGGAGCGGAAGGTGACGTACGTGAAGCCGCATCGCGGCCTGCGGGACCGGCTGCTGAACAACGCGGCGATGGCGGTGGTGGACGCGTTCGCATTCGCGGTGGAGACGCGGGTGCGGGAGCGCGGGCTGCGTCCGTAGTCCGTCGTTTACCGTGCGCTGGCTGCTCAGTTGGCGCGCCTGCGCGGGTGCAATGGTTCAGGCCTGTGATCAATGTGGCGGGCAGGCGCGGCGGGGGTAGGTCTCGAGAGAACGTGCCATAAGGGGGTTGCACTCGGAGCGCGAATCGAGTAGCATTCGCTGGTTGACATCCGAAGGCCCCCATTTGTATACTCGCTTCAGGCTAGACAGAACCCCCTTGCCATTGGCATCCCCATCTCAACGTCCCTTCCGCGAGGGACTATTCCCGTCAGTTGGAGTCCGCGCGTAACCGGCATACGAGGAGCACACACCGGAATGACTGTCTCAACGGACGTCGTCAGCACACGATCATCGGTTCCGGCAACGAAGAAGTCCTATGCGAAGATCGCGCACGTCCTGGACATCCCGCACCTGATCCGGATCCAGCTCGACTCGTTCAACTGGTTCAAGAACGAGGGCTTGCGCGAGCTGCTCGATGAGATCTCGCCGATCAGCGATTTCACGGGCACGCGGATGGAGCTGCGCTTCGGTGACTACTCCTTCGGGGACCCGAAGTACTCCGAGCTGGAGTGCCGCGAGCGGGACATGACGTTCTCGGCGCCGCTGCGGGTGAACGTGCAGCTCGTGGTGCGCGAGACGGGCGAGGTGAAGGAGCAGGAGTTGTTCATGGGCGACTTCCCGCTCATGACGCCGAACGGGACGTTCGTGATCAACGGCGCGGAGCGCGTGGTGGTCTCGCAGCTCGTGCGCTCGCCGGGCGTCTACTTTACGCGGGAGACGGACCCGACGAGCGGGCGGGAGCTGTGTTACGGCAAGCTGATCCCGAACCGCGGGGCCTGGCTGGAGTTTGAGACGAGCAACAAGGACGTGCTGTCGGTCAAGGTGGACCGGAAGCGCAAGATCCCGGTGACGACGCTGCTCCGCGCGATCGACGAGGAGGAGGGGGTGCCGGAGGCGCAGCTCGGCACGAGCGAGCGGCTGCTGGCGAAGTTCGCCGACGCCGACACGGACCCGGATCACACGTACATCCGGTCGACGCTCGACCGCGAGCCCGCGGCGGTGACGAACAAGGCGGAGGCACTGCTCGAGTTCTACCGGCGCCTGCGCCCGGGCGACCCGCCGACGCTCGAGAACGCGCGCGGGCTGCTGAACTCGCTGTTCTTCAACAGCCGCCGGTACGACCTGGGGCGGGTCGGGCGCTACAAGCTGAGCCGGCGCCTCGATCGCGACCCCGCGCTGAAGATGCGCATCCTGCAGCCGGCGGACCTCGAGGAGATCGTGCGCACGCAGATCCGCCTGAACAACGGTGACGGCCACCCGGACGACATCGACCACCTGGGGAACCGGCGCGTGCGGGCGGTGGGCGAGCTGATCCAGAACCAGTTCCGCATCGGCCTCTTGCGCATGGAGCGGGTGGTGCGCGAGCGGATGACGATCATCGACCCGGACCAGGCGACGCCGAGCGCGCTGATCAACATCCGGCCGGTGGTGGCGTCGATGAAGGAGTTCTTCGGCGGCTCGCAGTTGTCGCAGTTCATGGACCAGACGAACCCGCTGGCCGAGCTGACGCACAAGCGCCGGCTTTCGGCGCTGGGGCCGGGCGGCCTGTCGCGTGACCGGGCGGGGTTCGACGTGCGCGACGTGCACCACAGCCACTACGGGCGCATCTGTCCGATCGAGACGCCGGAAGGGCCGAACATCGGCCTCATCGGCTCACTGGCGACGTACGGCGTGATCAACAGCTACGGCTTCATCGAGACGCCGTACCGGCGGGTGATCAAGCAGCTCCCCGCGAACTCGCCGGACTGGCTGGGCCGCTACCTGGGGGAAGACGTCGACGGCGTCGGCGCGCGGGGGGAGCAGGTGACCGAGGCGCTGGCGAAGAAGCTGGCGCGCAAGGGCGATGAGATGGTGCGCGTGCGGCCGTACGTCAGCTCGCTGATCGAGTACCTGGCGGCCGACGCGGAGGACCGGTACGTGATCGCGCAGGCGAACGCGCAGCTAGACGCGGACAACCACCTGCTGGAGGAGCGCATCGAGGCGCGGGTGGGCGAGCGGTTCATGATGGAGCCGCCGGACATGGTGGACTGGATGGACGTGTCGCCGAAGCAGATCTTGTCGGTGGCGACGTCGCTGATCCCGTTCCTGGAGCACAACGACGCGCCGCGCGCGCTGATGGGATCGAACATGCAGCGGCAGGCGGTACCGCTGGTGCGGCCGGAGACGCCGATCGTGATGACGGGCGTCGAGGGCCAGGCGGCGCAGGACTCCGGCCAGGTGATCCTGGCGGAGGACGACGGCGTGGTGCTGGAGGTGGCGCGCTACCGCCACGACGGTGAGCGCCGGATCGGGCCGCTGATCGCGGTGCGCTACGACAGCGGCGAGGAGCGCGAGTACCCGCTGCTGAAGTTCGTGCGCTCGAACCAGGGGACGTGCATCAACCAGCGGCCGGCGGTGCAGCCGGGCGAGCGTGTGCGCAAGGGCGACGCGCTGGCCGACAGCTCATCGACGAGCAAGGGCGAGCTGGCGCTCGGGCAGAGCGTGCTGTGCGCCTTCATGAGCTGGCAGGGCTACAACTTCGAGGACGCGATCATCCTGTCCGAGGCGCTCGTGCGCGACGACAAGTTCACGTCGATCCACATCGAGAAGCATGAGGTGGAGTCGCGCGACACGAAGCTCGGGCCGGAGGAGATCACGCGCGACATCCCGAACGTCGGCGAGGAGTCGCTCCGTGACCTCGACGAGAACGGCATCATCCGGATCGGCGCCGAGGTGAACTCGGGCGACATCCTGGTCGGCAAGATCACGCCGAAGGGCGAGACGGAGCTGACGGCGGAGGAGAAGCTGCTGCGCGCGATCTTCGGCGAGAAGGCGCGCGAGGTGAAGGACACGTCGCTGCGCGTGCCGCACGGGGAGCGCGGCAAGGTGATCGACGTCAAGGTGTTCCGGCGCGACACGCACGACGAGTTGCCGGCCGGCGTCAACGAGCTGGTGCGGGTCTCGATCGCGCAGCGGCGGAAAGTGTCCGAGGGCGACAAGATGGCCGGCCGCCACGGCAACAAGGGTGTGGTGGCGCGCATCCTGCCGGTCGAGGACATGCCGTACCTGGCGGACGGGACGCCGGTGGACATCGTGCTGAACCCGATCGGCGTGCCGAGCCGGATGAACGTCGGCCAGGTGCTGGAGACGCACCTGGGCTGGGCGGCGAACGCGCTCGGCTTCCGGGCGGTGACGCCGGTGTTCGATGGCGCGAGCGACAAGCTGATCGAGGATGAGCTGGCGCGGGCATGGCTCGCGCTGCAGGCGGGCGCGCTGCTGCGTCGGAGCAACGGCAACAATGGAGCGTACGGCGGCGGGGTGCCGTACGAGAAGCTCGACGTGCCGGCGTTCGAGCGGTGGCTGGCGGAGCGAGGCTACGACGCGCGCGAGATCCTCGATGACACGCGGATCGGCGTGGCACGCCGCGCCTGTCTGGATCTGTGGCTGGAGGACGTGGCCGGCGTCAAGAAGGCGCGGGCGCTGACGCCGGAGAAGCTCGAGGAGAAGGTCAGTGAGGCCGTGCTGCACGGCATGGCGCCGCCGACCTACGGCAAGCAGACGGTCTACGATGGCCGGACGGGCGAGCCGTTCGACCAGCCGGTGACGGTCGGCAACATCTACATGCTCAAGCTGGTCCACCTGGTGGAGGACAAGATCCACGCCCGCAGCACGGGGCCGTACTCGCTGATCACGCAGCAGCCGCTGGGGGGCAAGGCGCAGTTCGGCGGCCAGCGCTTCGGCGAGATGGAGGTGTGGGCGCTGGAGGCGTACGGCGCGGCGCACATCCTGCAGGAACTGCTGACGGTGAAATCGGACGACGTGGTCGGCCGCGTGAAGGCGTATGAGGCGATCGTCAAGGGCGAGGACGTGGTCGAGCCGGGGGTGCCGGAGTCGTTCAAGGTGCTCGTGAAGGAGCTCCAGAGCCTGGGCCTTTCGGTCGAGGTGCTGAACGACGACGAGCAGTCGGTGGAGTTCGTGGAAGACGGCGAGGGGGTGCCGGAGCTGGGCATCAATCTCTCGGGGTTTGAAGGTGAGGATAAGCTCAGTGCTTGAGGTAAACGACTTCAACGCCGTCCGCATCTCGTTGGCCTCGCCGGAGCAGATCCGGTCGTGGTCGTACGGCGAGGTAACGAAGCCGGAGACGATCAACTACCGCACGCTGAAGCCGGAGAAGGACGGGCTCTTCTGCGAGAAGATCTTCGGGCCGACCAAGGACTTCGAGTGCTACTGCGGCAAGTACAAGCGGGTGCGCTACAAGGGCATCGTCTGTGACAAGTGCGGGGTCGAGGTGGCGCGGTCGAAGGTGCGGCGCGAGCGGATGGGGCACATCGAGCTGGCGTCGCCGGTGAGCCACATCTGGTTCGTGAAGGGGACGCCGAGCCGGCTGGGGCTGCTGCTCGACATCTCGCCGCGCTCGCTGGAGCGGGTGCTGTACTTCGCGCAGTTCATCGTCACCTCGGTCGATGAGCACGCGAAGAAGCGCGCGCTTGAGCACCTGCAGGAGGAGATGGACCGCGAGGCGACGCGCCGCGAGAAGCAGTTCGCGGACCGCGTGGCCGAGCTGCAGCAGGAGCTGGCGGACGCGGAGAAGCACCACACCGACGAGAAGGAGCGCAAGCTCGCGCAGGTCGAGTCGGAGCGGGAGAAGGCGACCGACGCGATCATGCGCGCGGCAGTCGAGTACCAGACAGAGCTGGGCGAGCTGGTGGGCAGGACGGCGCGCAAGGGGTACCGGATCGGCGACACGCTGGTGCTGGAGCGCGGCACGGTGATCGAGCAGGGCGTGGTCGATGGGCTGAAGACCGTGGCGCAGCAGCGCGTCGCCGCGCTCGAAGAAGAGTTCACGAAGAAGCGCGACGACATCGTCCTGATGGCGGACGCGGCGATCGAGCAGAAGCGCACAACCGTGATGGCGGAGCTGGCGCCGCTGCAGGAGCGCGCGGGTAGCGAGCGGCAGACCGTCTACGCCGAGTACCAGGCGCAGATCGACGAGCTGAACGACCTCGCCGACCCGGCCGAGAACGACAAGATGATCCTGCTGGCCGAGTCGAAGTACAAGGAGATGCAGGAGCGGTACGGCAGCGTCTTCGAGGCGGGTATGGGCGCGGAGGCGCTGCTGAAGATCCTCGACCGTGTCGACGTCGAGAAGCTGCGCGAGAAGATGCAGGCGGAGATCCACTCGAGCTCCGGCCAGCGGCGCAAGAAGGCGACGAAGCGGTTGAAGGTCATCGAGTCGCTGCGCAAGTCCGGCAACCACCCGTCGTGGATGGTGTTCACGGTGCTGCCGGTGCTGCCGCCCGACCTGCGGCCGATGGTGCAGCTCGATGGCGGCCGCTTCGCGACGAGCGACCTGAACGACCTGTACCGCCGCGTGATCAACCGCAACAACCGCCTCAAGCGCCTGCTGGAGCTCGGGGCGCCGGAGATCATCATCCGCAACGAGAAGCGGATGCTGCAGGAGGCGGTGGACTCGCTGATCGACAACGGCCGCCGCGGCCGCGCGGTGGCGGGCTCGGGCAACCACAAGCTGAAGAGCCTGAGCGACATGCTGAAGGGCAAGCAGGGGCGCTTCCGCCAGAACCTGCTGGGCAAGCGCGTCGACTATTCGGGCCGCTCCGTGATCGTGGTCGGGCCAGAGCTGAAGCTGCACCAGTGCGGGCTTCCGAAGCGGATGGCGCTGGAGCTGTTCAAGCCGTTCGTGATGCACGCGCTCGTCGAGCGGGGTCTGGCGCACAACATCAAGAGCGCGAAGCGCATCGTCGAGCGGGCGCGGCCGGAGGTATGGGACGTGCTGGACGAGGTGATCCAGACCCGCCCGGTGCTGCTCAACCGCGCGCCGACGCTGCACCGCCTGGGCATCCAGGCGTTCGAACCGGTGCTGATCGAGGGGAGCGCGATCCAGATCCACCCGCTGGTCTGCACGGCGTTCAACGCGGACTTCGACGGCGACCAGATGGCGGTGCACGTGCCGCTGTCGCGCGAGGCCGTGGCGGAAGCGCGCCAGATCATGCTCTCGACGCACAACCTGCTGTCGCCGGGGTCGGGCGAGCCCATCATCGCGCCGACGCTGGACATGGTGCTCGGCTGCTACTACCTGACGCTCGACAAGCCGCACGGCCGTGGGGCGTACAAGGCGGGGAAGAACGGGCAGCAGGCGGAGGGCGTGTACGGCAGCGCCGAGGAGGCGCGTTACGCGCACGACCTCGGCATCGTCGACCTGCAGGCGCGGATCCGGGTGCGCATCCCGTACGCCAAGCCGGGCGTGCGGCGGCCATCGCAGGCGGTTGCGGAGCTGCCGGAGGGCGGCGCCGGCGAAGCCGTCGCGGTTTCGCCGCAGGCGGTCGCGGCCAGCGTGGTCCCGGACGCGCGCACGGAGATCATCGATACGACGGTGGGGCGCCTGATCTTCAACGAGGTCCTGCCGCCGGGCGTGGGCGCCGCGGTGACGGGCGGCATCGACTTCATCAACGAGAAGATGGATCGGAAGATGCTGAAGACCGTCGTGGCGCGCTGCTACGAGGTGCTGGGCAACGAGGAGACGGCGGAGGTCGTCGATGCGATCAAGCACGTCGGCTTCGAGTACGCGACGCAGTCCGGCATCACGATCGCCGTCAACGACCTGCGCGTGCCGGAGGAGAAGGCGGGGCTGATCAAGAAGGCCGAAGCCAGCATCAAGGAGATCGACGGCGAGTACGATACGGGCTTGATCACCGAACAGGAGCGGTACGACGCCACGGTCGAGGTGTGGAGCCGGACGACCGAGGACGTGAAGAAGACGATCCAGGACCAGCTCGACCGCTACGGCTCGGTGTACATCATGGCCACGTCGGGGGCGAAGGGTAACATCAGCCAGATCACGCAGATGGCCGGCATGCGCGGCCTGATGACGGACCCGTCGGGCCGGATCATCGACCTGCCGATCCGGTCGAGCTTCCGCGAGGGGCTGACGGTGCTGGAGTACTTCATCTCGACGCACGGCGCCCGCAAGGGGCTGGCGGACACGGCGCTGCGCACGGCGGACTCGGGCTACCTGACGCGGCGGCTGATCGACGTGGCGCAGGACGTGATCATCCTCGAAGACGACTGCGGGACCCGCATGGGCGTGTGGCTGGACCAACCGGACGCGGGGGTGCTGGAATCGTTCAGCGAGCGGATCATCGGCCGCTACTCGGCGATGGACCTCGAGGATCCGGAGACGGGTGAGCTACTCGCCGGCTTCAACGAGGAGATCGACGACGCGAAGGCGGCGCGCATCGAGGAGCTCAACCTCGGACGCGTGTACGTGCGGTCGCCGCTGACCTGCCAGGCGAAGCGGGGCATCTGCCAGTACTGCTACGGGCGCAGCCCGGCGCGCGGCGCGCTCGTGACGATGGGCGAGGCCGTCGGCATCGTCGCCGCGCAGTCGATCGGCGAGCCGGGCACGCAGTTGACGATGCGCACGTTCCACACCGGCGGTGTGGCGAGCGGCGTCGACATCACGAGCGGTCTGCCGCGGGTCGAGGAGCTGTTCGAGGCGCGGGTGCCGAAGGGGCAGGCGCTGATCGCGGAGATCGACGGTGTCGCGGAGATCCTGCGCGACGGCGACCAGAAGCGGATCAAGATCCGCAGCACGGAGCTCTACAGCGACGTGTACGACATCCCGCAGGGGGCGAAGGTGCTCGTCAAGAAGGACGAGCTGGTCGAGCAGGGGGCGATCCTGGCGCGACTGCCGCAGCTCGCGGCGCCCGCCGAAGCGCCCGAGGCCGAAGGCAAGAAGCCGAAGGCGAAGAAGGCTACCTCGAAGAAGGCGAAGGCCGAGGCCGCGCCGGAGGTGCTGGAGGGCGACGTGGTGGCGCGCATCGGCGGCCGCGTGGTGGTCGACGGGCGCAACCGGGTCTCGATCGTGTACGAGGAGAACGAGGAGCGGGAGTACCCGGTGCCGGCGGCGGCGCGGTTGCGCATCGAGAACGGCGACCCGGTGCAGGCGGGGCAGCAGCTCACGGAAGGCTCGCTGAACCCGCAGGACATCCTGCGCATCATGGGGCCGGAGGCGGTGCAGCTCTACCTGGTCGAGGAAGTGCAGAAGGTCTACCGCTCGCAGGGCGTGACGATCAACGACAAGCACATCGAGGTGATCGTGCGGCAGATGCTGCGGAAGGTGCGCGTCGACCAGCCGGGCGACACGCCGCTGCTGCCGAACGACATCGTCGACCGCTTCGAGTACGAAGAGGTGAACGCGCGCGTGCTGGCGGAGGGCGGCGAGCCGGCGACGGCGGTGCCGGTGCTGCTGGGCGTCACCAAGGCCTCGCTCAGCACGAGCAGCTTCCTGGCGGCGGCGTCGTTCCAGGAGACGACGCGGGTGCTGACGGAGGCGGCGATCAGCGGCCAGAAGGATCACCTGATGGGGCTGAAGGAGAACGTGATCATCGGCAAGCTGATCCCGGCGCGGGCGTCGATCGACCTGCCGCCGCCGCCGGTGAAGGAGATCCCGCTGCCGGAGTCGCTGGCGCTCGAGGAAGGCGACGACCTGTTCGAGGAGGACGAGGGCATCGCCGGGCTACTCGGTGCGCTGGGCGTCGAGGAGCCGGAGGAGGATGCCGAGGAGCCGCTGGACGAGGCCGACGAGGACGCGGACGACCTCGTGGAGCCTTCGGCGGAGGACCTGCTGGACACCGCCGACGACGTGCCGGAGATCGACCTGCCCGCGGCAGACGTGCCGCCGCTGCCGAAGGGCTACGTCGCGGAGCCGGACGAGGAGTAGCCGCGCGGCACAGCGGACCTGTATTCGGACAGCGAGGGGGCCCGCACGGGGCCCCCTCTCGTTGTGCCGCCGCGGGAGCTCGTAGCTTGGCCGGCTGGCCTCCCGTTGGCGCGGGGGCCGGCTGAACCGGTGCGGGCAGGGTTGACCGCGGGCGTATGATCGAGGGCAGAGACGTACGCCCCGCCGGCGGCGGCCTCGGCGGCGGTGCCGCGAAGGAGGACGGCTATGAGCTGGATCGACAGGCTGCGCGGACGTCGCGTCGAGACACCCGCGCCGAATGGCAGCGACACCCCGCCATGTCCGCACGTCACGCTCGTGCCGCGCTGGGATGCGGCGGGGGACATGGGAGACGAAGAGAAGGCGTCCGCGTGGGTCTGCGACGTCTGTGGGACGACGTTCACGCCCGCCGAGGCGCAGGGGCTGCGCGCGAGTGAGGCCGAGCGCGTAAAGAGCGCGCTGCGGGACGGATAGGGTTTGCGCGCCGGCGTCCGTCAGCCGGCGGCGCGCAGCACGAGGGCGGCGTTCTGGCCGCCGAAGCCGAAGCTCGTCTTGAGCGCTCCACGAAGCGGGGTCCGGCGCGCCGCGCCCCGCACGTAGTCGAGGTCGCAGGCGGGGTCCGGGTCGTCGATGTTGATCGTGGGGTGGACGATGCCATCGCGCAGAGATGAGGCTGTGGCGATGATCTCCCACGCCCCGGAGGCGCCAAGCCCGTGCCCCGTCATCGACTTTGTGGCGCTTACGGGCACGCGATACGCGTCCTCTCCGAGCGCCAGTTTCAGCGCCCTGGTCTCGGCCGCGTCGTTGAGCACGGTCGACGTGCCGTGCGCGTTCACGTAGTCGATGTCTTCCGCCCGCATGCCGGCGTCGGCGAGCGCCATGGTGATGGCGCGCGCGGCGTGTACGCCGTCCGGGTGCGGGGCGACGGCGTGGTGGGCGTCGTTCGTGACGCCGACCCCGGCGATCTCCGCGATCGCCGCGGCGCCCCGGCGCGCCGCGTGCTCCGCGGACTCGATGACGATCGCGCCCGCCCCCTTCGCCGGCACGAAGCCGTCGCGTGTGCGGTCGAAGGGGCGGCTCGCCGTCTCCGGCGCATCGTTGCGCGCCGTCGAGAGCGCGCGGAGCAGGCAGAAGCTGCCGATGCCCAGCGGCGTGATCCACGCCTCGCTGCCGCCAGTGACCGCGATGTCGATGACACCCGCGCGGATGAGGCGCACGGCCTCCACGACCGCGAGCGTCGATGAGACGCAGGCGGCGACGACCGTCGAGACGTGGCCGTGCGCGCCGAATCGGACGGCGAGCGCGTTCGCGGCGGAGTCGGGCAGCACCTTCAGGAGCGCCAGCGGCTCGCACGCCGCCCACCCGCCCTCCATCGCCTTCCCGAGGAGCGCGTCCATCGATGCCGCGCCGCCGCTGCCGGTGCCCCAGACGATGCCCAGCCGCGTGCCATCGGGCGCCGCGCGGTGGCGGGGAGAGCGGAGCATCCTCATCGTCTCCAGTTCGTTGTACGACCGCTGATGGTGCTCAACGTCCATAGGTTCGGGCGCACGTAAACAGATGAAGCAGTTCCGCCGCCTACACGATGCCTGCCACGATGAGGTGGGCTGTTCCGTGCCACGCCCAGGCGCGACGGCCCTCGTCGAAGTCGCGCAGCCTGAGCGCTTGCTCCCGACGGACGAGCTCGCAGAGCTCGCTGACCTCGGTTTCAAACACACCGTGTTCTTCGTAGATCCCGCGCCACTCGGCCCAGGCTTGCTCAACGCTCTCGACCTCGTGTCGCCCTAACTCTTCCAGAAACCAGCGCCGCTGTCCGCGGTCATACGATTCGTCGCTCGTAGAGAACGTCGAAAGGAAGCCGCTCAGCCGGACTTGCCTCAGGCCGGCTCGTTCGAACTCAAGCGGCAGTTCCTCCACGCGGCCCTGCCAGCCGAAGGAGAACTTCCCCCGCTCCATCGGTTCGACGAACTGGGAGGAGATGGTATTCCACCGGCCGCGAAGTGCCGAGAGCCTCGTCTCCTCATCCCCGGGCAATCTCGCGTGCGGTCTCCCCCAATGCCCGATCCCGCCTCGCAAGACCTCTATCGCAGAAACGACGCCACCTGTGCGGACGACTCGCATCTGCTCACGTAGCGCCGCGGCTGGGTCTTGCAGGATGGCCATGAGCGTGTAGCTCGTTGTGGCATCCATGACTCCGTCCGCGACGGGGAGGGCATACGCGTCGCCCAACGCGAAGTCCAGGCGGGGACTCGCTCGACGGGCCTTCGCAAACGCGACGAAATCAGCCGTAGCATCAATGCCGATCACATACCCGTCCGGCGCGCCGTCGGCGAGATACCGCGTAAAGATTCCCGTTCCACAGCCGACCTCGAGTACGCGCGAGTTGTGCGCGATGCCCAGGGTGGCGAACAGCGCCGGCCGCTCCGCCGGTGCGAAGCGGAAAGCCCGGGACACCTCCAGCGTCCGTATGGACTGGATACGTGTCCAATTCATCGTGCACCACCTAACGCGTGTGGTTGACCTTGGCCACCCGCGATGCTGACGCGTCAGATCCCTTGCATCTTGAACTGACCGGCCAGGTGGTGGCGTCCCATCCCTGGTGCAAAGGTGAGCGGATGTGGCCCTTTCTCGCGTCATGGTACGCCGCCTGCGGGGTACGCGCCGAGGTTTCATTCATCGCCCGCCGCAGGTGGCACACCAGCCAGTGCGTATCATCGTCCCTCCATTTGTTCTTGTCTAGGCCCACTCCTTACCGGTCCAATCGCGGCTCCGTCGCAGTGCACGGTGGAGGGCGCGGCGCGTGGGACGTCGCGGCAGGGGTGTACGTCGAGTGCTGGCGTCCGCTACGCGGCGGCGTGATCCTCGCGCGCGTCGGGGGGGAGCTGGCGGAGGAGGTCTTCGACGGAGTCGCCGCTGGCGGGGTAGGCGGCGACGGCGAGCGAGACGGACGGCGGCGGCACCTCGGGGAAGCGCTGGACGACCATGCGCGTGACGCTGTCGCGCAGGCGCTCGCCGGAGAGGCGGGTGCCGTCGAGCGACGTCTCGTTGTGGATGACGGCGTAGCTGCCGCGGAGCGCGCCGAGCACGTCGGAATCGCGCACCTGCGAGAGCACCTGGCTGCCGATGCGGCGCATGAGGTGGTCGGTGAAGAAGTCGCCGAACTGGCGCCGGATGTCGCGCTCGTTCTCGACGCGGAGGACGGCGACGCCGAGCTCACGGCCGTAGCGGCGGGCGCGGCTCAGCTCGCGCTTGAGCTGGGCGATGAGGAAGTCTTCGTCCGGGATCCAGAGGATCGGGTCGACGGAGTGCAGGCGGCGTGCCTCTTCGCGCTGGCGGAGCTGGTAGATGGCGACGGCGACGTGGTTGGCGAGGATCAGCGCCACCTGCTCATCGAGCGGCGACGGGTCGACGACAAACAGGGCGATGCCGATCGCCTCGCGGTTGTAGGCGATCGGCACGAGGACGGCCTGCGCGGGTGTGCCTTCGGGCGGTGCGACGCCGAACAGCGCTTCGACCTCGACGGTCACGGCGCAGGACTGGCCCTCGGCCTGCGCGAAGAGGGCGGCCGCGCGCCCATCCGCCGGCAGGGCGCCGACCCGCAGCGCGTCGCGCAGCTCGTGCGCGTTCTGGGGGGCCTGCGGAGACGCGGGCAGCGGCCGGTACGTGCCCGCCTCATCGACGATGGCAAGGACGGTGAGCGCGGCGCCGAGCGCCTTCTCGCCGAGGAACTCCACGCGGCCGGCCAGCCACTGCATGTCCGCGGAGGCGTGGAGGGACGCCAGGTTCTCGGCAAGGTAGAGCAGCCGGCCTTCGGTCTCCGAGGGCAGTGTGGGCACGGGCACGTTGCCACCCCTTCCGGGAGAGTATCGGCAGCCCGCGGGGCCGTCGTGACGCGCGCGGGGGCGATTTCGCCGGCGGATTCGGGGCTGACGCGGGATCCCCGTAGGGGGCCGGGGCGGCCCCGCGGGGCCGCCCCTACGTTCGGCGCGTGGCGGTGGCAGGGCTGTGGGGCGCCTTTGGGGTGGGGAACACGTCGCTGATGTAGTGGTCGGCGCGGATGGCGGCAGTGGCGCCGTCGCCGGCAGCGGTGACGACCTGGCGGGCGGAGTCCGCGCGGATGTCGCCGGCGGCGAAGATGCCGGGGATCTCGGTCTGCATCCACTCGTCGACGAAGATGTGGCCGCCGCCGTCCATGCGCAGCTTGCCGCGCAGGTACGCGGTGTTCGGTGTGAGGCCGATGAAGATGAAGACGGCCGCGACGTCGAGGGTGCGCGTCGCGCCGGTGACGACGTCGCGCAGGCGCACGCCGGTGACGGCGTCTTCGCCAAGGATCTCTTCGACGACGGTGTTCCAGACGAACTCCATCTTCGGGTCGGCGAAGGCGCGCTCCTGGAGGATGGCGCTGGCACGGAGCGTGTCGCGGCGGTGGACCATGTACGCCTTCTTCGCGTAGCGCGTGACAAAGAGGCCCTCGTCCATCGCGGCGTCGCCGCCGCCGACGACGGCGACCGTCTGATCCTTGAAGAACGCGGCGTCGCAGGTGGCGCAGTAGGAGACGCCGAAGCCGGTCAGGCGCTCCTCCCCGGGGACGCCGAGGCGGTTGTAGTCGGCGCCGCCGGCCAGGATCACGGCCTTCGCCAGGTAGCTGCCTTCGCTCGTGACGACGAGGTGCTTGCCCTCCACCTGGTCGATGGCGGAGACGTCGGCGTACGTGGTCTCCATGCCGTACTTCTCGGCCTGGCGGTGCATGGCCTGCGCGAGCTCGAAGCCGTTGATGCTGTCGATCCCGGGGTAGTTCTCGACGGCGGCAGTGAGGGAGATCTGGCCGCCGGTGACCTTGCGCTCGACGAGCAGCGTCTTGCGGCGGGCGCGCGCGGCGTAGAGGCCGGCGCTGAGGCCGGCGGGGCCGGCGCCGGCGATGACGATGTCGTACTCCTGCGGTGCGGTTGTGGTCATGGTGTGCTTCCGATCGGCCGGTGGCGGTGGCCCCGTGCGGGGCGGGGCAAGGGCGGGCCGCCGCGCGGCCCGCCCCGGCGGGGCGTTGTTAGAGGACGGCGTCGAGCCGCTTCTTGAGGTCGCCCTTCGGACGGAAGCCGATGATCTGGCCGACGGGTTGGCCGCCCTTGAAGACGAGCAGCGTCGGGATGCTGCGGATGCCGTACTGCGACGCCGTGCGGACGTTGTCGTCGGTGTTGAGCTTGACGAACTTCACCTTGCCGGCGTATTCGTCGGACAGTTCCTCGACGACCGGGGCGACCATGCGGCAGGGGCCGCACCAGGGAGCCCAGAAGTCCACGAGCACGGGTGTCGCGGCCTTCAGGACTTCGCTCTCGAAGTTGGCGTCGGTGACGTCTGCGGGCTTGGCCATGGTTCCGAATGTTCTCCTACTACTGTCCGCCGCCGGGGCCGCCTATGTGGGCCGTCTGGCCGGCGATTGACACCTTCCTGAGCACAGGATAATATACCCCCATAGGGTATGTCAAGGTCTCGGCGCACGATGTTCTAGAGCGCCAGCCGGAAGGCGGGCCGATGCCAGAGAAGACGTTACAGGACGAGATCAGCAACCGGCTACGCCGGATCGAGGGCCAGGTGCGTGGCATCGAGAAGATGCTGGACGAGGGCCGCGACTGCGAGGACATGCTGACGCAGACGATGGCGATCCGGAGCGCGGTGGACCAGGTGGGGGCGCGGCTGATGGAGTATCACCTCGACCGCTGCCTGCTGGAGGGGTTCGACTGCGAGCCGGAGCGGATGGAATCGCTGCGGCAGGCGCTGAAGCTGTGGACGCGCTTCGGCCAGCCGGCGCCGGCGATGTCGCTGCCGTACGAGGCGGGGAATTAGGGTTCGGGCGCGCGGGCAGGGCTCAGCAGTGCGCGGCGAGGACGGCGTCCGCGATGACCTGCGCGCCGGCGGCGCTCGGGTGGGTGCCATCGCTCGCGAGGTAGCCCTGCGTGTTCGGGTCGCCCGTGCCGTCGGGGCCGTTAAACGCGGTGCTCACCGATGCGGGCAGCATGCCATGGGCGCAGGCCGTCTGGTGAATGAAGGCGTTGACCGAGGCGAGCTTGCCGACGACGTAGGGGCCGGCGAGGCCGGGCGCCGGGTCGTAGATGTCGAGGACGGTGATGCGTGCGCGGGTGAGCGCCCGCAGTTCGCCCAGGGTGCGCGCGTAGTCCGTCTCGAAACCCGAGAGCGCCGTATCGACGCAGGTCTTGTTGCAGCCGCCCAGTTCGTACTTGATCAGGTCCAGCCCGAGGTCGTTCGAGCCGATGCTGAGCGTCACGACGTCGGCGTGCGCGATGGCGGTGCGGAAGGATTGGTCCTGCAGCAGGCGCTGCTCGAACGCCGGCAGGAGCTCGCCCGGCGTCGCCAGCACGGTGGGCTGCACGTGCAGCGCCTTCGCGTAATCGGTGGCGTACGTCGTGGCCCCGTTGGTGCCGAGCGAGTCACCAAGCACCACGTAGCTGCACCCGGTGAGGAGCGCGGCTGCGACCAGTACGAGGGCGAGAAGGCCCGGCGGACGGCGAAAGGCGATAGCCTTGGGTCGCATCGGTGGGTTCTTTCTCTCGATGTCGCGTGGAGGGCCGTGCCCGCCGGCTGACCGCTGCCGCGGCGCGTGCCCCTCCAACCTGATTCGGCCACGTCCTATTGATCGCACCCGACGAGGGCGGACACGTGGGTCCGCCCCTACGCACCGACTGCGCGCCATCAAGCTGCCGCAGCTAAGATGATACTTCGTGGTACCGCACCTGTGCGCTTCAAAGGTTCCAATCAGGACGATTTTTCTTGCGCGGTGCGGGACCGACACATCGCCCGCACACACAACAGACTCCGGCGCCGTGTCCGAGGATGGAGGCAGGGGGAGCAGAGGGGTCAGGGGATATATGCGCACGTATGGACGTGACGTGCGGCATCGGCGCATGCTCGCCCACGTCATCGAAGACAGCGCCAGCATCTTCCAGCAGGACGCGTCGGAGTACGCCTTCGCGGGGCTGATCGGGGCCTTCGCGGCGTGCATCACGACGCTCGTGCTGGTGTCGGTCGGCGGCACGGTCGGGGCGCTGCTGCTGCCGCCCTTCCTCATCGCCATCGCCGTCGTCACGCTGGCGACGGCCACCGAAGCGCTGCGGCGGGTGACGGACAACCTGGAGCCCTCGGCGGCGGCGGCGTCCGCGGCCGTGCTGCGGGGGCTGCCGGCGGTCCTGCTGCCGTGGGCGCCGCTCGCGCTGGCGCTTGCGGCCGCGCTCGTGCTCGACGTGCGGATCGGGCACTGGCTGGCGCCGTCCGCGCGGGGGCTGATCGAATCGCTGGTGGTCGTCGCGGCGCTCTACGCCGCGCTGGGGCGAGTGCTCGCCGTGCCCTCGCTCGTGATGCGCCGGTCGACGGCGCGAGAGGCGACGCAGGAGGGCCGCGCGCTGGCCGCGCGGGCGCTGCCGAAGGTCGCCGGCGCGTGGGGCATCTGCCTGTCGCCGGCGCTGCTGGTGTTCCTGGTGCCGGCGCTCAGCGGCTTCGGTGCCGTGTCGAGCGCGATCGCCGCGCTGGCGTTCGTCGGATCGATGCCGTTCGCGGCGATCGTGAACGCGCTGCTGTTCTTCGACGCGGTCGCGGACGGCGCGACGGCGGCGGGCACGCAGGCGACGATGGCGCGGCGGACGGCGGGGCTGCGGCAGGTGCGGTAGGGGCGTCGTGCGGTCGGCCGTGGCCGCGGGGAGGGGTGCGGGCGCGCGGTGGCCGGAGCTGAAGCTCCTTCGCTACGACACGGCGCGCGGTGCGCCACGGGCTGAACGCCCACGCCCCAGCAGACACATCTTCTCAGGCGGGGCGGTCGGGACGGCGGCGGCGGCGGCGCAACTCGGCGATGCGCAGGCGGATCAGCGCGCGCTGGAGGGCGGCCTGCGCGGCCGCCAGGTCCTCGATGCTCTCGCGGCGCTCGATGGCGAGGCGGGCGCGCTCGCGCGCTTGCTCGGCGCGCTGCACGTCGATCTCTTCGGCGCGCTCGGCGGCGTCGGCGAGGACGACGACGCGGTTGTCGAGCACCTCGAAGAAGCCGCCGGTGACGGCGAAGGGGTGCTCCTCGCCGCCGCGCTTGAGCACGAGTTCGCCGGGAGCCAGCATCGTCATGAAGGCGGCGTGCTGGGGCAGGACGGCGAGCTGGCCCTCGATGCCGGGCGCGATCACCTCGTCGATGCCCTCTTCGTGGAGCACGGTCTTCTCGACGGTGACGATATCGACGGTCAGCGGCATGGCGTTGCCTTCAGAACCGAGAACCTGGAACCTGCGGCGACCCGGAACACAGAATACAGAACATCGCGCACATCTGGCCTACCCTTCCGACGCCATCTTCTGCGCCTTCTCCGTGGCCTGGTCGATGGTGCCGACGTTGACGAAGGCCTGCTCGGGGAGCGTGTCGTGCTTGCCTTCGAGGATCTCCTTGAAGCCGCGCACGGTCTCGCGGACGGGCACGTACTGGCCGGGGATGCCGGTGAACACCTCGCCCATGTACATGGCCTGGCCGAGGAAGCGTTCGATGCGGCGAGCGCGGGCGACGGTCTGCTTGTCGTCGTCGGAGAGCTCCTCGACGCCGAGGATGGCGATGATGTCCTGCAGGTCCTTGTAGCGCTGGAGCACGCGCTGGACGCCGCGCGCGACATCGAAGTGCTCCTGGCCGACGATGTTCGGGTCGAGGATGCGTGAGAAGGACGACAGCGGGTCCATGGCCGGGTAGATGGCCTTCTCGAAGATGCCGCGGTCGAGGGCGACGACGGCGTCGAGGTGGCCGAATGTGGTTGCGACGCCCGGGTCGGTGTAGTCGTCGGCGGGCACGTAGATGGCCTGGAAGGATGTGATCGAGCCCTTCTTCGTCGTCGTGATGCGCTCTTCGAGCTCGCCCATCTCCGTCGCCAGCGTCGGCTGGTAGCCGACGGCGGACGGCATGCGGCCGAGCAGAGCCGACACCTCCATGCCGGCGAGGGTGTAGCGGTAGATGTTGTCGATGAAGAGCAGCACGTCCTGGCCGGACTCGTCGCGGAAGTATTCTGCCATGGTGAGGCCGGTGAGGCCGACGCGGAGGCGGACGCCCGGGGGCTCGTTCATCTGGCCGAAGACGAGGACGGTCTTGTCGAGGACGCCGGACTCTTCCATCTCGACCCAGAGGTCGTTGCCCTCGCGCGAGCGCTCGCCGACGCCGGTAAAGACGGAGATGCCGCTGTGTTCGGCGGCGATGTTGCGGATCAGCTCCTTGATGAGGACGGTCTTGCCGACGCCGGCGCCGCCGAAGAGGCCGACCTTGCCGCCGCGGACGAGGGGGGCGATGAGGTCGACGACCTTGATGCCGGTCTCGAGCACCTGCACCTGCGTCTCCTGCTCCTCGAAGCTGGGCGCCTTGCGGTGGATCGAGGCCCTGTGCTCGTCCGCGACGTCGCCGCGCTTGTCGAGCGGCTTGCCGAGGACGTTGAAGAGGCGCCCGAGGGTGCCGGGGCCGACGGGCACGGTGATCGGCCGGCCGGTGTCCCGGACGGCCGCACCGCGGCGCAGGCCCTCGGTGGGCTCCATGGCCAGGGCGCGCACCCAGTTGTTGCCGAGGTGCTGCTCGACCTCGGCCGTGATCATGCCGCTGTCCATCGTGATCTCGAGCGCGTTGTACAGGGCGGGCAGCGAGTCCGACGGGAACTCCACGTCGACGACCGTGCCGATGACCTGTGCCACTGTTCCGTCCGCCATCTTGCCTCCGGGCCTTGCTGTCAGGCCTTCATCGCTTCGACACCGCCGACGATGTCGAGTAGTTCACCGGTAATCTGTTCCTGCCGCGCCTTGTTGTAGATGAGCGTTAGCGTGCCGATCATCTCGTTCGCCGCGTCGGTGGCGTTGCGCATGGCCACCATGCGGGCCGACAGCTCGCTGGCCTCGGACTCGAGGACGGCCTGGTAGACCTGCATCTCGATGTAGCGCGGTAGCAGTTGCGCGAACACCTCGGCCGCGTCCGGCTCGTAGATGTAGTCGATGTCGCGTCCGGGCGTGCCGTCCTCGATCTCGACGGGCGCGATCGGCAGGAGCTGGCGCACGGCCGGCGCCTGCATCGCGGTGTTGATGAAGCGCGGGTAGAGCAGGAAGACGCGGTCGGCGCGCTGCGTCTCGTACTCATCGATGATGAGCCGCGAGACGGCGAGCGTGTCGGCCAGGTCCGGGCAGTCGGGCATCGTGAACTCGGCGAGCAGCGGCTGGCCGGCGCGCACGACGAAGTCGCGCCCCTTGCGGCCGACGGTGACGAACGAGACCGGCGTCTCCTGTTCGAGCGCAAAGGAGGCGGCGCGGCGGTTCATGTTCGAGGGGAGGCCGCCGGCCAGGCCGCGGTTGGGGCCGAGGAAGAGGATGAGGGTGTGCTGCGGCAGGCGGGCGACCATGAACGGGTGCGCCTGGTCTTCATCGCCGCGCTGCTTGGCCAGATCGCCGAGCACCTCGTGCATCTTCTCGGCGTAGGGGCGCGCCTGGAGGGCGCGCATCTGCGAGCGGCGCATCTTCGAGCCGGCGACGAGCTCCATCGCCTTCGTCACCTTGGCGATGGAGGTGACGGAGCGGACGCGGCGGCGGATCTGTCGGATGGATGCCATTGGTCGCTCTTCGCTCCTGGCGGGCAGGTCTTCAGACCTGTCCTCACGGTGTTCCTGCGTCACCCGCCGCGCGGGCGGACAGGTCTGAAGACCTGTCCTTACGGTTGCCCGCATCGAGCGCTGAGCGGTCGGCGCTCGTCCGGCGGTCTAACCTCCAACATCCAACCTCCAATATCTAGTACGGGACGGTGTCCTTGAACTCCTTGAGCGCGGCGGCGAGCAGCTCTTCGAGCTCGGGCGAGAGGATCCTCTCCTGCTCGATCTTCGCGGCGAGGTCGGGCTTGTTGCTCGCCATGAAGGCGTGGAACGCCTGCTCGAAGGCCATCACCTTCTCGACGGGCACGTCGTCCAGGAATCCCTTGTTGAGCGCCCAGAACACCTCGACCTGCGCGGCCATCGACAGCGGCTCGTACTGGGGCTGCTTGAGGATCTCCTGTGCGCGCTGGCCACGTTCGAGCTGGCGGCGCGTGGCGGCGTCGAGGTCGCTGGTGCCGAACTGGGCGAAGGCCTGGAGCTCGCGGTACTGCGCCATGTCGATGCGGAGCTGGCCGGCGACCTGGCGCATAGCCTTGCGCTGCGCGGCGCCGCCGACACGCGACACCGAGATGCCGGCGTTGATGGCGGGGCGGATGCCGGCGTTGAACAGGTCGTTCTCGAGAAAGATCTGGCCGTCCGTGATGGAGATGACGTTCGTCGGGATGTAGGCGGACACGTCGTTCGCCTGCGTCTCGATGATCGGCAGG
Organism: Chloroflexota bacterium; assembly: GCA_028872875.1. Lineage (GTDB taxonomy): Bacteria > Chloroflexota > Dehalococcoidia > DSTF01 > JACRBR01 > JADMII01. Next base: position 3,801 of record JAGWOC010000031.1, on the reverse strand, counting down.
GCGGTGATCGAGCCGCCGCCGTACTCGTCGGTGACCTTCGCGGCGCGCTCGAGCAGGCGGCTGTGGAGGTAGAAGACGTCGCCGGGGTAGGCCTCGCGGCCGGGGGGGCGGCGCAGCAGGAGCGAGACCTGGCGGTACGCCCAGGCGTGCTTCGAGAGGTCGTCGTAGACGATGAGGACGTCCTTGCCCTGCTCCATCCACTCCTCGGCGATGGCGCAGCCGGAGTACGGCGCCAGGTACTGGAGCGCGGCCGACTCGGACGCCGTCGCCGAGACCATGACGGTGTGTTCGAGCGCGCCGAACTTCTCGAGCGTGGCCATGGTCTGCGCCATCTTCGCGGCCTTCTGGCCGATGCCGACGTAGATGCAGAGGAGGTCGCCGCCCTTCTGGTTGATGATGGTGTCGATGGCGATCGCGCTCTTGCCGGTCGAGCGGTCGCCGATGATCAGCTCGCGCTGGCCGCGGCCGATCGGGATCATGCCGTCGATGGCCTTGATGCCGGTCTGCACCGGGGTGTCGACGGACTTGCGGGTCGTGACGTCGGGCGCGATGCGCTCGACGGGGCGGGTCTTCGTGGTGGCGATGGGGCCTTTGCCGTCGATCGGCTCGCCGAGCGCGTTGACGACGCGGCCGAGCATCGCATCGCCGACGGGGACCTCGACGATGCGGCCGGTGGCGCGCACCTCGTCGCCTTCCTTGATGTCGTCGTAGGCGCCGAGCACCATGATGCCGACGCTGTCCTCTTCGAGGTTGAGCGCGAGGCCCATGACGCCGTTCTCGAACTGGACCAACTCGCTGGACGCGACGTTCGACAGGCCGTGCACGCGCGCGATGCCGTCACCGGCCTCGACGACGGTGCCGACATTGACCGCCGCGACCTCGGCGCCGAACTGCTGGATCTGCTGCTTGATGATGCTTGCGATCTCTTCGGACCGTATCGCCATCTTGTCCTCCGGGGCCTCTGCCGTGGCGGCCCTGTCTAACCCGTTGCCCCTTCGAGGCTGCGCCGGAGCGCCATGAGCCTCGTCCGCGTGCTGCCGTCGATGAGCTGGTCGCCGATGCGCGCCACGACGCCGCCGATGATCGCGGGGTCGACGACGGGTGTAACATCGACCGTCTTGCCGGTGATCGCCGAGAGGCGCGCCGCGACGGCGCTGCGCTCGTCGCCGCTGAGCGGCACGGCCGTCGTGACGACGGCGTGCGCGATGCCCCGGCGTTCGTCCACTCGCTCGCCGAAGATGGCCAGGACGTCCGGTACGAGCGCCAGCTTGTCGCGGCCGTTGAGGAGCCGGACCAGATTCATCGCCTCGGCGCCGATCTGCCCTTCGAGCCCGGCCGTCAGCAGGCGCAGCTTCTCTTCGCGCGGGACGCGTGCGCTTGCCAGGATCTCCGCGACGTCCGCCTCCCGGGCGAAGTCCGCGATGGTGCGCAGGTCCGCCGCCCAGCGCTCGAAGGTCTCCTCCTCGTCGGCGAGGTCGAAGACCGCCTCCGCGTAGCGGCGCGCCGAAGGCGAGCGTGCCGCCATGCTAGACCGCCCCCTTGAAGCGCGACTCGGCGAGCGCCTCATCGATCAGGCGGCGGTGCTGGCCGCGGTCGAGCGAGGCGTTGATCACCTTCTCGGCCGCGGCGATCGCCGTGTCGGCGAACTCCTTGCGGAGCTCGGCGATGGCGCTGTCGCGTTCGAGCTGGATCTCGTTGCGGGCGCGGGCGATCAGCGCCTCAGCGTCCGTCTGCGCCTGGGCGCGGGCGTCGGCCTGGATGCGCTGGGAGATCTCCTGCGCCTGGGCGACGAGGGCCTGGCCCTCGCGGCGGGCGGCCTCGATCTGCTCGTGCACCTGGCGGTCGGACTCCGCGGCCTTCGTCCGCATCTCTTCGGCGGCGGAGAGGCTCTCGCGGATGCGCTCGCGGCGCCCGTCGAGCATCTTCATCAGCGGGCCGTAGGCGACCAGCCGCAGGACGACGAGCAGGATCGTGAAGTTCACGAGCTGGCCGACGAGCAGCGGCAGGTTGATGCCGAGGTCCGCGATCCCCAGGATCAGCATACGCAACCTCCGGGGTGTGCCGGGCGGCGATGCCGCCGGTGCCCCCGGCCTTTCTCTAGAACACGAAGCCGATCATCACGGCGACGACCAGCGCGTAAATCGCGATGGCCTCGGCGAAGGCGATGCCCAGGATCATGTTGGTCTGGATGACGGACTGCGCCTCCGGGTTGCGGCCGAGCGCCTCCATGGCCTTCCCGGTGAGCATGCCGATCGCGAGCGCGGGCGCGAGGCCGCCGAGGCCGATCGCGATGCCGGCGCCGATGTACTTGAGGCCGACGTCCGTGAACGCGAGCAGCGGCAGAACTGTTGCGATGTCCAATTCGGATTCCTCCTGTGTGCGCCCGCATCCGCACGGGCCCCAATCGATCGCAGTTTCCCGGAGAAAGCCCGCCCGCGCGGGCGTCTACCTTAGTGCAGTGCCGTCACCTCCAGGGGTTCGTGCTCGCCGTGCGTGTCGTGCGTGCTCACGGCGAGCACGGCGAAGACGAGCGTCAGCATGGCGAAGACGAACGCCTGAATCACGCCGACGAACATCTCCAGCCCGTAGAACGGCAGCGCCACGACAAACGGCATGAGGAACGTCATGACGAGTAGCAGGATCTCGCCCGCGAGCATGTTGCCGAAGAGCCGGAAGGTGAAGCTGATCAGGCGCGCCAGCTCGGCGATGAACTCGAGAATGCCGACGAAGAAGTTGATCGGGCTGCTGATGGTGAAGAACTTCTTCAGGTACTTGAAGAAGCCGAGCGCCGTGATCCCCCAGAACTCGACGAAGATCGCCGACATGATGGCGATCGAGAGCGGAGAGTTGATGTCGGTGTTCATGCTGCGGAAGTACGGGGCGATGATGCCCAGCTCCTTGCCGCTGGCCTTGAGCTGGGCGAGTGCGGTCTCGGACTGGCCGACCAGGCACTCGGTGTAGTGGTGGTCGCCCGGGCCGGTGCCGGCGCTGGCGCAGGCGGCGGCGGGGTCGGCGACCCCGACGTGATCCTTCTTGTAGAGCGCCTCGACGACCGCGATGGCGCGCTGGCCGAGGATGCAGTCGCTCTGCTGCTTTGCGCGCTCGGCCGGGGGCACGCGGCTCTGGGACGCGGCCGGCGGCGTGGCGTCGAACGTGCAGGGCGACGTGTTCACGTCGAACTTCACGGTCTTCTGTGACGGCTTGATGAGGGCGATGCCGGCCGACTTCGACATCACCACCGCTTCCTTGCGGAACTCGTGGGCGGAGACGGGCTCGACGGCGCCGATGGCGTTGAAGAACGGCAGCAGCGCCATCCAGTTGGCGACCCAGATGAAGATGAAGATGGTCATGAAGACGGGGAAGAAGCGGCGGCCGTTCTTCTCGCCGGCGGTGGCGACGCAGAGGTTATAGCCGGCCTCGAGGACGGACTCGACCAGGTTCTGGATGCCGGCCGGGATCAGCGACAGCTTCCGGGCCGCGAACCAGCCGACCACGATGAGGACCAGCACCGCGGCCGCGGACGAGACGTAGGTGTTGGCCAGCGGGAAGGGCCCGAGATAGGCGAGCGTTTCCGCCTTGATCTCGATGATCGGCTTCGGGCCGCGCATGAAGAGGAAGCCCGCCAGCAGCAGCACGAGGGCGCCCACGATAGTGAGGATCGTCTTCGGGTTCTTCAACTAGCTCTGCTTCTTCTTCGCGGCATCGTCGTCCCAGCGCTGGATGTCGGCGATTGTATCCATGAGCATGCGATAGCCGCCATAGAAGGCGGCCAAGAGTCCCAGCGCTAGGCCAGAGAGGGTC
>JAGWOC010000213.1 GCA_028872875.1 Chloroflexota bacterium | reverse complement strand
GTCTTGCCATCCGGCGCGTACTTGGGGCTGTACTCGCCGGCCGCCGGCGTGTCCGTGAGACGCCGCACGTCGCTGCCGGAGCGGTCCATCGTGTAGATGTCCGTCTGCGCCTGTCCGTCACGATTCGAGGCGAAGATGATCCGCCGGCGGTCCAGCGACCATGCCGGGTTGCCATCGAACTTCGTCCCGTGCGTGAGCTGCGTGGTGGCTCCGGACGACGGGTCGATCGTGTAGACATTCACGGTTTCGCCGCGCGCCGCCTCGTACACGATGAGCGTGCGCTTCGGGCCGCCGCCGCTACATGCCAGCACCGTCGCCGCCGCCGCGGTCAGCGCGCAGACGGCGACACGAGCGAGCGCGGCGCCGGTACGGCCGTGCCCGGGCCGCGCGCCCGTGATCGTCGTACGCAAGCGGCGTCCTCCGCGCTACATGTGCTCCGGCGCCGAGACGCCCATCAGCCCGAGGGCGCGCGCCAGCGTCAGCCTTGCGGCGGCGCACAGTTTGAGCCGCGCCGCGGACAACGGCCGCGCATCGGCGTCGAGCACCCGGCACTCCGTGTAGAACGCGTGGAACGCCGTCGCCAGGTCCTGCGCGTAGTGCGGCAGGTGGTGCGGCTCCCTGCTGCGGGCCATCATGTGCACCAGCTCCGGGAGCTGGAGCATCCTGCGGACCAACTCCAGCTCCGCCGGATGCGTCAGCAGCGTCACATCGCCGCCCTCCGCCGAGAAGCCCCGTTCGGCGGCGTTGGCGAGGATGCCGGCGATGCGCGCGTGCGCGTACTGCACGTAGTACACGGGGTTCTCCGCCGCCTGCTTCTTCGCCAGCTCGAGGTCAAACTCCATCTGGCTGTCCGCCGACCGCGCGAGGAAGAAGAAGCGCGCGGCATCGGCCCCGACCTCATCGACGACGTCGCGCATCAGCACGAGGTTCCCCGCGCGCTTGGAGAGCCGCACCAGCTCATCGCCCCGGCGGAAGCTGACGAGCTGGTAGATGATGATGTCGAGCCGCTCCGGGTCGACGCCGATCGCCTCGACGGCCGCCTTCATGCGAGAGACGTGGCCCTGGTGGTCAGCGCCCCAGATATCGATCACGAGGTCGAAGCCGCGCCGCACGAACTTGTCGTAGTGGTACGCGATGTCGGACGCGAAGTAGGTCGGCC
>JAGWOC010000212.1 GCA_028872875.1 Chloroflexota bacterium | reverse complement strand
GTGGTGCGCGGCATCGTCCTTTGCCACGACAATCAGTCCCGACGTATCGCGGTCGAGCCGGTGCACGATGCCCGGCCGCATGACGCCGCCGATGCCGGAGAGGTCGTCGCAGTGCGCGAGGATGGCGTTGACCAGCGTGGCCGTCGGGTGCCCGGGCGCCGGGTGGACGGTCATGCCGGCTGGCTTGTTGACGACGAGCAGGTCGTCGTCCTCGTAGATCACGTCCAGCGCGATGTCCTCGGGCTGGGCGAGGGCGGGCGACGGCGCCGGTACCTCGACCACCACGCGCTGGCCAGCTCCGAGCCGGAGCGACGCCTTCGCCACGCGGCCATCGACGCGCACGCAGCCGTCGCCGGCGAGGCGGCGGGCGCGCGAGCGCGTGAGCGCCGGCAGGCGGCGCGCGACGAACACATCGAGGCGCTCGCCGCCCGCATCGGCGACGAGTTCAGTCGTCGCGGGCGTCGGGTCCGGCATCCGGCGGCAGCCGGGGCGCCGCGGCGCTCTTCTTTCCGGCATCCGTCTCCTGCATCGCGAAAAAGATCAGCACGACGACGATGCTGATCGTGATGCTGGCGTCGGCGACGTTGAACGTCGGCCAGCGCCCGACGTGGATGAAGTCCGTGACCTCGCCCATGCGTACGCGGTCCACCAAATTGCCAATCGCGCCGCCGAGCTGCATGCCCAGGGCCAGGCGGATGATGCCGTGATCCATCGGCGGGTAGATGTAGTACAACAGGATCGCGCCCAGCCCCAGCAAGCTCGTGACGATGAGGAACGGCGTCTGACCCTGCAGGATGCCGAAGGCGGCGCCGCTGTTCACCACGTGCACGATGCTGATGGTACCGCCGTCGCTCGGCCACGACTCGTACAGCCCCAGGTGCGAGCGCACAAGCCACTTGGTGGCCTGATCCAGCGCGACGACGCCCGCGGCGACGAGGAAGAACACCAGGTCGGTGCGCCAGCGGCCGGCGATGCGCTGCGCCAGCGTCGGTCGCGGCCGGAACGCGGTGTCGGGAGTGGTCACGCCACAGGATAGCGCATCGATCCCCGGAGGCGGCGGCGCGTTCAGGTTCGCGGGCATACACATGAGGCGCGAGCCGACGCGCCGGCGCCGCTGCGCAGATGTGCCCGCTGGACGCGCCGCCCGCATCGGTCCCGGGC
>JAGWOC010000211.1 GCA_028872875.1 Chloroflexota bacterium | reverse complement strand
AGCCGGACCCGATGTACTGCGCCGGCACCTACGCGATCCCCGACTCGTACGCGGAGGTCGATCTCTTCCCGGGCGACACGGCCTGCAATCCCGCGATGCCCACGCCGCCTGAGTGCCGGTGCCGCGAGACCTACGACTGCATGTGCGTCGTCGCGATGGCCGGCTGCGCGCAAGGTAAGCTCGTCTCCTGCGACGATTCCGCGGGGATGGTGACGCTGACCTGCCGCTAGCGGGTCATGTGGTAGGCTCAACCGTGTGAACGTCGCCCCGGCCCCCTGGCGTCACCGGCCGATCGCGCGTAGGCGCACGCTGGGCGGCGTCCCGACCTCGGTCAGCGGCCTGACCATCCCGAGCATCCCGACCTCGGTGCCGGTCTCGGTCCCGGGCGGCTACTACGATCCGTCGGGCCTGCTCGCCCAACAGCTCCAGCAACAGGGGCTCGTGCCGACCGATCCGAACGTCGCCGGCTACATCGCGTCGATCCAACAGGCGGCCATCGCTGAGGGGCTGCCGGCGAACGGTCAAGACGTCGTCTCGCGCGTGCAGACGTTCGCGACCGCCTACCAACAGATGTACAACAACCCGAGCGTCGCCAGCGTCGGCAACGCCGTGCAAATCTCGCTGAACGCCGCGCGCCAGTACGTCACCCAGAACCACGAGCTCGCGGGCGCCATTTCCACCGCGCAGGGTCTCGTGACAGCGTTCGAGCAGGCCGCATCGGGCGGAGGCACACCGCAAGACGTCGCCGCCGCGTTCACCGGTCCGCTCATCGCCGCCGCCGTCGCCGCGGGAGCCGTGAGCGCGGGAGTCGGCGCCGTCATCGTCGCGGGCGTGTCGATCGCGGCGAGCATCCTCGATCAGGTCGGCCTCTTCGCATCGAAGCCCGGCATTCAGGTCTGCCCGACGTTCAAGTACACGGGGAGCGGCATGCCGAGCTTCTCGGTCAACTGCATGGCCGTCTTCGATCAGACCGGCGGGCCCATCTCGCCCGGGAGCGCCAACTGGCGGAGCTTCCCGCAGGCGTCCGACCCGAGCGTGGCGTGGTGGTTTCAAGGCATGCCGTCGGGCGGCACCTTTCAGGAGTGGAAGCAGGCCATGTGGATCCCGCGCCCCAACGGCGGCGGCTTCCCCATCATCGAGGCGTTCTCCAACTGGATGTGGATC
>JAGWOC010000210.1 GCA_028872875.1 Chloroflexota bacterium | reverse complement strand
GGCTGCGTCTTCGCCTGGACACCGCTGCGCTCGGGCATCGTGAACATTCAGCTGTCGGCCGACGCCACGAAGCGCGACGCGCTCGTCACGCGCGTCGGCGCCGGCGCGGTGTCGATCCTCGTCACGTGCGGCGCGGGCGTCGGGGTGTTCACGGTCAACTGATCGACGCGGCGCGCGCCCCGTGCGCACGCGACGCGCAAGGGCCGGCCGCCGCTCGGCGACCGGCCCTTGCGCGGTTGGCTCACCCGGCGGCGATCACCCCTCGCCGTCGCTCTTCCCCGCCTTGCCCTTGAGGGCATCGGCCACGCGCGCGCGCAGGTCGGCCAGGTGCGCCTTCGTCACCTTGTCGCCGGCCTTCGACTCGGCCGCCTTCAGTTCACCGTCGAGCGCCCGCAGGTCGGCGCGCACGGCGGCGTCGATGTCCGACAGCCTCGGGTCGAGCACCGGCGCTACCGGGCGTCCGCTGCCCGCCCCACCGACGCGTCCCGTGGTCGCGGCGTTCGCCGCCGGCGGATTCAGCTTGAGGTTGAGCGCCTCGACGTAGGCCCGCGGCAGGCCGCGGCGGTACACATCGATCTTCTGGCCCTTCCCCAGTTCGCTGAAGATGCCTTTGCGCACGTCGTCGAGCAGGTCCACCACCGAGTAGCCCGTGCTCTTCGCCGCGCCGTCGAACTCGGCGACGCGCAGCAGCCGGTTGTTCTGCAGCAGCGAGTTCATGATTCCGGCCTGCGCGTTCACGATGCGCGCGACCTCGCCCACCGGCTCGATGCGCCGCAGAATGTTCTCGTCGAGAAAGAACGCCGGCGTCGCGAACGCGTTCTCGTTCAGGAACTTCACCGCCGCCTGCTGCCGCGCCTTGCTCACCGGCGTGAACCGCACGCCCGGCTGCCCGCCGTACTTCTCCTGCGATTCGGCGCCGCCGACGACGTTCGTCACGTGCGTCAGTTCCGTGCGCCACTGCCCGATGAGGCGGCCGTACAGGTCGTTGAGGTCATCGTACGGTTCGGTGGCGTTGACCGTCGCCGGCATCAGGTACGCCATTTCGCGCTTGATGTTCTTGAGGCCCCATCCCGTCGCCTTCACGGCGTCCTGGTCGCCTACGGCCTCGGTCTCGTCGCCCGGGTCGGACCCGGCCTGCCCCTGCGTGGAGAAGCGCAGCCACGGCTTGGTGTCCTGCTCGCG
>JAGWOC010000209.1 GCA_028872875.1 Chloroflexota bacterium | reverse complement strand
ACCCCGAAGCCGCGCATCGCCGCGCTGTTGAGCCGCAGGCCGCTGTTGGTGTGTGCCACGTCCAGGATCTGCAGCGCGGCCTCGGCGCAGCGCCGGCCGCGGCGCGAGGGCAGCGTTTCCCACTGCGCCTCCTGCGCCCCGGCGCGGGCGGCGGCGGCTTCGACCAGCGCGGCCGTCGTCGGGACCGCGGCCGCGGGTCGGCGCGTGCGTGCCACGCGCACGGGGGGGTCCACGTCGAACCGGGACGCAAGGTCACCCACCAGCGGCCACCTCCAAAGGGTCAGCGTCAGTCGTCCCCAGTCCTCCATGCCGGACTGTCGCGCCGCCTGGGGCGCACGGGCTTCGCCGGGGGGTCCTGCGCGGGCGCGGGCGGCGGCTCCGGAAGTTCGCCCGGAGCTGCGGCCCTGATCTGCAGGGTCGGTTTCCTGAACAGTAGGTCCACCTGCGTGGTCGGCCCGCGCCGCGCCTTCAGCAGCGCCACACGCAGGCGTTCCTGCTCGATGCCTTGGCTGTGCGCCATGTCCGGCCGCCAGAGGCCGAGGACGAAGTCTGCGGCCTCCTCGACGACGCCGCTGTCGCGCGCCATGTCGAGGGTGACGGGAGTGCTGCCGTCCGTCCCGGCCCGGCTGGTCTGGTGCAGGTACAGGATCGGGATGTCGCGCTGCTTGGCGAGGTACTTGAGCTGCTTGGCGAGAGTCGAGGTGACCTCGTAGGGAGAGTCCCCGCGAGCGCCCTGCATGCGGCCGAGATAGTCCACGACGACGAAACTCACAGGCGCGCCGAGCTTCTCCGCCGCCACATCGAGGTAGCGATCCAAGTCCTTGTACGTCAGGAAGTCGCGGTCCACGAAGTACACGCGGTCGAAGGCGCCGGTCGTGCGTGAGACGATCCGACCGTGCTGCTCCGTCTCTTCGCGCAACTCGTCCTCCACTCGCCAACCGGGCAGGTCGCACTCGATCTGCGCCGCGCGCTCGAACACCTGCGCGAGCGGCATCTCCAGCGTGAAGAACAGCGTGCGGCCGTCGAGCCCCCCGTCCCGTAGCGGCCGCGAGACGTTGCGCAGGACGTTGAGGACGAACGCCGTCTTGCCGACCGCAGCGCGCGCCATCACCTCACAGACCTCGCCTGGGGCGATTCCGCGCATGGCGGCATCCAGCGGCGGCAGGCCCAGAGTGACACGGCGCTGCGC
>JAGWOC010000030.1 GCA_028872875.1 Chloroflexota bacterium | reverse complement strand
TAGGAGCGCCATGCCCGTCGCGCGCGTGAACGGCATCGACCTCTACTACGAAGAGCTGGGCGCCGGGCCGCACCTCGTCGTTGCCCACGGCCTGATGGGCAGCGTCGCGATGCTGCCGCTCTTCGGAGAGCGAATCGACGCCATCGCCGCGCGCGGCGTGCACGTCATCGCGTACGATGCGCGCGGCCACGGCCGCTCCGGCTACACCGCCAATCCGCGCGATTACACCTGGCGATCGCTGGCCGCCGATCTGTTCGGTCTCATCCGCGCCCTCGGCATCGAAGGGACGAGCGTGTACGGTGGCTCGATGGGCGCCGGGACCGCCGTGACGCTTGCGCTCGATCACCCGGAGACCGTCGAGAAGCTCATCCTCCAGAGCCCGCCACCGACGGGTGTGTACCTGCGGCGCGTCCGCCCGATGTTCCTGTGGTTGGCGATGCTCGTCCAGGTCTTCGGGCCGCGCGCCAGCGGCCGCATCGTCGCGCGCCTGCCGCGCCGCCCGGCTGCCCCCGCCTTCGACATCGCCGCCTTCATCGGGGCGCAGCGAAGGGCTGCGGTGGTGCCGGCGATCCGCGGCTTGCTTCGTGGCCCGCCGCTTCCGACACATCGATACGGCGAGATCCGGCAGCAGGCGCTCGTCCTGACCCACCCGGATGACCCGATTCATCCCCTCGCGTCCGGCGAGCTGCTGCACGAGCGCATGCCGCACGCGAAGCTCGCCGTCGCGCCGACGCCCACGTACTGGGCCGAGAACCCGGACGCCCTCGCGCACGTCGTCGGCGCGTTCGTCCGGGGCGAGCAGATTGCGCGCGGCCTCCCCGGACACGGGTCGTCGCGCATATCATAGAGTGCCGCGACCCACAGAGGTGGAGCAGCGAGCAGGGAGGCGTCCGATGATCCTCGTATCAGGCGGCACCGGATTCGTCGGCTCGGCGGTCGTGCGGGAATTGCTGCGCCGGGCGCAGCCCGTCGCCGTGCTCGGGCGCGACGCCGCGAAGGTCCGCGAGCGCTGCGGGGAGCAGGTCGAGGCGCGCGCGGGCGACGTGCGCGACCCCGAGGCGCTCGGCGCGGCGATGGCGGGCGCCGACGTCGTCATCAACGCCGTGCAGTTCCCCCACTCCCCCATCGAGAACCGCCGCAAGGGCTGGACGTTCGAGGACGTCGACCTCAAAGGCACGCGCCACCAGGTCGATGCCGCGAAGGCGGCGGGCGTCCGGCGCTTCGTCTACGTGAGCGGGGTCGGCGCGGCGAAGGACGCCGACCGGCACTGGTTCCGCTACAAGTGGGAGGCCGAGAGGTACCTGCAGGACAGCGGTATCGAGTGGGTGATCGTGCGGCCGACCTGGGTCTATGGCCCCGGAGACGTGTCGCTGAATCGCTTCCTTGGCTTCGGCAAGGCGCTGCCGTTCATCCCCATGTTCGGGGACGGTCAGCAGATGATGCAACCCGTGTTCATCGACGACGTCGGCCGCATCGTCGCCGACGCCGCGCTGCGTCCGGAGGCGGCGAACACCCTCTTCGAGGCCGGGGGGCCCGAGGTGATGACCATGGACGATGTGGTCAAGACCGCGCTCGATGTCCAGGGCAAGAAGCGCCCCATCCTCCACCAGCCCGCCGCGGTTGGCAAGCTCCTCGGCACCCTCGCGGCCGTGCTCCCCTCGCCGCCGCTGTCGGCCGATGCCATCGACTTCATCACGGGCCCCGCCGTCGCCGACAACACGAAGCTCGTCGACGTCCTCCATCCCACGCTGACGCCACTGCGCGAGGGTCTGGCCACGTACCTGGCGTAGCCGGGGCTGGCGCCCGTCAGCGCGTCCTCCGGCCGGTAAAGATACCGTAACTTGATCCCGCGCGCGGCCCGCGGGTACCGTATAAGAAACTTGACCTCAGGTTAACCGCGGAAGGCGCTCATGCGTAAGACGAGGGTATTCGAGGTGCTGGAGGAGCGCGGCCAGAAGCAGCGCTGGCTGCTCGCCGAGCTCGACCGGCGTGGCTACCGCGTCAGCGAAGGCTACCTCTCGCAGGTGAAGGCCGGCACCAAGCAGCCGTCCCGGCAGTTCATCGAAGCGGTGTGCGAGGTGCTCGGCATGCCCGAGCGGCTCCTGTTTTACGAGGAAGGTGAAGAGATGGCGACGACGGCAGGCGGACGCGCGAGGAAGGCCGCGGTGAAGGCGCGCGCGGCGGGCGAGAAGGACAAGGGGAAGATCAACGTCGCCATCATCGGCGTCGGCAATTGCGCGTCCTCGCTCGTGCAGGGTCGCTATTTCTACCAGGATGCGCGCGAGGGCGAGCTCGTCCCCGGCCTCATGCACGTCGACCTCGGCGGCTACCACATCCGCGACATCAACTTCGTGGCCGCGATCGACATCGACGAGAACAAGGTCGGACGCGACCTCTCGGAGGCCGTCTTTACGGCGCCGAACAACACGTACAAGTTCAGCGATGTCCCGCACCAGGGCGTACGCGTGGCGCGCGGCATGACCCACGACGGCCTCGGCAAGTACCTGTCGCAGGTGATCACGAAGGCGTCTGGCCCGACCGATGACATCGTGAAGCTGCTCAAGGACACGCAGACCGATGTCGTCATCAGCTACCTGCCCGTCGGTTCGGAAGAGGCGACGAAGTGGTACGTCGAGCAGGTGCTCGCCGCGGGCTGCGGCTTCGTCAACTGCATCCCCGTCTTCATCGCCCGCGACCACTACGGCTACTGGCCGAAGCGTTTCGAAGAGGCCGGCCTGCCGATCATCGGCGACGACATCAAGTCGCAGGTCGGCGCCACCATCGTCCACCGCGTCCTGACGCGGCTCTTCCGCGAGCGCGGCGTCCGCCTCGACCGCACCTACCAGCTCAATTTCGGTGGCAACACAGATTTCCTCAACATGCTTGAGCGGGAGCGCCTGGAGTCGAAGAAGATCTCCAAGACGAACGCCGTCACCTCCCAGCTCGACTACGAGCTGCCCGCCGGCGATGTCCACGTCGGGCCCTCCGACCACGTGCCGTGGCTCTTGGACCGCAAGTGGTGCTACATTCGGATGGAGGGCACGACCTTCGGCAACGTCCCGCTGAACGCGGAGGTGAAGCTGGAGGTCTGGGATAGCCCCAACTCCGCCGGCGTCGTGATCGACGCGATCCGCTGCTGCAAGATCGCGCTCGACCGCGGCCTGTCCGGTCCGCTGCTCGGCCCATCGGCGTACTTCATGAAGTCGCCGCCCCAGCAGTACCCGGACGATGTCGCGCATGATATGGTGGAGGCGTTCATCGCGGGATAGGACGCGACTTGCTCGACCGGACCGTCTACTGGCTCTTTCGGCTGGCGATCCTCCTGGCGCGTCCGCTGCCCCTTCGACTCGGTTACTGGTTTGGTGAGCGCATCGCGCTCATCTGCTACGTCATCATCTTCCCGCGCCACCGCAAAGCGCTGAACGCCAACCTCAGCCACATCCTCCGCAGCAACGACGCGCGGTACGTCGATTCCGTCGCCCGGCGCTCGTTCCGCAACTTCGGCAAGTACGTGATCGACTTCATCCACTACCCCCTCGTCACCCGCGACGAGATCCGCCGGCGCTTGCGCTTCGACCAGTGGGAGGACCTCGACCGGATCGCCGCCTCCGGCCGCGGCATCATCATCGCTTCGATGCACTTCGGCAACTGGGACATCGGGGGCGCGGCGCTGGCCGCCAGCGGCTATCCGGTCAGCGCGATCGCCGAGTCGTTTCGCTACCAGCCGATGAACGACCTCGTGCAGGGCTCGCGCGCCAAGCTGGGCATGAGCATCATCGGGCGGCGGGCCGTCGGCACGAGCGTCTTCCGCGCCCTGCGCCGCCGCGAGATGCTCGCGATGCTCATCGATGTGCCCAACCATCAGTTCGGCATCTACGTCGACTTCTTCGGCGCGCCCGCGTTCGTCTCGTCCGCGCCGGCGCGGGTCGCCCTCCGCACCGGCGCCTGGGTCGTGCCCGCGGTCGTCCTGCGCGGCCCCGAAGACGACCTGATCATCCGCCCCGTCCTCGACCTCAGCCTGCGGGACTTCCCCAGGACAGGCGATGAAGACCGCGACGTCTATGAGTTGACCCGTCTCATCCTCCAGTCGCTCGAATCGATGATCCGCGCACATCCCGACCAGTGGTTCATCTTCCGGCGCCTGTGGCAGCAGCCCGGCTTCGCGGCCGCCGCCCATGGCGAGCTCGCAGAGGGCGTGTAGGCGTGAGCCTCCTTCCACGTCCCGGCAAGTGGAAGTACTACGTGATGCTCATCGTGATCAACACGATCGGGCGCCTGCCCCTCGGCTGGCGCTACGGCATCTCGCGCGTGGTCAGCGACCGGGTGTACGATTGGCGCCCCAGCGTCCGCAACAACGTGCGCAGCAACATCCGCCATGTCCTCGGCCCGGCCGCGTCGGAGGAAGAGGTCGACCGGATCGCCCGCCAGTGCGCCCGCAACACCGGCCGCTACTACGCCGACGTCGTCGGCATGCAGCGCATGGATGTCTCCGACTTCCTCGAGCACGACCTCGTGCTCGAAGGTCTCGACTACGTGCGCGCGGCGCAGGCCGCGGGCCGCGGCGTCGTGCTGGCGTCCGCGCACTACGCGAACCCGGAGTTCGCGGTGCAGGGGCTCGCCGCCGCCGGCATCAAGGTCTTCGCGCTCGTCGAACCGCTCCGCCCGCGCGAGCTGGGCCGCCTCATGCGCAGCCTGCGCACGGTGCACGGCCACGAATACGAGGAAGTGAGCTTCGGCGCCATCAAGAAGGCGATCGCCTGGCTGCGCGACGGCGGCGTCGTCGCGATCCTCATCGACCGCGACATCCAGAAGCGCGGCATCGAGATCGAGTTCTGCGGCTCGCCGGCGAAGTTTCCCACCGGCGCCGTCGACCTGGCGATGCGCACGGGCGCCGTGCTCCTCCCCGGCTGGGTGCGCCGCACCGGCGGCTTCAAGGTCGAGGCGATCGTCGGCCCGCCGCTGCCCCTCGTGCTGACCGGCGACGCCGACCGCGACCTGCGCACCAACACCACCCGCCTGCTGGCGCTCTTCGAGCAGCACCTGAAGCGCGATCCCGGCCAGTGGAGCGTGCTTGACCGCATCTGGCCCGACGACATCGCGCCGCGCGCGGCGCCGCCGGCGCCTCTCGCCGAAACCCACGACCGCGAGACGGTACAATGACGCAGCGGCCGGCAGTATCGGCCGGCCGCCCCGGAGCCATGAAGGCGCTGCGTTGGGCAAGGCTGACCTCCACATCCATACGCGCTACGGCGATGGCATGGCCACCGTGCCGCAACTCCTCGACCATGTGCAGCACCACACCGACATCGACGTCATCGCCGTCACCGAGCACGATACGCTGCGCGCCGCCGACGAGGCGCGCGAGCTGCACGCCCGTGGCGCCTACCGCTTCGAGCTGATCCGCGGCGAAGAGGTGACCACCCTCGATGGCCATCTCCTCGCGCTCGGCATCGAAGCGCCCGTCCCGAGCTTCCGGCGCCTCGAAGAGACGCTCGCCGAGATTCACCGGCAGGGCGGCATCGCCATCGCGCCGCACCCGCTCTCGTTCCTGACGCGCAGCATCACCCGCCGGGGCTTCGCGCGCGTCGCCGCGAGCGCCGATGAGGCCGTGCGCATCGACGCGATCGAGGAGTACAACCTGAGCCCGGCCGGCCGCGTCACCTCGGCGCGGGCGCGGCGGCTCAACCGCGAGGTCCTCCACCTCGCCGCCGTCGGCTCCAGCGATGCGCACTTCCTCCAGGCGGTCGGCAGCGCCTACACGACGTTCGACGGCACGACGGCCGCCGACCTGATCGCCGCCATCGCCGCGAAGACGACCGCCGGCGCCGCCGGCCGCGCGCCCCGCATGTCCGAGCTGGGCTACCGGAACATCGCGGTCCAGCAGTGGCGCGGCATGATGGCGACGCCGCGCACCATGGGCTGGCTGCCGACGATCCGCAGCTTCGTCACCAGCCGCATGCACGCGCGCCCGCCTTCTCTCGGCGGCCCCGGTGCGGGGGAGGAGCCGCGATGAAGATCGTGCTCGTCTCGCCCTACGACTGGGGGGTCTCCAGCGGCGTCAACAACCACATCCACCATCTCGCGGAGCAGTTCGTGTTGCTCGGCCACCAGCCGTACATCGTCGCGCCCGGATCGCGGCCGGCCACGGGCGGAGTCTGTCCCATCACGATCATCGGCCGCCCGATCCCGCTGCGCGTCAGCGGCTCCGTCGCGCGCATCACGCTCTCGTTGCGCACGGCAGGCCGCATCCGCCGGCTGCTCGAGGAGAACGAGTTCGACATCGTCCACGTGCACGAGCCATTCATGCCCCAACTGCCGATCAACTTCCTGCGCTATTCCACCACGGTGAACGTCGGCACGTGGCACGCGGCGCGAGACTCCAACTTCATCTACGTCTACGGCCGCAGGCTGATCAAGCGCTGGGTGAGCAAGCTCGACGGCAAGATCGCCGTCTCGCCCGCCGCCGTCAAGCACATCGAACAGTACTTCCCCGGCTATTACAACATCATCCCGAACGGCGTCGACGTCGAGCATTTTTCCCGCGACGTCGAGCCGCTGCCAGAGTTCTGCGACGGCAAGCTCAACGTGCTGTTTGTCGGCCGGCCGGAAGCGCGCAAGGGACTGAAGTACCTGCTCCGCGCGTTCATCGGCGTCCAGCGCGCGATCCCGGAGAGCCGGCTGATCGTCGTCGGCGCCGGCAAGTTCGACCGCTACGAACGCGCCGTGCGCTCGGCGCACCTGCGCGACGTCGTCTTCCGCAGCTACGTGCCGTTCGCCGAACTGCCGCGCTACCACAAGAGCGCGCACGTCTTCTGCGCCCCCAACACCGGCTTCGAGAGCCAGGGTCTCGTGCTGCTCGAAGCGATGGCCGCGGGCCGCGCCATCGTCGCCTCGAACATCGAAGGCTTCGCGGGCGTGCTGACGCACGGCGTCGAGGGGCTGCTGGTGCGCCCGGAGGACCCGCTGGCGCTCGCCGCCGCGCTGATCGAGTTGCTGCGCGACCCCGCGCGCCGCGAGGCGATGGTCGCGCACGGGCGGGAGCGCGTCCAGCACTTCCGCTGGGACCGGGTGAGCCAGCGCGTGCTCTCGTACTACGAGCGCCTGATCTACGAGCGCCGCCTCGTCGAGCACGGCGAGCCGTCCGAAGAGCGCCGCCCGCTGGGCGTGTGACGCGGCGCCCGCACGCATCCGGTAGCCGCCCGCGACGCCGTCCGCTACCCTGCCCGTGATGCGCCTGATCCCCATCATCGCGCTCGCGCTCGCGGCCGCGATGCTCGCCGCCTGTGGCGGCGGCTCGCCCGCGCGGGTCGCGGGTACGCCGGCCGGCGGCGCGAGTCCGGCCGCGTCCGCTGCCGTCACGCCGGCGGCGTCCCGCGCGCCGGTTGCCACGCCGACGCGTCTGGCCGGCAACAGCACGCCGGTCGCGCCGGGCGAGAGCGTCGAGGTGCGGGGCATCGTCGGCACGATCACCACGGACCCGGAGGCCATCGAGATCACGCGGCTTTCGGGTGCGGCCGTCAACCGCATCCTCGTGAAGGCGTCGACCGTGATCCGGAGCGCTGGCGGCGGCACCATCAGCTTCGCCGCCATCCGCACGTCCGACCGCATCATCGCCGACGGGCGCATCGATGACCGTGGCGATGCGCTGGTGGCCGCGCACATCACGGTCTCGGCCGTCGTCCCCGGCGCCCAACCCGGCGGCTGACGGGCCGCGGCACGAGCCGCATCACGAGCGGAGGGCCGCGTGACCGGGTGTGGGGAGCGCTTGTTCTCCGGGCTCAGGCAGAAGCGCTTGCGGCGCGGCGTGTCCGCGTGCGCGGACGAGCTCGTAGCGGCGGCCATCTCCGCCTGCATGGACCAACGCAACCCAACCTCAACCCCAGGCCCCTCGCCTGGACCGCCTCCGTGCAGACGATCTCGGAGAAGCTGCACAGAGGTAACAAGGCGTGAGATGCACTACACTAGCCGTGTGACCCGCAGCCCGGTGCGAAGGGCTGCATCTCCCGCCAGGAAGAGCTTCCGTTGCGCATTGCCCGTCGCCGCTCTGTGCCCGCCGGCATCCCGTGGGCCGCGATCGCCGCGGCCGTCGCCGCCGTCGCGCTCGCCGTGATCGCCGCGCTGAGCGCGGCGCGGGTGCGGCAGCCGGTGCAGCCGGCGGGCAGCGGCGGTGCGTCCGGACAGACGCTCACCATGGCGGATGCGTTCGGGCTCGGCGGGCTCGCGGGGCTGCGCGCGCCGAACGCGCACGGCGCGGCGCTGCCGTCGCCGGTCGAGGGCAATCTGGTGGTGTCGTACTACGGCGTGCCGCAGACGCCGTCGATGGGGATCCTGGGGCAGGAACCTCTGGAGCAGGCGGCAGATCTGCTGGCGGAGCGTGCGGCGCGCTTCCGCTTCCTGACGCGGAGCTGGGATGTGCGGCCGGCGCTGCACCTGGTGTACGCGGTCGCGCAGCCGGACGCGGGGGCGGGGAGCCTCCAGTACCTCGACGACCGCACCGTGCGGGACTTCATCGCGCTGGCCCGGCGGCGTGGCTTCGTGGTGATCCTGGACCTGCAGATCGGCCACAGCAACGCGCTCGCGGAGGTGCAGCGCGTGTTGCCGTACTTGCGGGAGCCGGATGTCTTCGTAGCGCTGGACCCGGAGTTCGCGCTGCCATCGAGCACGACGCCGGGAGACCGCATCGGCAGCATCGACGCGGCGGACATCAACGCGGTGCAGGGCTACCTGGCACAGTTGACGGCGGCGGAGCGGCTGCCGAGGAAGATGCTCATCGTACACCAGTTCGACGGCTCGATGATCACGCACCCGGAGGCGATCCAGCGGGGCGCGGGCGTCGACCTCGTGATCGATATGGACGGCTACGGGCCGGCGGGCGTGAAGGTCGCGAAGTACCGGCGGTACGGCGGAGCGCCGTACGCGCCGTACGGGGGCATCAAGGTCTTCCTGCAGCACGACCCGGACCCGCTGAGCGAGGCTTCGCTGCTGGCGCTCGAGCCGCGGCCGGGGCTCATCGTATACCAGTAGGGAGGCGAGGATGGGAGGTCGGAGGTGGGAGGCAGGGACGGCAGACGACAGACAGCAGACAACAGACAGCAGACGGTAGACGGTAGACGGCAGACGGCAGACGGCAGACGACAGACGACAGACGACAGACGGCAGACGGCAGACGGCGCCCCACCGTCTCCCTCCGCCTCCGGACTCCGGCCTCTCCCCCGGCTCCGGCCGCCCGGGCATTTACATTCGATCCGGACGGGCCTAGACTTTACTCTTACCGGCCGGGGGCATCTCCGGGCGGTCAACCGAAGGACGGGTACATGCCCAGGGACATCGAAGTCCAGCGGCGCCTCGCGATCTCGCGGGTGCCGATCCACAAGCAGGAGCCGCGGGAGCGCCGCAAGAACTGGGACGAGGTGTTCCTCGGCTTCAACCTGGAGAGCGCGCAGGTCGAGGCGATGCGCTGCATCCAGTGCCCGACGGCGCCCTGCCAGCAGGCCTGCCCGGTGCACAACGATATTCCCGGCGCCTTCAAGCTGCTCGAAGTCGGGGATGCGTTGGGGGCGGCGGAGACGTTCCGCGAGACGAGCAACCTGCCGGAACTGTGCGGTCGTCTGTGCCCGCAGGAGCGCCTGTGCGAGGGCGAGTGCGTCGTGGCGTTCGCGATCCGGCCCGACATGCACCAGGAGCCGCCCGTGTCGATCGGCAAGCTGGAGGCGTTCGTCGCGGACTACCAGCGGGCGCACGGCGGCATCCCCCTGCCGGTGCTGCCGGAGGCGAGCGGCTTTGCCGTGGCGGTGGTCGGCGCCGGGCCGGCGGGGCTGGCGGTGGCGGAGGAGCTGGCGAGGCAGGGGCACGCGTGCACGCTGTACGACGCCTGGCCGGAGCCGGGCGGCATCCTGCTGTACGGGATCCCCAACTTCAAGCTGAGCAAGCAGGTACTGACGGACAAGCTGAAGTACCTGGAGCGGCTCGGGGTGCGCTTCATCGGCAACACGTGGGTGGGGAAGGACATCACCATCGACGAGCTGTTCGCGCAGGGGTTCGACGCGGTGTTCGTCGGCACGGGGGCGGGGGTCGGCGGCACGCTCGCGATCCCGGGCGAGGAGGAGAACGCCGGCATCTACCCGGCGACGGAGTTCCTGGTGCGCGGCAACCTGCGGCCGGAGCAACTGCCGGAGCAGATGCGCGAGCCGCTGGCGGTCGGGCGCGACGTCGTGGTGATCGGCGGCGGCGACACGTCGATGGACTGCGTGCGGACGGCGGTACGGCTGGGCGCGGAGCACGTGACGTGCGTGTACCGGCGCACGGAGGCGGAGATGCCCGGCCGGCGCGAGGAGCGGCAGCACGCGCGCGAGGAAGGCGTCCACTTCGAGTTCCTGACGATCCCGTTGCGCTTCCTCGGCGAGGACGGACACGTGACGGGGGTCGAGTGCCAGCGGATGGAGCTGGGGGAGCCGGACGAGTCGGGGCGGCGGCGGCCGATCCCGGTGCCGCACTCCGAGTTCGTGCTGGCGGCGGACACGGTGGCGATCGCCATCGGCTACAACGCGGACCCGCTGATCAAGGACGCGGCGCCGGGCATCTCGACGGACCGCTGGAACCTGGTCGAGGTGCACCCGGAGACGTACATGACAACGCGGCCAGGCGTGTTCGCGGGCGGCGATAACGTCAACGGCGCGGACCTGGTGGTAACCGCGCTCGCCGACGGGCGGCGGGCGGCGCAGGCGATCCACGACTACCTGTCGTCGCTGCCACCGAAGCGAGGGCGAGCGTAGAACTCAGAACCCAAGAACCAAGAATGGCGACCAGATGACAGGCGGCCGAGGGCGGACCGCCCGGCAGCGGCGCCAGGGGGGGACGATGTGGCCCGGCCATTGCTGGCCGGGCCACGATCATGACTGTTGCCAGGCCTGCCGCCCGGCAGCCGCGCCGGGGAGGCCCCGGATCGGCTCCGCCCCCGGAGAGCTGCTAGGAGTCAGCCCCCGAGGTGCTGCGGAGTGTGCTCGGCTTGCAGGCCTCGCAACGACGATCGTCCATCCGCATCACCTCCTTTCCTGCGAGGGAGGATAGCAGGCGGGCGGCGAGGGCGTCAATTTTGGGGCCTGCTGCGTGCCCGCAACGGCCGGCCGCCTATGCCGTCCGCTGCCCGGCGCCGCTGACGACGATCAGCCCGCCTGTCGCCCCGAGGAACAGCGCGGCGACCAGCAGCGCCAGCGAGCTCGCGCGCGGCGGCCCGAAGCCGAGCAGCGCGATCGCGTCGGGCCCCGCCGGCAGCCGTCCGCCCGGCGCGTAGATGAACGCGTTGATGGCGGTCTTCGAGGCGCTGGTGGCCTCGACGACGATGAACTTCGGCTCGGAGCCCAGCGGGAACGGGAAGAGCGCGTCGTTGACGGCGATCGGGAAGCTCCACGTGCCGTCGCGCAGCACCGTTGCGGTCCGCTCGTGGTAGAGCGGCCCCGCGTAGTGCAGCGGGTCCACCGCGGTCCAGCCGAGGCGGATGGTCACCGTCTCGCCAGGCGTCCAGCCGTACTGTCCGACGATCTGGAAGAGCGACCCGTTGCCGCCCTCCTGCGGCACGATCAACGGGTCCCGCGGCTGCTGCGCGAAGGCCGTCCCGGACGAAAACGCGTACGCGACCGCGCACGCGACGGCGCACGCCAATGCGATCCACTTCACCGCTTCCCCGATTCCAGTGCCCCGCCGCGGCCGATAGTAGCACGCCGATCGCCCTGCGTCGATCATCAATGTGATCCGCGGGCGGCGCCGCGCGCGACGGTTCATGAAGCGGGCAATGGACCGTGGGAACCAGGAACTGAACTATGGACTACCGAAACATCACGACGCGCCGGAAGCGCTCCGTGTAGCGGCCGTCTTCGCCGCGCCAGCGCTCCCGCACGAACTTCAGGAACTGGCTGTCCGGATCCTCGGCGCCGAGCCCCTGGCTGACGTGCGCGTTCAGGGCGTGGATCTTCGCCTCCACGACGTCGCTGATGTCCGTCTCGTAGTTCGTCTCCTCCGACCCCCAGATGAAGATCTCCTTCACGTTGTGCGTCTCGAGCCCCTGCTCGATCTGCTCCGGGAAGTTCAGCCGGTCGCGGGCCGAAGGATAGATGGCGTCGATCGTCACCTGGCCGGCGCATCGATGGTCGGAGTGGTTGATGAAGCTGTTCCGCACGATCATCGCCGTGGGCTCGTGCGTGAACACGGCGTAGGGCTTGAGCATGCGGATGTGGCGGACGACGTCCCCCAGCAGCGGTCGGGTGTACGTCAGTTCGCCGTCGACGTAGTCGAGGAAGAACACGTCCCGGACGCCGGCCCGCCGTGCCGCCTCCCGCTGCTCGTCGCGCCGGATGCGGATCAGGTCGCCGGGCTGCATCGCCGGGTCGGCGGTGCCTTTGCTCCCGTCCGTGCAGACCAGGTAGTAGAACGTCCAGCCTTCCTTCGACCAGAGATACGCTGTCCCGGCCGCGCCGAAGTCGGCGTCGTCCGGGTGTGCGGCGACGACCAGTGCCACCTTGTTGTCGGTTTCGGGTGCGCTCACGGGCAGTTCCTTGTGCGAGTACAACGATTCGAGATTCGCGGACATACGGTCAGGGTAGCGTGGCCGCGCCGGTCGGGCGAGGCGCTTGCGGCGAACGTTCGTCACACGAGGCGTTGTACCGCGTCGGTCCGGCTCCGCCGGACGCACAGCCGAGGGCGGCTGCGCTCCACGCTTCGCGTCGCATGCACGAACGCAAATTCGGAAGCAGTACACTCGCTTCCAGCGTCCGTCGCTGCGATGCGTGCGGCCAAGCTACACCAGCGCCGCCGGCGTGTACCCCAAGAGCGACTGCCGCAGCAGGCCGAGCGCGCTGGTGACGGCGCGGCGCTTGGCCGCCATCCGCCCCTGCGGGTAGACGTAGCTCACCGCCTGCGGCGCCGCCCACACCGCGTCGATGCCGATGTGCACGGTCCCGACGGGCTTCCCCTCCTGCTCGTCCGGCCCCGCGACGCACGTGACGCCGATGCCGATGCTCGCCTCCAGCCGCTCGCGCGCCGCCTGCGCCATTGCCCGCGCGCACTCCGCGCTGATCACGCCGTGCTCGTCGATGATCGAGCGCGGCACGCCCCACGCGACCTTCAGCTCGGTCTGGTACGCCACGAGCCCACCGCGGAAGTAGTCCGAGGCCCCGGGCACGTCGGTGAGCGTGCTCGCGAGGAGGCCGCCGGTGCACGACTCCATCGTCGCCAGCGTGACGCCCCGCGCACGCATCATCTCCCCGACCACGCTCTCGAACGTGTCGTCGTCGGCGCCCCAGACCGCCGGCCCCAGGATGCCGCGCGCGTCCTCCTCGACCGGCGCGATCAGCGCGCGCGCGCCGCCGGCCGTCGGCGCCTTGGCGGCGATGCGCAGGTGCACCCCGTCGGCGCGCGCGTAGATGCCGATGCTCGGGTTGGTGGACTTGAGCAGCGGGCTCACCATCTCGTCGACGGTGCCCTCGCCGATGCCCGTCGTCTTCAGGGTGCGCGTGATCAGCACCGAGCCGGGGTTGCGGCGCAGCAGCTCCGGCGCCACCTCCCGCTCCCACATGCGCGTCATCTCCGTGGGCGGCCCGGGCATCGCCACGATAATCTTGCCGTCGCGCTCCACCCACCAGCCCGGCGCCGTGCCGCGAGGGTTCGGGATGGCGCGCGCCGAGGGGATCAGCCAGCACTGCTTCACGTTGCGCTCGGGCATTGTGTAGCCGCGGCGCTCGAAGAATCCGCGCAGGTCGCGCTCGAGCTGCGGGTCGACGCGCGGCTCCTCGCCGAGCGCCGCGCTGATCGCCTCGCGCGTCAGGTCGTCCTCCGTCGGCCCCAGCCCGCCCGTGCAGATGACGACGTCCGAGCGCTCGCGCGCCCGCCCGATCGTCTCCGTCAGGCGGTCGAGGTTGTCGCCGACGACGGCCTTGAAGTAGAGGTCGATGCCCAGCCCCGGCAGCCGCGACGCGATGTACTGCGCGTTCGTGTCGACGATCTCGCCGAGCAGGATCTCGGTGCCGATGGAGAGGATCTCAGCCTTCATGTGGGCGTTGGTTCGGGTTCATGGTGGGTAGTGGATAGTGCATCGTCGATGTTTGCTGTCTGCTGTCTGCTGTTTGCTGTCTTGCTGTTTGCTGTTTGCTGTCTTGCTGTTTGCTGTCTCCGCTCTCCCCGCCCCCTACATACGCTCCAGCGGCGCCAGCGATAGCAGCAGGCGCTTGATGCCCGCCTCCCCCTTGAAGGCGATGGTCAGCTCCTGGTCGCCGTTCGCCACGACGCAGGCGACGACGATGCCCTCGCCGAAGCGCGGGTGGCGCACCTTCTCGCCGCCGCTGAACACCGCGTCCTCCGGCACCGGCGGCCGGGCGTCGATCCGCGGCGCCGGCGCCTGGTAGCGGCGCTCGGACGCCTCCGTAACGGCGGACTGCTGCGCGATGAGCTGCGGCGGGATGTCGCGGAGGAAGCGCGACGGCGGGTTGTGCTGTGACGAGCCCATCGCGTACCGCCTGAATGCGCGCAGCAGGTAGAGCCGCTCCTTCGCGCGGGTCATGCCGACGTAGCACAGCCGCCGCTCCTCCTCCATCTGCCCCGGGTCATCGAACGAGCGCACGTGCGGCAGCACGCCCTCCTCCATGGCGATGATGAACACGGCGCGGTACTCCAGCCCCTTCGCGGAGTGCAGCGTGATCAGCGTCACGCGCCCTTCGGACGGCGCCTCGCCCTCGTCTGCGATGGTGTCCGCGTCCGAGATCAGCGCGACGTCCTCGAGGAAGGACACCAGCCCGTTGCCGGGCGCCAGCCCGTCGTAGTCGGCGGCGACGTTGCGCAGCTCCTCGACGTTCTCCCAGCGCTGCTCGGCGTCCTCGAACTCGTCGAAGAGGTAGCGGCGGTAGCCCGTGCGTTCGAGCACGCCGTCGAGCAGCGTCGAGAGGTTGTTCTTCGCCGCCACGCCCATCAGCTCGTCGAGCAGGCCCACGAACTCGACGATCGCCTTCGCCTGGCGCGCCGCCACGGGGTGGCGGCCGGCATCGGGCAGCCCCGCCGGCTGGCTTCCCGACTCCTGGGCGACGAGGATCTGGAGCGCGGTGTACACCGGCACGCCCAGCGTCTGCGCCCAGCGCTCGACCTGCTGCGCGGTCTTGGCGCCGATGCCGCGGCCGGGCACGTTGAGCACGCGCGTCAGGCCCACCAGGTCGTACGGGTTGTGGACGAGCCGCAAGTACGCGAGCACGTCCTTGACCTCGCGCCGCTCGTAGAACCGCGTGCCGCCCACGAGCTGGTAGCGGATCCCGGCGCGCATCAGCGCCTCCTCGATCGCCCGCGACTGCGCGTTGGTGCGGTACATCACCGCGAAGTCGCGGTGCGCCCAGCCGTCCTCGCCCAGCAGCCGCGCGATCTCGCGCGCGATGAACTCCGCCTCCTCCGTCTCGTCATACGCCTCGAAGACCGCGATCGGCTCGCCGCCGCCGCGCTCGGTCCAGAGCGACTTCTGCTTGCGCTGCTGATTGCCCGAGATCACGGCGTGCGCCGCATCGAGGATGTTCTGCGTCGAGCGGTAGTTCTGCTCCAGCAGGACGATGCGCGCGGCCGGAAAGTCGCGCTCGAAGTTGAGGATGTTGCGGATGTCCGCCGAGCGCCACGAGTAGATCGACTGGTCCGGGTCGCCGACGACGCAGATGTTGCCGTGGCGGGCGGCGAGGATGCGCGCGAGCTGGTACTGCGCGACGTTCGTGTCCTGGAACTCGTCGACGAGCACGTGCAGGAAGCGCTCCTGGTACTTCTCGCGGATCGCCTCATGCTCCCGCAGCATCTCGACCGTCTTCACGATCAGGTCGTCGAAGTCGAGCGCGCTGTTCTCTTCGAGCAGCGCCTGGTAGCGCTCGTACGAACGCGCGACGAGCTCGCCGAAGTAGTCGCTCGCGGATCCCGCAAACGCACGAGGCGACACGAGCTCGCTCTTGGCGCGCGAGATCGTCGAGAGGATCGCGCGTTCGGAGAACCGCTTCGGGTCGATGTTCAGCCCCTCCGTGACGCGCTTGATCAGCGCCATCTGGTCGGCGTCGTCGTAGATCGCGAACGAGCGCGGCAGGCCGATGCGGTCCGCTTCCACCCGTAGCAGCCGCGCGCAGACCGAGTGGAAGGTGCCGAGAGCGACGTCGAGCGCCGCGTCGCCGAGGTGCGCGACGACGCGCCCACGCATCTCGCGCGCCGCCTTGTTCGTGAATGTGACCGCCAGGATGCGCCACGGCGCCACCCCTTCGCGGTCCACCAGGTAAGCGATGCGATGGGCGATGACGCGCGTCTTCCCCGACCCGGGCCCGGCCAGGATCAGCAGCGGCCCGGCCGACGCCGTAACGGCCTCGCGCTGGGGCGGATTCAGCTCCTGCAGGATGTGCTCGGTGGCAACCATAGCGGTGCCCGATTGTAGCGCGCCGGCGGTCCGCCGGCCCCTGATTCGCCCCTGGTCTTGACTTGCTCTCGGGCAGGCACGCCGGGCCGATGCTATAATCGCAATGACGCGCTCACTCCCGGGTGGGCGGCGGCTCACCGACGGAGGAGATGGCCGCGATGCTGATGGCGATCTGGAGCGGCACCTGGCAGACCGCGGTCGCGATTGCGGTGATCGTGCTCGTCGCCTACATCCTCGTCATGTGGATCGGCGCGCTCGTCTGGACGTACCGGGACATCCGCGCGCGCACCCGCGACCAGTTCTCGCACGTCATCGCGGTCATGGTGGTGCTGGTCTTCAACCTGCCAGGCATCTTGCTCTACATGGTCCTGCGGCCGAAGGAGACGCTCGCCGAGTTGTACGACCGACGGCTCGGCTCCGAGGCGCTGCTGCAGGAGATCCAGGAGCAGGAGACCTGTCCCACGTGCCGCCGCCGCATCGAGGCCGCGTTCCTCGCCTGTCCGTACTGCCGCACGACGCTGCGGGTCGCCTGCGACCACTGCGGCAAGGCCCTGCTCACGACGTGGGTGCTCTGCCCGTACTGCGGCGCCGACCGCGCGCCGGCGCCGCTGCGCCCTCCCGAGACGAGCCTGCCGGCCAACGGACGAGAGCGCGTCGTCCCGCCGCCGAGTCCCGCACCGCCCGCGCGGCGCGCCAGCACCGCCACCTACACGCCGCCCGCGCCGCAGCCGGCGCCCGCCGACCCCGCTGCCGACGGCGGCTGATCCCCTCCTCCGCGCCCCACCAAAGATCCCGGCGCGCCTTTCCCGCGACACACTGCCGCTGACACCCTGCTGTTTGCTGTTTGCTGTTTGCTGTCTGCTGTCTGCTGTCTGCTGTCGCTCGCGCTTACGCCCACGCCGCCGGCACGTACTCGGGCCCGCCGTCCACGGCGCGCACGAAGCCCGCGGCCCCGAGCGCGCGCCGCACCTCCTCCGCGTGCGCGGCGTTGCGCACTTCGAGGAGCAGCACGACCTGCACGCGCCCGACCGGGAGCGCGATGCCGAACCGGTGGTGTGCGACGCTGAGGACGTTCGCGCCCGTCTCCGAGAGCAGCGCGGTCAGCATCGCCAGTTGCCCGGGCTTATCGTCGACGCCAACGGTCAGGCTGTAATAGCGGCCCGCCTGCATCAGCCCGTGCTCGACCACGCGCGCCAGCATGTTGATGTCGACGTTGCCCCCGGACAGCACCGCCACCACGCGCTTGCCAGCGACATCGACCTTCCCTGCCATCAGCGCCGCCACGCCGACGGCGCCCGCGCCCTCGACGACGAGCTTCGAGCGCTCGAGCAGCAGCACCATCGCCTGCGCCACCGCGTCCTCGTCCACCACGACGACTCCGTCGAGGCAGCGTTGCAGCAGCGGGAACGTCACCTCGCCCGGCCCGCCGACGGCGATCCCTTCGGCGATCGTCGGTCCGCACGCGAGCGAGACCGTGCGCCCTTCGGCGAGCGACCGCTGCACGCCGCGCGCCGCTTCCACCTGCACGCCGATCACGCGCGCGTGAGGGCGCAGCGCGCGCAGCGCCACGCCGATGCCGCCCGCGAGGCCGCCGCCGCCGACGGGCACGAGCACGACCTCGACGCCCGGCAGGTCCTCCACGATCTCCAGTCCGAGCGTCCCCTGGCCGGCGACGACCAGGGGGTCGTCGAACGCCGGGATGGCGACGAGTCCGCGTTCGCGCGCGAGCCGCTGCGCCTGGTCGCGCGCCGCCTCGAACGAGTCGCCGTGGAGCAGCACTTCCGCGCCGTAGTCGCGCGTCGCTTCGACCTTCGCGAGCGGCGCCGTGCGCGGCATCACGATCGTCGCCCGCACGCCGTGCGCGCGCGCCGCCACGGCGACCCCCTGCGCGTGGTTGCCGGCGCTCGCGGCGATGACGCCGCGCGCGCGCTCGTCGGCCGAAAGCGCGGCGATGCGGTTCATGGCACCGCGCACCTTGAACGAGCCGGTGTGCTGCAGGTTTTCTGCCTTGAGCCGTACGTCGGCATCGCACAGCGCGCTCAGCACGGTGGAGGGCAGCAGGGGCGTGCGGCGCACCGCCGCCCCGAAGCGCTCGCGCGCCGCCCGAATGTCGTCGATGGTGACGTCGTGCATACGGACAGGGTACGCGATGCCGCGCGGGCGGTCAGACGACCTGGCGCAGCCGTCCGCTGTGCACGTCGTACACCAGGCCCACGATCCGCGTGTCGCCGGCGATCAGCGGCGACGCACGGAGGGCATCCACGTCGTCGCGCACGCTCTGGTCGAGGTCATCGAAGGGCAGGAAGTCGATGCGCCCGGCATCGACGCCCCGCGCCCGCAGACGGCCGCGCATGTACGCGTTCGACAGCCCGAGCATGCCGCAGTCGGTATGGTGTACGACGACGAGTTCGCGCGTGCCGAGCAACTCGTACGAGACCACGAGCGAGCGGATCACGTCAGGATGCACGCGGCCGCCGGCGTTCCGCAGCACGTTCGCGTCGCCATCGCCGAGCCCGAGGAACTTCGCCGGGTCCATCCGCGCGTCCATGCACGTGAGGACGGCGACCCGTCGCGCCGGCGCCGGCGGCAGGCCGCCGGCCGTGAACGACGCGGCGTACCGCTCGTTCGCCGCCAGCAACTCCGGGATCACAGACAAGGTGCCCTCTCAGAGCCGATGGACGGCGCGCGCATCGCGGAGCGCCGTCCCCGCGCATCTACCCGCCACCGTCCATCATCCAGCGTCTGACCTGTGCGCACGCGTACGTTCACGGCAGCGCCGCCCCTTCGAGCGCCAGCAGCTTGCGCTTCATGGCGAGCCCGCCCCCGAAACCCGTGAGGCTGCCGTCGCTGCCGACGATGCGGTGGCATGGAATGACGAGCGGGATCGGATTCGTGCGCATCGTGTTGCCCACGGCCCGGTAGGCGGCCGGCCGGCCGACGCGGCGCGCGATCTCGCCGTAGCTCACCACGGCGCCCCGTGGCACCCGCGCGACCTCGAGCAGCACGTCGCGGCGGAAGCCCGTCACCCACGACAGGTCGAAGGGGATATCGAGATCCGCCCGCCGCCCGTCGAGGTACGCGCGCAGGTGGCGCGCGGCCGGCGCCAGCGCCCGGTCGTCGCGCTCCAGCGCGAAGGCGCCGCGCAGCTCGCGCCCCAGCTCCTCGAGCGCCTCTGGCGCGCGCCGCTCGTCGACGCCGAACTTGATCGCGACGAGCCGGCCGCCGTGTGCCGCCACGAGCAGCGGCCCGATCGCGGTCTCGACGATCGTGTACGCCGCGCGCTTCGGCGCCCTCCGCCCGTCCCCGCTACGCGTCCTGCGTGACATCCGGTTTCGCGTAGTACTGCACGCCCTCGCGCATGAAACGCTGCAGGCGGTCTTCGATCACCAGGTACTCCAGGTGCGCCAGCGTCTCGCCGATGGCGGCGCGCTGCATCCAGAACGAGAAGCTGTCGAAGCTGCCGGTCGCCCACTTGACGCCCTTCGCGACCTCATAGCCCGTGCGGGGCGCGTCGCCGATGACCGCGATCATCTCCCGCAGCCGCTCCTCGTGGTGCCGGTGGATGCCGCGCAGGCGCCCGCGCAGGTCATCGAACGTGTACTCGTGTGCCGGCAAGACGGTCTTCACGTCGAGGCTTTCGAGCCGCTCGAGCGAGGCGATGTAGTCGCCGAGCGGGTTGCCCTGCTGCTGCGGGTGCATGCTGATGTTCGGCGTGATCGTCGGCAGCACGTGGTCGCCCGTGAGGATGAACTTCTGACCCCGCTCGAGGAAGCAGATGTGCCCCGGCGAGTGCCCGGGCGTCCACCACACCTCGAACAGGAAGCGGCCGATCTCCAGACGCTCGCCGCCCCAGACCACCTCGTCCGGCTGCACCGCGTCCACGAACGCGCGCACCGGCATCGCCGACGTCCGCAGGTCCTCGACGTTGTCGCGCGGGACGCCCTGCATCGCCAGCCAGTCGCCGATCGTCGCCAGCAGTTGCTCCGGGTTCTTGTAGCGGCTGCGGATCATGTCGCGCTCGCGCTGGTGGATGATCACCTTCGCACCGCTCCGCTCCTTGACGCGCCCGGCGAGGCCGTAGTGGTCCGGATGGATGTGCGTCACAAGCAGCGTCTTCAGCTTGCCGAAGCCGACCCCCGCGTCGTTGAGCTGCTGCTCGAGCGCGTCCGCCGCCTCCGGCACGTTCCAGCCGGAGTCGACGAGCGTCCAGCCGTCGCGGCCTTCGATGAGATACGGCAGCACCCAGCCGAGCGGGTTGTTCGGGATCGGTACCTTGAGCTGGAGCAGCCCGTCCATGATCTGGACCGGGTGCTTCGTCTCGACAGGAGCAGTCATCGCTGACCCCCTTCCGGGTGTGGTCGATGCCGTCGCCGCACTGCGCCCGAGAGCGGGCGAGCACACCTGCATCGTACGCGAACACGCGAGTGACGCGCGAGGGCCGCAGACGCGCAACCGCGCAGACACGCGCCCGTCCTGGGCGCCCGCCGCGCCGGAGCGCGATCCCCAGCCAGCGCCGCTCACGCGCGACGGCGCAGACGCGCGCCCGTCGCAGCGCACAGCCCGGAGCGCGGGCCTTCAGCCCGCGCGTAGTTGCGCCACCGCCTCATGCGCGCGCCGCTACCAGGTTGGGTGCTCGGCCGGCTCCTCGCCCCAGCCCTGGGGTGGCGCCTCCTCGGGAGCCGCCGCCTCCGCGGCGGCCGATGGCGTGTCGAGCTGGATCTGCGCCTCCGCGATCGCCCGCTCCGCGGCGAGCAGCGCGTCGTAGTGCGGCACGATCGGCTGCAACTGCGCGATCAGCCCTTCGATGCGGACGCGCTCGGCCTCCAGGTTGGCCAGCGTGATCTTCACCTGCTCGGTGCGCTGCTCAAGTTGTGCCAGAAACGTCGGCTCGTTCATGCGCCCGTCATCCCCTCTGTCCTCTGCCATCTGAACGTGTGCCTGAGCTTGCCATCCCCGCAGCGCGATCGCAAGGCGAGCGGCACACAGCATGCATGTCAAGCGCCGGATAGATATGCGATGCGCGAAAGCCGGTTGCGCGGTGATGATCGCGCACGGCCGCTAGACCGCCGCCGCCTGCATCTTCGCTTCGGCCGCGAGGTCCGCGTCGACCATCATGTCGACGAGCCCCTGGAACGACACCTCGCGCTTCCAGCCGAGCTTCTCGCGGGCCTTCGAGGGGTCGGCGATCAGCAGGTCGACCTCCGCCGGCCGCAGGAACTGCGCGTCCGTCCGCACGTACTCGCGGTAGTCGAGGCCGAGGCGTGCGAACGCGAGCTGCGCGAACTCCTTGATCTGGTGCGTCTCGCCGGTGCCGACGACGTAGTCGTCGGGCGCGTCCTGCTGCAACATCAGGTGCATCGCGCGCACGTAGTCGCCGGCGTAGCCCCAGTCGCGGCGCGGCTCCAGGTCGCCCATCACCAGCTCCTTCTGCAGGCCGAGCTTGATCCGCGTCGCGCCCTGCGTGATCTTGCGCGTCACGAACTCCGGCCCGCGCCGCGGCGACTCGTGGTTGAAGAGGATCCCGCTGCAGGCGAAGATGTTGTAGCTCTCCCGGTAGTTCATGGTGATGTAGTGCGCGTACGCCTTCGCGACGCCGTACGGGCTCCGCGGGTGAAACGGCGTCTTCTCGTTCTGCGGCGTCTCGCGCACCTTGCCGAACATCTCGCTGCTCGACGCCTGGTAGAACTTGATCCCGGAAGCGGACTTCGACCGCGAAGGCGAGGCCGACGCGCTCAGCCGGATCGCCTCGAGCACCCGCAGGGCGCCGAGGCCGGTGATCTCGCCCGTCAGCTCGGGCTGGTTCCAGGAGAGCATGACGAAGCTGATCGCTGCCAGGTTGTAGACCTCGTCGGGCTTCACTTTCTGGATGATGTTCATCAGCGACGCCTGGTCGAGCAGGTCGCCGTCGACGATGTGTACGTCCGGCAGCGTCCGCTCGAGCAGCGGGCGCTTCGGGTTCGCCTGCCCGCGGATGAGGCCGTACACGTCGTATCCCAGCCCGAGCAGGTGCTCCGAGAGGTAGAACCCGTCCTGGCCGGTGATCCCTGTGATGAGCGCGCGTGTCATGACGTCGGGGACCCTCCTGCTCGCCGTGGTGGTCCTGCGTGGCCGGCCGCAGTGCCTGCCAGTCACGCCCAGCGTACCCCATCGCGCCCTCCCGTAGCATCGGGGCAGCGCCAATGTCCGGCGCGTCAGAGCCCGGGCGGGAAGGAGAACGGTGCCGGCGTCGCCGGGAACGGCGGCCCATACTCCACCACGATGTCCGTGTGCGCGCCCAGCGAGATGCGCGCCGGGTCGCCGGTGTACGGCTGGCCGTCCACGTACGTCCGGATCTGATGCGAGGCATCGGTGCGGTGCCCCAGCAGGTCCGTGGCGCTCAGCGGCTGCCCCCAGATGTCGAAGAACTGGCCAAGCGTGAACGTCCGCTGCGTTGGCGCTTCGATGTGGATGACGCCCGTCGTGTCGTGTGTGTGCAGCCAGAAGATGCACCCCCGCCCCGGGTGGATGCCCGTGCCCGCCGGCACCGTCACCGCGTTCCCATCGACGAAGATCCAGAGGTGCGCGTGGATGTGGTACGTGAGCTGCTCGTTGCTCTCGCACGGGATGCCATCGACCGGCGCGGTCACGCTCGTCACGCTGGCGCTCGTTGCCGGCGTCGGGGTCGATGCGGTCCCACCGCCGCAGGCGGCCGCTGCCAGCACGGCAAGCGCCGCGACCGCTGTGAAGGCGAGCAGCCGCGGCGCGTGGCTCCCCGTGGATGCCTGGAGATGCATCAACTGCACGATATCCGATGCCGCGCGCACAGTGATTGAGGAAGTGTTACGCGCGCGTCGCCCAATCTCATCGCCGCGGCGCGTTATCCGCCGCCGCCGCCCGTGCGGTCGTGAATAGCCGGCATACCGGAGTCGAGCATCTTCTTCTGCTCCTTCGCCGCGGCGTGGCGCTTCTGGCGTTCGATCTCTGCCTCGCCCTTCGACGCGCGGCGCGGCGGCTCCGGCTTCGTCAGCTCGGGATGCTCGTTCGGCCGAAACGCGCCCCGGAGCGGCTGCTTCACTTCCTTCTCGAGGTGCCAGTACGTGCCGCGGTCCGGGATCGCGCGCGGATAGCCCTCGCGCATCGTGAACGCGGCGAACGACGTCGGCGGGATGCGCTCCGCCTTGCGCGCGCAGACGGGGCACGGCGCGGGCGCGGACGCCGTGCGGATCGCGCCCATCGCCTCGAACACGCCGTCGCAGCGCTTGCAGTAGTACTCGTACAGCGGCATGGTCCACTCCTCCGTACGGTCAGGCTAGTGCAGTGCAACCAATTTCGTTACGTCTGCGCACCTTCTCCAGGATCGCCTGCACGCCGCGCCGCAAGCGCTCCTGCGTGAGCTCGGAGAACACGCGCTCGACGATGTTGAGCCGCGACGCCGGGGCCGGCGCGAAGTGGACGCGGAAGCGCGGGTTCCGGATGAGCCAGCGTTCGACCGCCTTGTGCTCGTGCGTCGCGCCGCTGTCCACGATCAGGCGGAGGCCGGGGCCGGCCGGGATCTGGCGGTCGATCGTCATGATGGCACTCTGCCACAAATGATGCCGATGAGGAAGCAGCACACTAGCGAAGCGACGGGCGGGCGGCCCCGTACCGGGCGGTCTGGCGCCGGTCCGACCAGGCGGCGAGCGCGGCGCCCAGCAACAGCATCGCGCCGCCGAGCACGGCGAACGCCGCGCCGTCGCGGATCGGGATCCAGGCCAGCTCGCGGATGATCGCCGCGAACTGCTGCTGCGTGTACTCCGCGCCGCCCCCGCCCTGCAACCTCGCGTACAGCCACAGCGCCGCGCCGCCGAGCAGCTCCGGTAGCGCCGCCGCGAGCGTCACGAGGCCAACCGCCGCGAGCCGCCCGAACCCGCGGCACGACCATGCGAGTCCCGCGGCGAGCGCGAGCGAGATGGCGGCGAGGACCAGCGTGAGCACGCGAAGGATGTCGTGGTTACGCCCTCTGAGGAAGTCCAGCCCGTCGTTCGTGATCCCCGCGACCGAGAAGACCCCGACGCTGCCGCCGTGCGCCGCCGCCGGCCGCAACGCCGCCGTCCCCCGGCCGTACATCTCCTCCGCGCTGCGGTCAAGCAGCAGGCGCCGCAGGTCCGTCTTCGAGATGGTCTGTGCCTGCTGCGGCGTCAGCGGCACCGCGACCGGGTAGTCGCGCAGCGTGAGGTTGTCGCCGGGCGCGGCCAGCGCCGCCCGCTGTCGCAGGTCGTCGTAGTTGCGGTTGATCAGCGGGTCGATCTCCGTCAGCGCGGCGACGGCGCGCCGCAGCGTGCGT
This sequence comes from Chloroflexota bacterium, assembly GCA_028872875.1. Taxonomy (GTDB): domain Bacteria; phylum Chloroflexota; class Dehalococcoidia; order DSTF01; family JACRBR01; genus JADMII01. The sequence goes on along the minus strand of JAGWOC010000030.1, from coordinate 10,438 downwards.
TGCGCCGTACCGGCCGAGGTCGCCTGGTAGAGCGTCAGCACCGCAAAGAGCGCGCCCAGGCTGACGAAGAGCAGCAGCCCCGCGGCGAGCTTCGCCGTGCCCCGGTCGGGCGCCGGCTCAGACCCGAGGTACGCTGTCGGCCCGCTCCCGGCCCGCACCGCCGCTCAGTCCGCCGGGACGACGACCGTGCCAACGATGCGGTCGTGCAGGGCGCGGTTCTGGCCGTCGAGCGCCGCCGACACCAGCGCGATCAGCGGCGCCACCACGCACAGCGTCACGACGGTCACGAACACCGCGACGGTCAGCCGACCAAGAGCCAGCGAGATGACGCCGGCGAGCGGCAACCCGGCCGCACATGCCATCGGCCAACTGAACAGCAGCGGGTTGACCAGGAACCACCAGGCGAGCAGATTGGCCCGCGTCAGCGGCGCGCCATCCTCGCGCGCCAGCCGCACGCCCGCCACGTACTGGCCGCCGGTCTGCTGCCGCGTCGCCAGCAGCAGCAGGTTCATCAGCGACCACACGAGCGGCGTGCCCAGCCCGACGATCGCCAGCGCCTCGTAGACGACGGGGTCGGAAATGTTGCTCGTGGCCCAGCCCGTCGAGATGAGGACGAACAGCCCGCCAGCCACGACCAGGACCAGCGACACGGCCGCGAGGATCACCATATCGACGATGTAGCCTCCGGCGCGCGCGCGCACGCTGGCGACGGCGGCTCGCTGTCCCGCGGTCCGAGGCAGGCTCATCTCGTTGGTGGCGATAGTGTGGCCCCCACGTCGTAGGCCGGGAACGCAGGCCCCCGGCCGCCCGTGTGTGCTTGCGCGTCGTCAATGGGCCTCACGGCGCGACGGATCGCGCCCCCGGAGGGAAGCGCCACGCCCCGATCCGGCCGCCCGCGACGTGCGATTATACCACGCGTCCGCCGAGACCGGCCGTCCGCCCCACCGGCTCGCGCCGCGTCAGCGCGCCGTAGGCCGCGGGTTGCCGCGCGCGCACCACGTCCGTCCCCGGCGCCCGCTCCTTGAGGTGCGCCAACGCGCGGTTCACCGTCGCGCTCACCGCCAGCTCGCGCCCCTCAAGCGCCTGCGCCAGGACCGCCCCCGAAGGCTCGACGATCATCGCCGCCGCGTTCGCGGTCGGCGCCGCGGAGCAGGCCACGTACACGCGGTTCTCGTCCGCGCGCGTGCGCGCAACGATCTCCATCGGAAGTGCCGGGTCGTCCGCCGCCCAGAGCACGATCTCCGCGCCGCGCAGCATCAGCGAGCGCGCCACCTCCGGCACAGCGCCCTCCGCCGCGATCATCATGCCGATGCGCCCGGCCGGCGACTCGACGACCGGGCAGGGCTCGTCGCCAAGCGGCATCGTCTCGAACCGAGGCCCCGGCGGCTTGTGCGTCTGCCGGTGTTTCGCCACCACACCGCCGGGCCCGACGAGGTACATGGCCCGCCAGCCGTCCGCGTCCGGCTCCGACACGGTGAACGCCACGAACACGCCCGTGTCCGAGGCGATGCGCGTCATGCCGTCCAGCACGGCCTCGTGCGGGTAGGCGCCACGCAGTCGCGACGGCGTCGCCGGGAAGAGCACCAGCCGCGCGTCCTGCAGCGCCAGCCGCCTGGCATGGCGGCGCGCGGCCTCGACGAAGCGCGCGCCGTCCGCCGGCATCCGCATCTGCACGACAGCGATGCTGCACTCCTCTCGCCCGATGACCACCGCCTCCCCCCGCGTCCGCTCGACCGGTAGCCGCTCCGTCGGCCAGGTCAGGGCGTCGTACAGCTCCGGCCGCCGCACGACGGGCGGCCGCGCGTCCTCCACCGGCACGTCGTAGGTCAGGATGCCCTCCTCGGCCGGCCCGAGCTGCGCCACAGAGCGCCCGCCCGGGTCGATGACGCACGAGCCGCCGCAGTAGACGATGCTCTCCGCCTCGACGCCGACCTTGTCCGCCGCCGCGATCCAGACGCCGTTCTCCGCCGCGCGCGTCCGCATCAGGTACGTGCGCTGGGGGCTCGTCAGATCCTCCGGGTGGCGCGCACCGCTCACCCACGCCGTCAGGTCGAGGATGATCTGCGCGCCGCCGACCGTGAGCGCGCGCGCGATCTCGGGCACGCGGCCGTCGGCGCAGATCAGCATGCCGATGCGCCCGGCGTCGGTCTCGAACACCGGCCATGCGGCCCGTCCGGGGTACGCGTTCCCCGCCGCGAACCAGCGCCGGTCGAAGTGCCAGAGGAACGACTTCTCGTAGCGCCCGGTGATGCTCCCGTCGCGCCCGAACAGCAGCGCCCCGTTGCTGTAGTGTGGCCGCTGTGCTCTGCCGTCTATCGTCTGTTCTCTGTCGTCTGTCCTCTGTTGTCTGTCGTCTGCCGCCTGTCGCCTGGCGTGACCGGCCTCTCGTCCGTCACCGCCCGCCTCCAGCGCCATCCCGACGGCGATCTGCACGCGATGCTCTCGCGCCTTCGCCGCGAAGACCGCTGCCACCTCGGCCGGCGGACGCACGCCTGCTCCCGTGAGGTCCCCGCGGCCAAGGAAGTACGCCGGATACGTCATCTCTGGAAGCACGACGACGTCCGGCCGCTGCCGCGCCGCCTCGTCGATGCGCGCCAGCGTGTGCCGCAGCGACGCCTCCGCATCCTCGACTGCGAACGCCCGCAACTGCAACAGCGAGACCCGCGCGGTGCGCATCATGCAGCCAGCGTATCACGGCGGCCCGGCGTCACGGCCGGCGCCGCGCCTGGCCTCCGCCGGCCACGCATCCAGGGACGGACGCGTCCCCCTGCCGCCGCCGCCGCACCGATGCTGGTCGGCGCCGCGGGCTTCCGTTCGGGGCTCCCGTCCCGCTACGATGCGGATCCGTACATACCACTCCGCATGCATCACGCGTCCCCCGGGGACGTCGCTGGACAGGCCCTGCCGATGATCGACTTCAAGAGCCTCACCCCCGACGCGATCGCCCGCGGCTGCGAGGCCGCGATGCGCGCCTGCGACGACGGCGTTGCCGCGATCGTCGCGACCCCGCCGGACCGGCGTACGTTCGCCAATACCCTCGTCGCGCTCGAGCATGCCGCCGACCACGTGCAGCAGGCGGGCGGACAGTACGCCTTCATGGCCTACGTCGCCGAGGACGACGCGCTCCGCGAGACCGCCCGCGCGTGGGAGCAGCGCCTCGACAAGTATGGGGTCGAGCTCGCCTTCCGCGAGGATCTCTACGCCGCCATCCGGGAGTTCGCAGCCACGCCCGAGGCCGCCGCGCTCACCGGCGAGGCGCGGCGCCTGCTCGACTTCACGCTGCGCGACTACCGCCGCAACGGCTTCGAACTGCCGAAGGAGCAGCGAGAGAAGGTGCGTGCGCTGATGGATCGCCTCGTCGAGCTGGGCACCGCGTTCCGCAAGGCGATCGACGAGTGGGACGACGGCATCGTCGTCGACCGCGAGCAGCTCGCCGGCATGCCCGACCGCTGGATCGATGGCCTGAAGAAGGTCGAGCAGGACGGCCGCACGCGGTATCGCGTCTCCCTCGACTACCCCGAGATCATGCCCTTCATGGACAACGCGGAGTCCGGGGATCTGCGCCGCGAGCTCTTCCTCAAGAACCAGAACAAGGGCGGCGAAGGAAACGTCAAGGTGCTCGAAGAGGCGATCGCGCTCCGCGCCGAGATCGCCCGCCTGCTCGGCTACGACTCGTGGGCCGCCTACGTCGTCGAGAAGCGCATGGCGAAGCGCCCCGAGCACGTCGAGCGCTTCCTGCTCGACCTGGAGGGGAAGCTCTCGGCGAAGGCGCGCATCGACATGGAGGCGCTGAGCCGTGCGAAGCGAGCGCGCAGCGGCGACCCGGAGGTGCACGTTTGGGACTGGTGGTACGAGACGAACCTGCTGCTGAAGACCGAGTACGCCGTCGATGACTTCGAGGTCGCGCAGTACTTCCCGCTTCAGCGCTGCATCGAAGGGCTTTTCCTCGTCACGCAGGAGCTGCTCGGCATCCGCTACGAGCCCGCTACCGGCGCGCCCGTATGGCACGAGGACGTGCAAGCCTTCGACATCTTCGAGTCGGACGGCGACCGGCCGTTCGCCCGCTTCTACATGGACCTGTTCCCGCGCCCGAACAAGTTCGGGCACGCTGCCGCGTTCCCCCTGCGCTCGGGCCGCCTGCTGCCCGATGGCTCGTACCAGCAGCCCGCCAGCGCCATCGTCGCCAACTTCACGAAGCCCACGCCCGGCGCGCCGTCGCTCCTCCGGCATACGGAGGTCGTCACCTTCTTCCACGAGTTCGGCCACATTCTCCACCAGACGCTGACGAAGGCGCGCTTCCTCGAGTTCGCCGGTTCTTCAACCGAACGCGACTTCGTCGAGGCGCCCTCGCAGATGCTCGAGCACTGGGTCTGGGACCGCGACGTGCTTCGCCGCTTCGCGCGCCACCACGAGACTGGCGAGCCGCTGCCGGATGACCTGCTCGACGCGATGGTGCGCGCGAAGAACCTCAGCAGCGGCATCGCCAACCTGCGCCAGCTGTTCTTCGCGCGCCTGGACTTCACGCTGCACTCGCCCGGCTTCGACGGCGACACGACGCGTGCGGTGCGCGAGCTGTATCCGGTCACCGGCTTCCCGTACCCGGAGGGCACGCACTTCCAGTCGGGCTTCGGCCATCTCTTCGGCTACGACGCGGGCTACTACGGCTATCTCTGGTCGCGCGTCTTCGGCGACGACATGTTCACGCGCTTCGAAGCCGCGGGCGTCCTCGACCGAGCGACCGGCCTGGAGTACCGGCGCGCGGTCCTCGAACGCGGCGGCAGCGTCGATGGCGACGAGCTGGTGCGCGGCTTCCTCGGCCGCGAGCCCAACAGCGACGCCTTCCTCCGCGACCTGGGGTTGGAGGTGCCGGCGGCTGGACCGTCGCCGTAGCGGTGCGGCCCGGCGGCTCCGTGGCGCACCGTTCCAGGGCCGTCGTCGCGCAGGGCACGGGCCGACAGGTCAGTCCAGGTAGTCCTTGAGCTTCTTGCTGCGGGAGGGGTGGCGGAGCTTGCGGAGGGCCTTCGCTTCGATCTGGCGGATGCGCTCGCGGGTGACGGCGAACTCGCGGCCGACCTCTTCGAGCGTGCGGCTACGGCCGTCTTCGAGGCCGAAGCGCAGCTCCAGGACCTTGCGCTCACGTGACGTGAGGCTGTTGAGCACGTCCATGACCTGCTCCTTGAGGATCTGGTGGGAGGCGGCGTCGGCCGGGGCGAGGGCGGACTCATCCTCGAGGAAGTCGCCGAGGTGGCTCTCGTCTTCCTCGCCGACGGGCGTCTCGAGCGAGACGGGGTCCTGGGAGACCTTGATGATCTCGCGCACCCGCTCGGGCGTGTAGGGGGGGCCCTGGCGCGGGTCGGTCATGCCGCGCGCGATCTCCTCGCTGGTGGGCTCGCGCCCGTACTCCTGGACGAGGCGGCGGGAGACGCGGACGAGCTTGTTGATCGTCTCGACCATGTGCACGGGGATCCGGATCGTGCGTGCCTGGTCGGCGATGGCGCGGGTGATGGCCTGGCGGATCCACCAGGTGGCGTAGGTGCTGAACTTGTAGCCCTTGCGGTAGTCGAACTTCTCGACGGCGCGGATGAGGCCGATATTGCCTTCCTGGATCAGGTCGAGGAGGGACATGCCGCGGCCGATGTACTTCTTGGCGACGCTGACGACGAGGCGCAGGTTGGCCTCGGTCAGACGCTTCTCGGCGCGGAAGCCTTCGCGCTTGATGTCGCTGTAGAACTCGCGCAGGATGTGCTCTTCGCGGCAGCGCCGGTGGATGCGGTCCCAGGGTGGCGGCAGGAGCGCTTGCTCGCCGCCGTAGTAGGCGGCGATGGCGCGGACGTGGTCGGGGCGGATGATGTGGGTGATGATCGAGAGGGTGACGATGACCTGCTCGGCGTCGGACTGGTCGCAGTGGAGATGTCCGGCGAGGCGCGCGGCGAGGTCGAAGTCCATCTCGGCGTCGACGGTGTTGCGCCAGCGTTCGCTCTCGACGAGGTCGGTGACCGCATGGACGCGGACGCCGAGGTCGCGGCAGATGAACCGGAGCGCCTTCTGACAGTGGTGGTACTGCTCGATCAGCGACAGGAGGATCTCCTGTCCGGAGGGCAGGCGGTTGTGCTCGGCGAGCCAGCGGCGCTCGATCGCCTCGATGTGCTTCGCCTCTTCCATCTGGCGCGCCAGGCGCTTCTCGTCGGCGCCGGAGAGGAGGTAGACCTTGCCGATCTCGCGCAGATACATGCGGACGGGGTCGTCGACGCCTTCCTGCTCTTCGAGCGGGGCCGGCTCTTTCTCGAGCTCGTCGGCGTCGATCTCGGCTTTGTCGGGTGCGTCGGCGATCCAGGGGTCGGCAGGGAGCGCGCCGTTGGTGTGATGGACGCCATCGAGGACGGCTACCGTGTCGGCAAGGCGAGAGAAGACGTCGGCGATGCGCTCCTCGGACGCGTCGGTGAGGAGGTCGGCGTTGTCGTGCGGCGCGTCGCCGTTCAGGGTGACGGCGGACGGATCCCGTCGCTTACTGCTCATTTACCACCTCACCGGGCGGGGTGCCCGGTCCCGCGCTGTTGTTCGAGTAGCTGTTGATGGACCTTCAGTCCAGCTTCCATATCCTCGACAAAGGCCGCGGCGGGGTCAGCCTCGTCTTCGGGCCCGTGCGCATCGTGGCCGCCGGAACGCCAGGCGGCGAGCGCACGTTCCGCGATCTGCGCGCCGCCGGCGGCCGCGAGGTCGGCGATGACGGCGACGCTCGCGCGTTTCGCGAGGCGGAGCCGCTGCTGCTCGATGCGTCCAATAGTAGAACGCAACGCGCGGGCCAATGCATCGTCATCGAAGGAGGGTAGGTCGAGGTTTACGACGCGCTCGAACTGCGGACGCAGATCCGGCGCGAGCGATGCCTCAAACGACTCCCCCTCGTCCGACCATTCGAGCCACGCATCGAACAGCGCACGATTCTCGCTCTGCGCGAACAGTTCCGGCGTAATGTCCAGACCTTCGGCGCGTAGCTCAGGATAGCGGAAGAGCAAGGCGAGACAAAACTCTTCCCTGGCATCGTGCACGAGAGGGTTGACAACGCGGGCGATGTCAAGTTCGCCGGGACCGGTGCTGGCAGGACGGCGCGGCGCCGCGGCGGACCGTGCGCGGCGCAGGTCGAGGCGGAGCATCTGCTCATCGACCTGCACGATGCGCGCCAGGCGTTGGAGGTAGTGGGACTGCACGACGCGGTCGCCGACGGCGGCGACGAGCGGCAGGAGCTGCGTGGCGACCTCGGACCGCTCGCGCGGCGATGAGAGGTCGTGGCGGGACGCCGTGGTCTCGAAGAGATGGTCGAGCACCGGCCGCGCCTCCGTCACGAGGACGCGCCAGCGGTCGGGGTCGGCGCGGATCGTCTCGTCGGGGTCGCGGCCTGCGGGCATGGTGAGCACGCGAATGTCGGCGGCGAGCGTCTCCTGCTGGCGGATGACGCCGCGCCAGTCGACCTGCGGCGTCGACTCGCGGTCGACGGCGCCGGCGACAACCTCGACGCCGCGCAGGGTGGCCTCGCTGCCCGCGGCGTCGGCGTCGAGGGCGAGCGTCAGGCTGCGGGTGTAGCGCTTGAGGAGCGTGACCTGGCGCTCGGTAAGCGCCGTGCCCATCGAGGCGACGACGTTCGCGAAGCCGTGCTCGTGGGCCGCGATGGCGTCCATGTACCCCTCGACGATGACGGCGCCCTGGGCGCGGATGGCGTCTTTCGCGAGGTCGAGGGCGTAGAGCAGCGACCCCTTGTCGAAGATCGGCGACTGGGCGGTGTTGACGTATTTGGCGTGCACATCGCCGGCACCGAGCGCGTCGCCGGGCAAGATGCGGCCGCCGAAGCCGGCGATGCGGCCGCGGTCATCGCGGATCGGGAACATGAGGCGGTGGCGGAAGCGGTCGTACGCGCCGCGGTCGCCTTCGACGGCGAGGCCGGCGTTGCGGACGTCCTTCGCGTCGAAGCCACGTGCCGCGAGATGCTGCAGCAGCGCTTCCCAGGTGTTCGGCGCGTAGCCGAGCTGGAACCGCTCGACGGAGGAGTCAGCGAGACGGCGCTCCTCGAGGTAGGCGCGGGCGGCGTGCGCGGCGTCGGACTCGAGGAGCGTGCTGTGGAAGAAGGCGGCGGCGGCCTCGTTGATCTCGTACAGCCGCGCGCGGTGGGCGTCCTCGACGGGGTCGCGGCGCTGGTCGAGGGCGACGCCGGCGCGCTCGGCGAGCGTGTGGAGGGCGTCGCGGAACTCGACGCCGTCCTTCTTCATGATGAAGCGGAAGATGTCGCCGCCGGTGCCGCAGGCGCCGAAGCAGTGCCAGGTCTGGCGCGACGGGTCGACGTGGAACGAGGCGGTGCGCTCGCTGTGGAAGGGACAGAGCGCCGTGTAGCCGCGGCCGGCCTTCTTCAGGGCGACGTACTGGGAGACGAGGTCGACGATGTCGATGCGTTCCTTGACGTCTTCGATCGTGCCCATGCCGCCCGCCCCCTCGCTCCGCCTACGTGCGCTGCGCCAGCGGGATGATGACGCGGCGCGTCGGCGGCGCCTGCGCGGCGAGGCGCTCGACGTCCGCGGCGTGCTCGCGCTCGTGCGCGGCCATCCTCGCGGCGACCTGCGCGACGGTCATGCGGCCGAAGCGCGGGTGGACGATCGCGCGCTCGAGCATCGCGTCGTCGCAGCGAGCGAGGAGCTCATCGAGCGCGCGGCGCGCGGCCTGCATGCCGTGGATGATCTGGGGCACGGCGAGGGACTGCGCGAGGGCGGGGTCGCCGTCGTTGGCCGAGCCGGTGGCTTCGATGCGCGGCTCGTCGTGGGTGAGCGCGAGCGCGGCGCGCCCGGTGAAGGTGCGCTCGACACGGAGGAGGTGCGCCAGGTGCGTCGCGATCGACCAGGTCTCGCCGGCGGGGACGTGACGGAACTGCTCGTCGTTGAGGGCGCCGAGGGGCGCGAAGAGACGCTCGCGGCTCGTCTGCAGGTCGGACCTCAACAGTGCAACAGTCATCTTCGCGGCGTCCTACCACCCGGGCCGGGCTATGGGTGCTGGCGATCTTCGGAAGTAGGCCCATTGTAGCGTCGCGGCAAGGCGGCGCCGCAAGGGGCCCGGCGGCCGCTCGGGCGGGGGAGCGTCCCGCGCTACTGAGGCGTCGGCGTGTGCGCCGGCGTCGAGCCGGCCGGCACGGCGGCGGTCGGCGACGGCTGGCCGGTGGCGACGCGGATGAGGATGCGGTTGTTGGTGTCGTCGCTCTCCGGGATGGTGCCGTTGGGGTCGACGATGATCAGCAGCGTCTGGTCGCCCGAGACGGCGAGGCCGGTGCCGACGTCGATGCTGCGGCCGGGTTCGAGCGTGAAGTTGGGGACGGTGGCGCCGCCGAGCAGCTTGCTGCCGTCCTGGTTGAAGACGGCGACGACGAGGTTGCCGACGGCGGGGCCGCGGCCCTGATTGATCACCGTCACGAACAGGAGGCCGCCCGAGATCGTCGGCGTCGTACCGATCACAAGGTCGGGCAGGGCGGTAGCCGTCGGGGTGCCGGCGGCGGTCGCGGTCACGGACGGCGTACTCGGGACGGGGGTATCCGCAGGGGGCAGCGTCGGGACGTCGACGTAGACGGGCGGCTCCGCGGTGGCGACGACGAGCGCCGCGGCATCGCCCGTGACGGTGAGGAAGTCGGCTTCGACCCAACCATGGAGCTCGGAGCCGGGCGGGTAGATGACGCGGTACCAGCCCGAGTCGGTGGTGCGGCCGTCGATGACGACTTCCGATCCCTGGGGCATGGTACCGAGAACGGGAGTGCCCCGCCCGGGGGCCGAGCGGACGGCCGTGACTTGCTTCGCGGTCCCCTGCACGCCCGCGGCGACGGCCGTCCTGGCGACCGGGCCCGGCGTCGCGGTCGTTTGGTCGACGACGACGGCGGGCGCCGGCGCGGTGCTGTTGCGCGCGCTATCGACGAGCACCAGCACGCCGGCGGTCGCGCCGAGCAGCACGACGACGGCGAGGCCTGCCAGGACGAAGGGGTTCTTCAGGACGGCCGCCCTGGTCTCGGGCGACGGCAACCAGTTCATGCGGGGACCACACCAACCACCAGCATCCCTCCAACCCGCGCATTGTAGCAGCCGATGACGGGGCGGCCCGAAGCCGCGTGCCTTCAGCCGCGCGACGCCCCGGAGGCATCGCCCGAGGAGAGCGGCAGGGTGACGGGCGCCGGGACGATGCGGTGCGGCTGGTTGTACATGATGCCCATCGCGTAGCCGGCGGCGTCGTCGTCGGTGATCAGCTCGTAGACGCCCTGGGCGATCTCTTCGGGCGGCATCATCGGCATGCGGCTGAGCACGCGCTCGATCTCCTCGCGCTCGGGCCCGGTGACGCTGTTGAGGATTCCGGTGACCATCGGCGTGTTGACGACGCCGGGGCAGACGCAGTTGACGCGGATGCCTTCGTCCTTGAGGCCGGC
>JAGWOC010000208.1 GCA_028872875.1 Chloroflexota bacterium | reverse complement strand
CGGCGCCCATGACGACCCAGAAGAGCGGCCCCATTTCGGGCGGCTCGAGGCGCAGGAAGAAGATGCGGTGGGTGAAGAGGGTGATGAAGATGCCGTAGAAGACGATGCCGATGCCCCAGAGGGCGTAGACGGCGACGAGGGCGAGGTTCTCGCGCGCGCCGAGGCGCGGGGCGACGGCGACGCCGAGGATGGCGAGCGACTCGGTGCCGACGATCGCGATCAGCCAGCCGCCGTGGACGACCTCCGCGCCCTGCTCGCTGTTCACGAACGTGAGCACCGAGAAGCTGAAGTAGCCGAACAGCACCCAGACGGTGAGCGCGAACAGCCACAGCCAGACGCCGATGTGGTCGTGGCCGCGCAGATGCAGCCCGATCCCGAGCACATCGGTGCCGGCGACGAGGGTGAAGAAGGTGAACACGAGCCGCGGATCGACCAGGTCGGCCCAGAGCCGCCGCGGATAGAGCAAGGCCCGCAGCAGGAGCGCGAGCAGCATCAGCGGATACACGACGAGCGCAACGACGAGCAGGGCGGTTGAGAGCGTGTGGTGGCCGAGCAGGAAGAAGCCGTTCGAGACGATGCCGGTCGCCATGACGACGTTGAAGTAGCCGGGATAGAGCGGACCGATCGCGCGCTCGAGCACGGCCTACGACGGCGAGGTGGAAAGTCGTCCGCGGTAGAGGATGTGCGCGCGGCGCACGACGTACTGAAGGGGCGCCGTCCAGACGTGCACGAGCCGGCTGAACGGCCAGAGCGCGAGCAGCGTCATGGAGGCGAGCGTGTGCGCCTGGTAGATCCAAGGGGCTCCGCTCATCAGCGCGGCGTCGGGGTGGAGCGTGAACAGCTGCCTGAACCAGACGGAGACGGTGTCGCGGTAGGCGTACTCGCCGACGCCGAGCTGCCAGCCGATCGTCTCCCCCATGCCGAGTCCGATCACCGTAAGCAGGAGCAGGTCGACGGCGATGTCGACCGGGCTGCCGTTGCGGCGCACGCGCGCGATCAGGAGACGGCGCAGGCTGAGGATGACGATGCCGGCGAGCGCGAGGACGCCGAAGCTGCCGCCGGCGGCGAGCGCAACCAGGTGGTAGAGGTGGTCGGAGACGCCGATCGCGCGGGTCGCCCGGGCGGGGACGAGGCTGCCGACGACGTGGCCGCCGAGGACGCCGAGGATTCCGAGGTGGAAGAGCGGCGAGCCGATGCG
>JAGWOC010000102.1 GCA_028872875.1 Chloroflexota bacterium | reverse complement strand
TCTGCGCCACGATCCAGTACGTCCCCGCCGCCAGCGGCGGCCCGCCCGTGACCGGCAGCGTGTTCCAGCCCGCCGCGGCCACCGCCTCGCCCGTCTGCGCCAGCAGCGCCCCCGGGTCGCCGCTGCCGTTCGTCCCGTAGAGCGCCAGCCGGATGTGCGCGTTCGCCGGCGTCGCGCCGACGTAGACCGAGAGCGCCGTCAGCGTGCCCGGCACCGAGAGCGTGAAGCGGGAGCCGTTGATGTAGCCGGAGTCGGAGCTGTCGTTCGTCCCCGCGCTCGCCGTGCGGCCGAACACGACCACGGGCTGCGGCGTGTTCGTGGCCGTCGGCACCGGGCTGCTGGTCGGCGTCGTCGTGGGCGTGGAGGATGGCAGCGGCGTCGCGGTGGCGGTCGGGGTATTCGTTGCGGTGGGCGTGCTGGTGACGGTCGGCGAGCTGGTCGCGGTTGCGCCCGGCACGGTCGTCGGCGTCGGCGTGCTCGTGGCGCTCGGCGCGGGCGTGCTCGTCGCCGGCGGCGTGAGGGTGGCGGTCGGCGTCAGCGTCGCCGTAGACGTGACCGCCGGCGTCGCCGTAGCGGTCGCCGTCGCCGGCGGCGCCGTCGAGACGGTGCCGTACATCGCGAACGACTGGCTGGCGAACTTCGCCCAGCCGCTGATGCCCGCAGGGAACGCCCCGTACGCCTGTGGCGCCCAGCCGACGAAGTCCGCCGCCGTCAGCCCGCTTACGACGCGGTACACCGTCGCCACGTTGTCCGTCTGCGCCACGATCCAGTACGTCCCCGCCGCCAGCGGCGGCCCGCCCGTGACCGCCAGCGTGTTCCAGCCAGCCGCGGCCACCGCCTCACCCGTCTGCGCCACCAGCGCCCCCGGGTCGCCGCTCCCGTTCGTCCCGTAGAGCGCCAGCCGGACGTGCGCGTTCGCCGGCGTCGCGCCGACGTAGACCGAGAGCGCCGTCAGCGTGCCCGGCACCGAGAGCGCGAAGCGCGAGCCGTTGATGTAGCCGAAGTCGGAACTGTCGTTCGTTCCCGTGCTCGCCGTGCGGCCGAACACGACCACCGGCGGCGGCGTGCTCGTCGCTGTCGGTGTCAGCGTGGGCGTGGACGTAGCGGCCGGCGTGCTCGTCATCGTCGGTGTGGAGCCCGGCACGGTCGTCGGCGTCGGCGTGGCGCTGGCGACCGGTGTCGGGCTGCCGCTCGGGGTGGCCGTGGGCACCGGGCCGCTCGTGACCTGGACGACCTTCGCGACGGACGGCACACCGGCGCTGTTGACGACGAACAGCATGTAATAGCCGGGCGGCGCGATGTTCGCCGTCGCTGGCCCCTGCACGGAGAGCGTTCCGGATCCCGCCGTGAACGTGAGCGGCACGAAGTGCTGTGACATGTCGAGCGTGTGCGTCTCGGCGGCCATGCTGACCAGCGACACCTGCGTGATGCCCGCGGCGTCCGGCGTGGTGATCGTGAACGGCGACCCGTACCCGATCGCCGCCGGAGCGGCCGTCACGGCCGGCCGCGCGCCCTTGAACAGGTACGGCGGCGAGAAGATCTCCGCGGTCGGGTAGTCGATGCCCGTCGACCAGCGGCCGCCGCCGGCCGACAGGACGCGCCCATCGGGCAGCAGGAGCGCGATCGAGTGGTACAGGCGGGGGTCGACCTGCGCGGCCATCGTCGTCCAGGCGCCGGTGTTCGGGTCCCAGATCTCGGCATTGAGCGAGCCGCTGTGCGTCGTCTCGTCGACGGTCGTCGCGCCGCCGACCGCCAGCACCGTGCCGTCGGGAAGGTTGACGAGGTTGTGCATGTAGCGCGGGTAGGCCATCGGCGCTGTGAGCTGCCAGGCGGGCGTGGCGCCCGTCATGTCGACGACGGCCGCCGCCGTGCTCGACGGGCCGTTCGTTGGCCCGCCGCCCGTGTAGAGGATCTTGCCGGGGCGGTACATGGCCGCCGAGCCGTTCAGCATGGGGTTGCTGCCGAGGCCGGCGCTGCCGTAGGTGCTGGCGTTGGGGTCGAGGAGCCGCGTGATGCCACCCTGCGGCGCGATGATGAGCATCTTGCCGTTGGGCAGGAGGAAGCTGAGCGGGTACTCGGTCTCGTGCACGTCGGCCGTCGAGACGGGGATCGTCGTCCAGGTATTCGTCGCCGGGCTATAGACCTCCGGCGTGTCCGCCCAGTTCCCCGGCGTGGTGTTGCCACTGAACGCCACGATGCGCCCGTCACCGAGCTCGGTCGCGCTCGGGTACCAGCGCGGGAAGTTCATGTCGGCGACGCGCGTCCATGTGTTGGTCACCGGGTCGAAGACCTCGCTGTCCTTGATGCCGATCTCGCCGCCGTTGTGGCCGCCGACGCTGAGCAGGCGTCCGTCGGACAGGAAGACCTGGGCATCGCAGAAGATCGCGGAATCGACCTGTGCGTTCGTGAACAGTTGCGTTCCGGGGTCCCAGACGTGCGTATTGAGCGGAGCAGTCTCCCAGGCGTCCCACATCACGACCTTGCCCGTGTTGAGGAGGGAGCCGTGCACGGCGACGAACGGCCAGTTGATGACGGGGGACCACTCGCCCTGCGTCGCGGCCGCCGGCCCCGGCGGGTTCGTCGTGAACGCGAAGTCCGCGGAGGCCGACGTGTTGCCCGCGGCGTCGGCGCTGACGACGCGGAAGTGGTAGAGCGTGCCCGGTTGCAGGCCCGTCAGCAGCTCGCTATGCGCCGTCACGAGGCCCGGGTCGAGCATCTTGCTGCCGTACGCCGGCGTGGCGCCGTAGTCCACCTCGGACGTCGACGGCTCATCCGTCGTCCACGTGACGACCGCGCTGAGGTCGCCGATCGATCCGGTGCTGATCGCGGAGAGCACCGGCGGCGTTGTATCGGCCGTGGCGGCGTAGGCAGACATCGGCGAGTTGGCGTAACTGGTGCCCGGTGACCAGGCGCCCGGCAGCGATGTAAGCGTCGTCTGGGCGCTGACCTGCGTCCGCCCGCCCGTCTGGACGTCGCGAAACTTGATGATGCCGCCGCCGGCGGGTCCGAGCAGCGCGATCCAGTACGTCGTGCCGGCCGTGATGCTGACTGGCGGAATCGTCGCGGCGTTCCATGCGTCCGACACGAGCGACGGGATGCTGCCCTGCGCGAGCAGTGTCCCGGGATTGTTCGAGCCACTGTTCGTGTAGAGCCCGACCACGGCGCTGCTGGCGCTGTTGCCGGCGTCGATGTAGACGAACACGTTGCTGGCGGTGCCGCTCGCGACGGCGGTGTACTGTGCGGCCTCCGCCATGCCGGCGGCGTTCGAGTCGACCTGCGCCTCGATCGCCTGGTCGCCGACCAGCAGCGTGCCGGCGGTGCCATACGTCCGGCGGACCGACGTGAGAGGCAGCGCGACGGCGATCAGGCCGCAGACGGCCACCAGCAGAATGCCCCGGCGAACGGCGATGCGGCGCGTCAATCCCACCATGCCCGTACTCCAGCGGGCGCTCCCGCGCGGCGGCGATCCCGGCGCCTGCCGCTCCACGCAGGGCGTGATGGTACAACACCCGCGATGAGCTCTGGTTGAGACTTGACGACTGGTCTTGACAGGACGGGGCCGCGCCTCAGGGACAGGCGCTGACCTTCTTCTGATACACCATTGCCATCTTCGAAAGGTCGAGGATGTTAATGACGCCTGAGAACGGCGGCGGCCCCTGCTGGAACCGCGCCGGCGCCGGCGGCACGGTGTAGCCGTAGTACCCGGCGACCGTCGCGACGTCGAAGATGTTGACCGTGCCGTCCCCGTTTACGTCGGCGCGCATGATCGGACAGTAGACCAGCGGGTTCTTGCCAAGGGCGATCTCGCGCTGATCAGAGTAGCCGTCCTGGTCCGTGTCGATGTTGCAGGCGTCGCTCGGGGGGCCGCACGGCGTCGGCGTCGGCGGCAGGATGGCGGTGGGCGTCACGGTGGGCGACGCGCCCGCGGTCAGCATCGTGCCGTACATGGCGAACGACTGGCCGGCTGTCGTTACCCAGGGACTGACCGTCGGGGGGAACGCGCCGTACGGGTACGCCTGCCCCGTCCAGGCGACGGCATACGACGGGCTGAGCCCGCTGGCGACGCGATACACCGTGCCCACGCCGTCCGTCTGGGCGAGGATCCAGTACGTGCCCGGCGAGAGGGCGACGGGCGACGCCGCGATCGTGTTCCAGCCGGCGGCGGCGGCGACATCGCCCGTCTGGGTGAGCAACTGCGCGGGATTGCCGTTGGCGTTCGTCGAGTAGAGGGCGAGCCGCAGGTGGGAGCCCGGTGTCACCGCTCCGGCGTAGACCGAGAGGCTCAGCAGCGTGCCGGTGGCCGTGACCGTCGCCGGGCTGCCGTTCAGGTCGCCGTAGTCTGAGTTGTCGTTGGCGCCGACCGTCGAGGTGTAGCCGAACGTCAGCTTCTGGCCCGGGGGGACCGGCGTGCTGGTCGGCGTCGCGGTGTTCGTCGGCAGGGGCGGGACGGTCGCCGTGGGCGTGGACGTCGGGCACGCGGCGCAGGCCGAGCCGGTGAGCGTGAAGATGCTGTCCGGCGCCACCGTGACGGTGAAGGCGCCGCCCGACACCGGTACGGTGCCGGCCAGCGCGTCGTTCTGCGTGGCGTTGGTCTGGTACAGCGACAGGCTCTGCGGCGACGCGAAGTTCGCGATGGAGCCGACGATGGTCTGCGGCGTGGTATTCGAGTTCATGCCGACGATCGTGACGGTGCCGGTGGCATCGTTCACGAAGCTGAGCACGTCGACGACGCCGTTCAGGTACGAGGACGACTGCACGCGCACCGAGCCCGGCTGCACATACGCGAACACCTGCTTCGCGCCGTAGTAGCGCTTCCTGGGCGTGTAGCCGTTGAGCGTGTCGAGCAGGCCCCAGTACGTGTAGTGGCCGGAGTGGTCGTGGACGTTGTCGTAGGCGTCCCAGACCATCGCCGCGCTGGCGCCCGTCGAGACAAACGAAAACAGGTTGTTATACATGTCCTTCGTGAACGCCCACTCGTCCGGCACCTGCGCGCCGCCGTCGAGCGGTCCGTACATCCCGGACGAGTACTCCGCCATCCAGAAGTTCGGCTGCGGGTACGCCGAGCTCTTGATCTGGCTGACGACCGAGCTCACGTCGTCCGGCCCGTAGTGGTGTCCGGCGTACGCCGCCATGTAGGGCGCCACGGAAGGGTCGGAGAGGATCGCGCCGTCGTACGCCGTGCTCGGCGACGAGGTCTCCGGCGTGACGAAGCGCAGGTCGGACATGCCGAGCTGGACGAAGCGCGCGCGGAGCTTGCTGAGGATCGTATCGAACTGCGCCGGCGCGACGCAGGGGCCCTCCGGGGAGCCGCCGCAGATGTCGGTCTCGTTCAGCGGGTCGACGAGCGTGAACTGGATGTGCGCGGTGTTGCGCGCGTAGTAGACGAGCGAGGCGAACATCTCCGCGAACTCGTCATTGTTGTTGATCGTGGTCCCGCCCATCCACGCGGGCACCTGCCCGCTGGCGCTGAGGATCGGCTGGATGCCCTGCGCGTTCAACTCCTGGAGCGTCGCCCAGAGGCTCTGGAACGCGGGATTCGTGGCGTAGAGGTTGTTGTAGTACGCCCAGTTGTAGGTGAACGGGTCGCTGTTGTCGTTCACCGCCTCCCACGTCGACGTGCCGAACAGGTCGACCCGCCAGAGGTTCGCGCCGAGGTCGTGGACGAGGAGGTCGAGCCCCGGCTTCAGCGGCGGGTACGCCGGGTTTCCCCAGTTCTTGGGGTTGGCGTTGACGCCCCAGCCGTCGATCGTCTGGTAGCGCGTGCTGGCGTCGACGGTGAGGTTGGTCTGCGCGGCGGCGGCGACGGCGGCCGCGGGGTCCGCCGAACTGGGGGACGAGGACCAGGGGAGGCCGAAGACGCGCACGGGGACGGAGGCGGCCACCCCTGCACCAAGCAGGAGCAGGCCGAGCAGGCCGAACTGGATGGATCTCCTGGCCACGGACCGCTCCTGACGACGCAGAGCGTGCGCCCGAGAGCAAGGCTAACAGAAACGCAGGCGCCTGTGGTTGCAAGAGAGCGCTGGAGTTCGTTGAGATTGTGCGGAGTATTGGTCGGCCCGCGGACGTGTCAGGACGCCGTACCCCGGCTCCGGTCCCCTGAGTGAGCCCGGCCTGTTTCAGTGCCCGCGTCTCGACGTGATGCGGTTGTATGTTTCCAGCACGGAGCGCACCATCTGGTCCGCGGAGAAATCACGCATGTACCGGGCGCGCGCGTTCGCCGAATACCTGGCCCGCGCGGCCGGGTCGCCGGCCATCGCCACCATCGCGCCCGCCAGCCCTTCAGGATCGCGCGGCTCGACGAGCACGCCGTTGACCCCGTCGTCCACGACCTCGACGCAGCCGGCGACGCGCGTGGCGACGATGGGGCATCCTGCCTCCAGCGCCTCGATCAGCGTGTGCGGGAGCCCTTCGAACCAGGGTGGATGGACGACGAATGCGACGCGCCGCATCAGCGCCCTGGCGTCGCCGCGATGGCCAGTGAAGATAGCCTTCCCCTCGAGACCGAGCTGAGCCGTCAGCGCCAGCAGGCGGTCCCGCTCGTAGCCGTCGCCAACGATGAGCACCTTGAGCCGGCGCTCCTGCCGGGAGGCGATCGCCAGCGCTCGAAGCAGGCAGGCAACATCCTTCTCTTCCGCGAGGCGGCCGAA
>JAGWOC010000101.1 GCA_028872875.1 Chloroflexota bacterium | reverse complement strand
TCGAGATGACGCGCCACGAGGCCGAGCGCCTGCTCGACGCCGACCCCGGCCTCACCGAGCCCCAGCACCGCGCCCTCAACGAGCGCGTCCGCAAGCTCATCGACTCGGTCGTGGACGAGGAGCATTAGTTAGAGGCCCCCGGTTGTCGCCCGTGCGGCCTTGATGGAAGCGCGATGATTCCCCAGCAGATCATCGGTGCCACGCGGCGTCGACAGATCTGCGCGCTTACCCGCCCATGTAACCCACGACTGGTGGCGAGGATGCGCAGCCCACAGGTGTGATGCCCCCAAACTCCTGGTGCGTGTGCGGGCCACTCCAGCACATGCCGGATGTGTAGATCACCGCCCACTGTCCTCCCAGTAGTTGGCTGTACCCGCCCACGTAGCCGACGACGCCCTGGTCACGTAGTTCGGCGTTCAGAGCCGCCGTGTAGGAGATGTGGTGGTAGCTCATGAAGCCGAGGAGGCTTCTCCCACCATTGACGCATACCGCTTCCACTCGGAGTTGCACGATCTCGCCTGCGCTCGCATTCACGCGGTTGCCACCGGCATCGTAATAGTAGCCGCCAGCGCAGACGTCCCCTTACTGATCACGGTTGCGCGTATCTCGCAGCCGTAAGCGGCAAACCGGTCGCGATCGTATGGGTGCACTCTGAACCGGGCGGGTGTACTGACCCCTGCGGCAGTATCGACCGCATAGTTGTAGATCGTCGCGTGCGGTGGCCCGCTGCAAGGCGTTGTTACCGATCCGTCGTACGGGGTCATCACCCACATCTTGAGCCTCCTGACTTATGCGGTTCGTGTGGATTGTAGAAGAACGCCTGCAAGTACCCCTCGCTCTGTTTCAAGGCGGCATATTCAATGCCGTCATGGCGCGTCGTTGTCTTGAACTGATATGTCTCAGAGTTGAGGAATCCTAAGTGATAGAGGACCTCATCCGCGCCGGTGGGATCCATGCGGGGGTCGATCGCGTACAGCATTGCCTCTCTGGCTGCTGCTAATGTGGAGACGTCGGCCCCGCGCAGCCAGGTGAGCGTCACCGTGCACAGGAATCGCCCATCGCTGTCTAGTTGGCCTGACAACAGCAAGTCGGACGAAAACTCATGGCGAAATGCGTTGGACGGCCCAATCGTGGCGGGAGGCGTGGCACCCGGCACCGCCTGGGAATCAACGGTCCGGAGCGGCAGCGCGGAGATAGCGAGCGCGTCGGCGCGGAGCCGCCGTACGTTCGCGTTCCACGCGGCGCGGAACTCCTCAATCGCGACCTTCGGGGGCGGCGCGATGGTGCTCGCTGCAGGCATGGCCGTAGCGGTTCGTTCCTCCTTGGTGGATTCGCCGCACGCCCATAGGCCCGTCGCCATAGCAGCGATGACCAGGATCGCTCCCAAATTGCGCATCGCGTTCGTCTTCCCCTCGCCCTCTGCCCGCGCGCGACTTTGCGCAAGTGGAAGGATACCACTCATGCATGTGCTTATTAACTACTCCCGCTTCGCCTGCGTGACCAGCTCGCCGACGACCTCGTAGCGCCCGAACGACGGCACGAGGTAGACGCCGTTGACCAGCGCGCGGCACTCCTCCAGCAGCTCGCCCGCCTGCGCGATGCCCTCCGCCTTGCCGTTCTCGCCCGCGCGCCGCATGCGCTCGCGCACGTCCTCCGGCACGAAGACGCCCGGCAGCTCGTTGTGGATGAACTCCGCGTGCCGGAAGCTCTGCAACGGCATGATGCCGGCGAGCACAGGCACGTCGATCGGCCCCAACCGCTCGAGGAAGCCGCGCAGGATCTCCGCGCTGTAGATCTGCTGCGTCATCAGCAGGTCGGCGCCCGCCTCAAGCTTGCGCCGGACGCGGTCCAGTTCCACCTCGACGTCGCCCGCCGTCGGGTTCGCCGCGCAGGCGACGAAGAACTCCGTGCCCTTGCCGATCGAGTTGCCGGCCCAGTCGCTGCCGCTGTTCAGCATCTTCAGGATCTTGATGAGGCCGATCGAGTCCACGTCCCACACCGCCGTCGCGCGCGCGTAGTCGCCGCTCGCGGGCGGGTCGCCCGTCAGCGCGATCACGTTGCGGATGCCGAGCGCGTGCGCGCCCAGCAGGTCGCTCTGGATCGCCATCAGGTTGCGGTCGCGCGATGTGAAGTGAATGATCGGCTCGACACCGATGCGCTCCTCGATCAGCACTGCCAGGGCGATCGCACTCATCCGCACGCGCGCCATCGGGCTGTCGCCGATGTTGATGCAGTCGGCGCCGAGCTGCTTGAGGCGCGCCGCCCCTTCGAGCGCCTTGCGCGGGTTCAGCCCCCGCGGCGGGTCCAGCTCGACGCTCACCACGAACTCGCCCGCCGCCAGCTTTTCCCGCAGCGTGCGGCGCCCGGGCACGCGGCCCGTGTCCGGCGCGCCGCGCACCTCGACGACGCCGCCCGCCGCGGGCGCCGGCCCCGCGCGCAGCACCGCCCGGCCGCCACGCCGGTTCCACTCCCCCGCCAGCGCCTCGCGCATCCGCGCGATGTGCTCCGGCGTCGTGCCGCAGCAGCCGCCGACGATGTTCGCGCCCGCCTCGACCAGCTTGCGCGTGTACTCGGCGAAGTACTCCGGCGTGGACGGGTACACGAGCCGATGGTCCATGTACTTCGGCAGGCCCGCGTTCGGCATCGCCGACAGCCGGATCGATGTCTGCGCCGCCATCTGCTCGATGACCTCGAGCGCCGACTGCGGCCCCAGGCTGCAGTTGACGCCGGCGACGTCGGCGCCCAGCGCGCCTGCGACGTTCGCCACCTCGTCGGGCGGCTCGCCGGCCGCGGTGCGGCCGTCGCGCTGGAACGTCAGTTGGGCCACGACGGGCAGGTCGCAGGCGTCCTTCACGGCCAGCACGGCCTCGCGCAGCTCCGCGAGGTCGGGGAAGGTCTCCAGGATGATCAGGTCGACGCCGCCTTCGAGCAGTGCCTCCACCTGCTCGCGGAACGCCGCCCGCACCTCCTCCGGCCGGATGTCGCCGACCGTGCCGAGCATGCGCCCCGTCGGCCCGACCGCGCCCGCGACGAACACCGGGTGGCCGCTGATCTCGCGGGCGTCCCGCGCCAGGCGCGCCGCCCGGAAGTTGACCGCGTGCACCTTGTCGGCGTACCCGAAGCGCCCGAGACGGTACCGGTTCGCCCCGAACGTGTCCGTCTCGATGATGTCCGCGCCGGCCGCGATGTAGTCCTCGTGGATGCGCCGCACGACGTCCGGCTGCTCGAGCACCTGTGCATCGATGCACGCGTTCTGCGCGATGCCGCGCGCGTGCAGCAGCGTGCCCATGGCGCCATCGCCGAGCAGCACGCGGTCTTCGAGCGCGGCCAGGAACGGGTTGTGCATCGTGCGCGCAGTATAGCGGCCCGCAGAGGAGGTCCTGTCCCGATGAACCGAGGGCGCAAGGCAGGACTAGGTTCGGGGTCCTTCTGGGCCTTCCCCCTCCACGCAGGCGGACGTGAATGTGAACGCGTACAGCGCCACGCCGTCCGAGGTCGTCGCCAGCGTCAGCTCGTGCCGGTCGATCTCGCGGTTGTTCACCAGCCGGTACATGCGCGGCGTGTCGACGGTCACGAGCGCCGCCGCGGCGCCGGCGACCACATCGGCGCCGGCGTCATCAGCCGGCAGCGGCGCGCCGTCCTGCAGCACCGCGATCGTCGCCGCGCCGCCGAAGGTCGGCGGGTGCATCACCAGGTTCACCTCCTTCGCCATGTACGGCACGACGAGGCGGCTCTCGCCGTTCGCGCCGGCCGGCCGTGCCAGGTATTCGCCCGCCAGCAGCCAGTCGCCTTCGAGGTACGCGTTCCCGTCGATGTGTTTGCCCGGGTCGCGATAGCGCGCCGCGGCGTCGGGCGTCACGCCCGCCACGTTGCCGATCAGCCCTCGCTGGTAGCCCAGGTACAGCTCCGGCGTCACGCGGTAGCACACTGCGCCCGGCCGGTCCTCCTCGCGCACCGGCTCCATCAGGCCGGGGAGCAGGATCTCCCGGAACTGCTCGCGCAGGAGCTCCTGGATCGCGCCCTCCGTCTCGCCGTATCCACCCTCGCCGGGCCGGTAGTAGCGCAGGTAGCCGTTCGCGTCGATGAGGTACTTCGCCGGCCAGTAGCGGTTCGCGTACGCCTGCCAGGTCGCGTACTCGTTATCCAGCGCGACCGGATACTGGATGTCCTGCTCGCGTACCGCCCGCAGCACGTTGCCGCTCTCCCGCGCGAACGAGAACTCGGGCGCGTGCACGCCGACCACGACCAATCCGAGCGAGTGATAGCGCCGGTACCACTCCTTGACGTACGGCAGCGTGTGCAGGCAGTTCACGCAGGTGTAGTCCCAGAAGTCGACCAGCACCACCCTGCCCCGCTGGTCCGCCATCCGCAACGGCCCGCCCTGGAGCCACGTCACGTCCGATGGGAACTCCGGCGCCCGGACGGGGCCCTGCTCTTCCTGCATCGCTCGCTCCTTGCGCTTGTCGGAGTGCCCGCCCCGCGACGGACCGTATTGGATGGTAGATACTGGATGCTCGATGTGGGAAGGCGCGGGCACGTCCTGGCATCTGGGCCGGACGCTGGGGGTGCTTTCGTTCATTCGGCGGCGTACGGGTGATGTGCACCCCCTGGGATGGCGCCCCTGCGCCATGACGAATGCCAACCTCCAAGATCCAACCTCCAACCTCCAACATCCAACCTCCAGTATGGGCCCCCGCCTCTGGCGGCCCCGATACGTTAGACTGACGCCGTCCCCGGGGCCCGCAGGTGGCGGAGGTCAGATGTTTCGAGGCAGCGTCCGCGTCGGCGCGCTCTTCGGCGTACCCATTGAGGTCAACGCCTCCTGGCTGATCACGCTCTCGCTGTTCGTCTTCCTGCTGGGCACGGCCGTCTATCCCAGCGTCCTCGATGGCCAGCCGCTCTGGTTCTACTGGACGCTCGCCGCCGTCAGCGGCATCTTCTTCTTCGCCTCGATCATCATCCACGAGCTGGCGCACAGCCTGATCGCGCGGCGGAGCGGCATCCCCGTGCGTGCGATTACGCTCTTCATGCTCGGCGGCGTCTCCCAGATCACCCGTGACGCGCGCCGCCCTCTGATCGAGTTCGTGATGGCGATCGCGGGACCGCTGACGAGCGTCGCGCTCGCCGGCATCTTCCTCGGGCTAGCGTACGCGCCCGGGCTGCGCGACAACCGCACGCAGGTGATGTGGCAGTGGCTCTTCGTCATGAACCTCTCGCTCGCCATCGTCAATATGGCGCCCGGCTTCCCGCTCGATGGCGGTCGCGTGCTGCGCTCCGCGCTCTGGGGCATCACCGGCAACTTCCGCACAGCCACGCAGTGGGCCTCGTACGTCGGCCGCGGGCTCGGCTACGCGCTGATCGCCGCGGGCATGCTCGTCCTCGTCCGGGTCATTCCGTGGTTCGACCCGTTTAGCGGCGTCTGGTTCATCCTCGTCGGACTCTTCATCGACAACGCCGCGCGCGCGTCCTGGACGCGCACGCGCCTGCTCGATGACCTCCGTGCGCACCCGGCGTCGAGCGTGATGCAGACGGTGCTGCCCCGCATCGACCCCGACCTGGACCTGCTGCAGACGATGAGCCGCTACTACCAGCCGCGGTACGGCCTCTGCGCCTTCGTCGTCGATGGCGACGAGCGCGTCACCGGCATGGTCACCGACGTCGAGCTCGCGCGCGTGCCCCGCGATCGCTGGCCCGGCGTGCGCGCCGGCGCCGCGATGCAGCCCGCCGCCGCGATCGTCACGGCGGCCCCGGACGCCGACCTCGCGTCCGTGCTCGAACAGATGGAAGCAGCCCAGCAGACGCAGGTGCCGATCGTCGAGGATGGCCGCCTGACGGGCTGGGTCAGCCGCGCGCGCATCGTCGGCATCATCATGCCCCAAGCCGCGCCGCTGCCGTGAGGCGGGGCGCGCCCCGATGATGGGCGCCAGTGCTGCCAGCGGGATGAAGGAGACAGCAAACGGCGCCGTGAAGGGGGGAGCATCGTCACGGCGCCGCTGGCTTGGGTTTGTCCATATCATACGCCCCCGGCGTTAAGCACCTTTGGGAAAGTTGTTAAACGAGTGCGAACGGTTGTGTGTCCCCGCTGGCGGGATCGCTGGACGGACGCTTTCCCTCCCGTAGCGGACTTCACAATCGCATTCAGGAGGATGGCCATGACGCCCGAACAGCGAGTTGCCGAGCTGGGCATCATCCTGCCGGACGTACCGAAGCCGCGCTGGGCCTATGCGCCCTGGGTGCGGAGCGGCGACCTCGTCTTCGTCGCAGGCCAGATCGCCACCGAGGATGGCCGTGTGCTGCACCCGGGCAAGCTGGGGCGCGAGGTGGATGTCGAGCACGGGCGCGAGGCTGCCCGCGGCTGCGCGATCTCGGCGCTCGCCGTCGTCCGGCAGGCCGCGGGCTCGCTCGACCACGTGGCGCGCGTCGTGAAGCTGACGGTGTTCGTCGCGTCGGCCGAGGGCTTCGGCGACCAGCCGGCCGTCGCGAACGGCGCCTCGGAGCTGCTGCGCGACGTCTTCGGCGACGCCGGCCTCGGCGCCCGCTCCGCCGTCGGCGTCGCCGAGCTGCCGCTGGGGGCCTGCGTCGAGGCGGAGTTCGTGTTCGAGGTGAGGGGCCGGGTGTAGCGGGCCGCTCGCCGCGGCCCGGGCGGAAATCCA
>JAGWOC010000029.1 GCA_028872875.1 Chloroflexota bacterium | reverse complement strand
ATTTCGTCGACGTGGAGAATGTATGGAAGTGCAGGGTCGTCTCGAGCCGCCTGGGCGGCTTGCATGAGAAAGCCGGGCTGCGGCGCGAAGCTCAGCCCGACGCCTTCCGACGTCCGGGTTGGGGCCAATCCACCGACGAAGTTTTCGTAGGTCGTGTTCGGGTGGAACTGGATCGACGTGCCCCGCCCGGCGTACTGGCAGGCAAGCAGGCGTCGCGCCAGGCGGGTCTTGCCGGTACCGGGCGGCCCCTCGACGATCACGAAGCGCCGCGCTTCAAGCAGAGCGATCACATCGTCCTCGGACAGGTCGGGCATCAAATGATTGAGCCATGCGTCTCGGATCGCTCCTGCCTCGGGCCGTAGGGGCACAAGCGGCTTGACTCCCCGCTCAGCGAACATGAGATCGAAGAATGCCTTCAGTGCCTCCATCGTGAGCTGTGCGTCGTCCCCAGGCGCGTAAATCCCGTAGAGCACCTTGCCGTATCGATCGAAGACGCGCTTGTAGGGTTCGAAGTGCGAGATGACAGTCGCCGGAACATTCTCGTCCGTGCGCGTGGGATCCTGCTTGGCCCATGCCACCTGCCTGCCGCGGCCGTGCGCAGCATTCAACCAGCCGCAGAGCGCCTGCACCTTGCGCGCGTGCCCGGGTCGGCCCAGTATCTCGTCGTCCGGATGGAGGCCAGCGGTGCCGACAACGAACGTCACCAGACAGCGCGCCCCCGGTGCTGGGAAGATTGCGATCGACATGCCGCCGTACTGGCCGGACGTAGGGTTGCTCGGGTGGATGTAACCCACATACGGCACACCCGACTCATTGCTCGCCGCTGCCGGACGAAGCGCCACTGTGTCCTTCGCCGCCGCCGGATAGCGGCCGTCGCCGGAACCGAACAGCGCTTCGAACGCAGCCTGATTCGCCGGCGCCCAGTCGGCCGCGCCGTGCATGGCGATGTCTAGCAGTGGTTCCAGGCCCACATCGCCCTCGCCGGGCCGCGCGCAGGTAGGCTCCTGCATCGCAGGCGCGGTTTCGTTGACGCGAGCGTATCGGGACCTTGCCGTGGGTGTCAACGGGCCGGGTCGCGGTCCCCCGCCACCCATCTCGCGCGCGCGGCGGCGCATGCGGCCGGAGGGTGGGGCGCCCGGGCGGCTCCGCTAGCTCAGCGAGTCCAGCGCGGTGCCCGCCGCCCCGGCACTGCGGGGCAGCCGACGGAAGCTCGCGCGCACCTGCACGGTGTGGCGTTTCGCCCGGCCGGTGCTCCCGGCGGGCCCGCGGACGGCGGGCCCCGGCATCGCCGCCGGGCGCAGGATCGTGCCTGGGTCTCGTGCGGATGGGGATGCCTGTCTCATCATCAACCCTCCTGCTCGCCCCTCCTGCTCGCCGCCACGTCGCGCGACGGCACCGCCGGGCGATCATACACCCGTTCGCGGCGCTTGCGAAGGGGTCTTTCGCGGCGATGTTCCCACCATTGCGGCAGCCCGGGCCGGGCCCCGGTCCGCGCCGGCCAGCTCCGGATGGAAGACCGCGGCGGCGGGGCAGAGGTCGCGGAGGACGCACTCCGGGCAGCGGGGCCGCTGGGCCGTGCAGACGCGCCGTCCGTGCTTGATGAGGGCGATGTGGAAGGCGTAGAAGTCCCGCGGCGGCACCTGCGCTTCGAGCAGCTCATGGGCCTTCTCCGGCGTCATCCTCGCCCGGCCCGCGCGCTCGGGGATGAGCGCCAGGCGCGTGGCGACCCGGAAGACGTGCGTATCGACGGGCATCGCCGGGCGGCCGAGGGCGAACATCAGCACGCAGGCGGCGGTCTTCGGGCCGACGCCGTGGATGCTGCGCAGCCAGGCGCGCGCCTCCTCGAGCGGCAGTCCGGTGAGGAACTGGAGGTCGTAGCCGCCGGTGCGCTCCTTGATGTCGCGCAGCGCCCCCTGGATGCGCGGCGCCTTCGTCGGCGCGAGGCCGCCGGGCTGGATGGCGGCGACCAGCGCGCCGAGCGGCGCCGACGCGACATCGTCCCAGGCGGGGAACGCCTCGGTCAGCCGCACGAAGGCGCGGCCGGAGTTGGCGTCGGACGTGTTCTGCGAGAGGATCGTGAGCACCAGCTCGGAGATGGCGTCGTGGTGCGGGCGCCATTCCGGCAGGCCGTAAGCGTCATCGAGGCGGGCGATGATCTCCGGGATGCGGGCGACATTCAGTCGCTGCTTCAGGGTCTCGGCGCTGGGCCGTGTGCGGGGCATCGCGCGCAGGATAGCGCAGGCGAAGGCTGGGTGGCGGGCGCTGCCCGCCGCGTCCCGCGGGTGCGGCACACGCCGGTGGCGCTCCCGCCGGTCGCAGATGAGCTACGTCCCGGCCACGGTGCCGTACATCGCGAAGCTGTGGCCGGCCTGGAGTTGCCACGGCCCGGCGGACACGGGGAAGGGGCCGTAGGTGTACGGCGCCCAGCCCCAGCGCACCGACGGCGGCCCGGTCGTGTAGCCATACACCGTCGCCGGGCTGTCGGTCTGGGCCACGATCCAGTACGTGCCTGCGGCGAGCGCAAGAGGCGGCGATGGCAGCGTGTTCCAGCCCACGACGGCGGCGGTGGCGGGCGTCTGGACAAGCAGGGCGCCCGGATCGCCCGTCGCGTCCGCGCGATACAGCGCAAGGCGGAGGTGGGCACCGGGCGCCGTCGCACCGACGTACACCGAGAGGCTCAGCAGCGTGCCTGCGAAGGCAAGCGTCGCGTCTGAGCCATTGAGGTATGCGTAGTCGGAGCTGTCAATCGAGAACGCCGGCGCCGCGTTGCCGAAGGTCAGCGCCGGCGCCGGTGAGATGGCCGGCGTGGCCGTCGCCGCCGGCGCCGAGGTCTGGCTCGCCGTCGGCGCCGGGGTCGCCGTCACTGGCAGGGGCGCCAGCACCAACGATGGTGTCGCGCTGCGCGGCGCCAGCACGACGGGCGTCGGGGATGCGCTGCCGGGGGCGGGACGCAGCGCCCCGGGTACCGGCGTGCCGGGGACAGACGACGGCGTGTCCGCGGCGGTCGGGCTCGCGGTGGCCACGGCCGCTGGCGTCGCGGTGGAGGCGACCGGCGTTGCCGAGGCCGCGGGCGTCGATGACGCGTCGTCCACCGCGCGCGCCGTCGCCGAGCTCCGCGGCGACGGCGTAGCCGTGAAGGCGGCCGGCGGCGGCGTTACGGGCACGGTGGTGCGGCCAAGGTAGCTCACCGGCACGTCCATCCCCGCGGTGTAGCCAATCACGGCGCTGGCGCCGACCAGCAGCAGCACCGCGACCGCCGCCAGCCGCGGCACGGTCCAGCGCATCAGGGCACCTCCTCGCCGCCGCGGACGGGGCCGGCCGTGTACCGGTACGTCACCTCTGCGTCCGCCAGGAAGTACTCGCGCATCGCGCCGCGCTGCTGGTGCAAGATCATGCGGTCCGAACGGTCGGCGATGCGGACGAGGTCTTCGAACGTGCTGACATCGACCACGCGCGCAGAGTCGGCGAGGCCGGAGGCGCGCAGCGAGACGAGGAGCGCGCCGTACTTCGCGCGGATGCGGGCGGGCTCGTCGGCGCCTGCGGCGCGGCGCAGGAGCACGAAGAAGGCGACGGCGCCGATCGCCGCGAGGGCGAGGCCCGCCTCCGCGAGGCGGCGGGCAGCCCCGACGCCGATACGCAGGCCCGCCAGAGAGAGCTGGCTGGCGACGACGCGCGACTGGCGCGCGGTGCCGGACGTCTTGGGGGCGAAGGGATCGCTCCCGTAGGGGTTCGCCCCCTGCGGCTGTGAGCGGTCGACCTGCAGCTCGCCGGGGTCGAAGACGAAGCCAAGATCCGGCGCAAACGTCTCCTTCAACGGCGCGCCGCCGACCGTGCCCGCGACGTTGACGCTCGGTG
This sequence comes from Chloroflexota bacterium, assembly GCA_028872875.1. Lineage (GTDB taxonomy): Bacteria > Chloroflexota > Dehalococcoidia > DSTF01 > JACRBR01 > JADMII01. Next base: position 31,769 of record JAGWOC010000029.1, on the reverse strand, counting down.
CGATGGCAACCGAGACCCGGCGCTGCTGGACGCCCGTCCTTTCCTGTGTGACGTTGATCAGATCCAGGAGCTGCTTGAGGTCGAGCACGGCCGACGTTTGGAAGTGGTCCGCGCTGAAGGGCGTCGGCGGCACCAACGGCAGTGTCCGCGTCCATCCGTCCTGGCCGCGGACGACGGCATCGACCTGGTAGGAGCCCTTCGCGATGACCGGCAGCACCGAGTTGATCTGGTAGGCGAACGTCAGGTCGACGCGCGAGGCGAGCGCCGGGAAGACGGGCTGGCCTGTGGCGGCCTGGCCCGACGCATAGACGCCGGGCGCCGGGGCGGTGTAGCTGAAGGCGCCCTTCTGCTCGTACGCGACGGGCACCAGCGCGGTGTGCGTGCTGCCACGCCGGAACGCGACGACGGCGAGCGCCGCCCCGGCCAGCGCGACGAGGCAGAGCGCGACGGCGGCGACCTGGCCCGCGGGCCCGAGCACCGCCACGCCGGCGCCGGCGTGCCGGTGCGTCGTTCGGGCGCCGCGCCGCCGTCGCTCGCCGGCGATCGGCGCGGCGAACAGGAGCATGCTGAGCGTCGCTGCGGCCGCGGCCCACGCTGGCTGCCGCAGCGCGACGAGCACGCGTCCGGCCGCGGGCACGTGCAGCCAGAGCCGGCCCACGATCTCCGCTGACGTCGGGTGATAGGCATCGATGAAGGAGTTGTTGTCTCCCTTCATCACAAAGCGGTCGCCGTCCCGGGCGATGATGCGGTGGAGGATGCGGCCGATCGCGGGGTCGTGGTAGGCGACGATCTCGCCGACCTGGTAGTGGCTCGCGCGCCGGACGATCGCGAGGTCGCCCGTGTGAAAGCGCGGCTGCATGCTGACACCGGAGGTGATGACGTAGGCATCGCGCCCACCCAGTCCGGCGGGCGCGAAGGCCAGCCACGCCAGCACTGCCAGCGCCACCACCAGCGCGATTCCCGGGGCCGCATACCACGTGCGCATCGCCCGCTCCTCTTCGCGCGCCGGAGGCGGGAGCCCGCAGCGGCTCCCGCCTCCGGCGACGCTGCCCTATTGCGCCGCCGCGACGTCGAGTGCGACGACCTTGCTCAGCGCCACGCCGAGGCTCTGGACGTCGCACGTCCAGTCGTTGGCCGAGGGGTTCGTGCACGAGGCCGGACCCTGCCAGCCGCTGCCGCCATCAAGCGATACATTCGCCGAGGCCGCCGGGGCGCTCAGCGTGAAGCTGACCGTGTCGACGTCCTGCGAGTTGGGCGCCGGCGAGCCGTAGGTGTAGTGGATGTTGCTGACCGTGTAGCCGTTGACGTTGCCGGTCCCCTGACCGGCGTTGGAGTCGGGGACCGTGTTCGCCGCCGTGAAGGCGAAGGCGGCGCCGCCGACCACGACCGCAAGGGCGACCGCGCCGAACAGGCGCGCCCGCTTCAATGATCGCATCACGTGTTGTTCCTCCCATCGGGCGCAGAGCCGCACGCGGCTCCGCCCTGTCTGTCAACGAGATTCTTGCCGCGCTGCCAGCCGGGAGGCGATAATCTCCACGGACTGGGTGTGGCTCGACCTGCCTATGTCCTTGGCCCTGCCGGGATCCAACCCCGGTGGGGCCTCTATTCGGTTGTGCTTGGCAGCGTCCTCACCTCCCTTCGCCCGGCGACCCCGGCGCACGCGCGTGGCTGCGGGCGGCACGTGCAGGAACCGCGAGTGGACAAGGAGCGAGCCGCCCGCGCGGGTTCGCGCCTCGCATGCGATCGGAGAGGCAGGCGCTAGGTTAGGTCAGATCAGGGACGAGGCGCGGACGACCGCCCCGCAGGGCATCCCAACGCGTTTCGGGATGTTCAGTCGAGACTTGCCCCCACCCTGCATCGGAGAAGAACAGCCCACCTCTGCCGCCTTCGATGCCCCGACTCGACAATCCTTGCGCTGAATCGTGGCCGCTGTCCCCGCATCGAGGGGACCTCGGCGGCAATTGCAACACAGGTTATGGCTTGTTGTCAACGGGTCGAACTTCGGTCGCGTAGGCGTGATCGTTACGCATGTGGGTTCTCCAATCCGTAACGCGGGCGTCCCGCATTCGCATCTGCCGGAATGTGCGCTCTGCGCGCTCCTGCGTAACGGTAATCTCTCATGATTGACAACGGGGGATCGCGCCCTTCGCTGGCCTTCTTCGGTGCCGAGGTGCGTGGGCACGGTCCGGCCGCGGCGCGATGGCGGGGCCATCACAGCAGCGCCGCTCGCAGCCTCAGCCCGAACGCGCGCGTGCGCCCACATAGTCGGCAGCTAGTTGACGATGTGGATCCTGGACATGGTCGAGCCGAGCTGGCGCTGCCAGGCCATGCCGTCCGACGTGTCGCTGAAGTACACGTCGACCCAGGTCGGCGAGAGCATGCCGCGGTCGAGGCACTCGTAGGTGCGCCCGGTCGGGTCGCCATCGATCTTCAGCTTGGTGCCGAAGGCCAGGTTGGAACTACAGGCCGCTGCACCGGCGAAGGGCTCGCCGCCGCTCGACATCCGGTTGCAGTAGCCGCCGCCTGGACCGGTACAGCCGTAGATCGTGATGCGCGACAACAGCACGGTGCCTGGCGCGTAGCCCGAGGCCGCGTTGACGCTGTACGGTGCGCCAGCCCCGGCCCGCTGGCTCGCCAGCGCCCGCTGCTGGGCCTCGCGCTCGTGCGCGATCGTAACGAGGGCCTTCACCTGCTGCCAGCGCTCCGCCTCGGCGGCCGCCGCCATCACCGCGGCGCCAAGCTGCGGCGCGGGTGGCGCGGCATCGCTGGCGGACCGCGCCCAGTCACCCGCCACGCCGGAGGCGGCGCGCAGCTCGGCCGGCGGTCCGTAGAGGGGCCGCGCGGGAGACGAGGACGACCGGATGCTGCTGATTAGCGCCGTCATGGCGGGGATCGATGCCGCCAGCAGGATCACGGCGACACCGATGAGGGCCGCGGAGACGAACCGGCGGCCGACGGCTTCACGTGCGTTCGGAAGTTGGCCGACGCGTGCGCCAATCCCGGCGACGAGCGGCTTCGGCTGCGGGAATGCCTCGGCGAAGACCGGCTGCGGCCTCCGCTCGTTGACGAGCGCCATGCCGACCGCGGCGGCAGTGCCGGCGACCATCATGGCCGCGCGGGCGCCCGCAACGAATCCTCGGTATCTCAGAGAGCCCTCCTTGTGAACGAACCCGGGGCCAGAACATGCCCGAAACCCGCCGTGGGCGGGCGGCCCTCGCCACCAGGCGCGAGGGCGCAAAACAGGCGGATTATACCCTCCGAACCCGGGAGGTCAACCCCGCCTGGCCCGCCGGCACTGCGGATCAGCGTCGAGCCGGCGCCAGCGGCTTCCTCGTCTGCGATCATAATTCGAATCCGGGACGGCGCCCGGGCAGCCGCTAAGGCGCCTGCTTCCTCGCATACATGCGAAAGAGTTTGGGGGGTGTCATGGCGCGGAGGCTCCCGGCCGGGATTCGGGCCGCCGCGGCGGCTGCCTCGCTACGATACACATGCTTCGAGCCACTTTACGGTAGGAACTGCGACACGCCGCGTCGGTCCGCGCCTTCCGCGCGGTCGCCGGCAGTGGGCGCCTACGCGACCCGCTCGAAGATGGACGCGATGCCCTGGCCGCCGCCGATGCAGAGCGTCACCAGGCCGTAGCGCGCGGCGCGGCGCTCCATCTCGTACATCAGCTTTACCGTGAGGACGGCGCCGGTGGCGCCGAGCGGGTGGCCGAGGGCGATGGCACCGCCGTTCACGTTCGTCTTCTCCGGGTCGAGGCGGAGCGCCGTGCTGCACGCCGCCGCGACCGAGGCGAACGCCTCGTTGATCTCGACCAGGTCGATCTGATCGATGGTCAGGCCGGCCTTCTGCAGCGCCTTCTGGACGGCCGGGATCGGGCCGCTCCCCATGATCGACGGCTCGACGCCGGCCTCGGCGCGCGCCACCAGGCGCAGGCGTGGCTTGAGGCCGAGCTCGCGGGCGCGAGCGGCGGAGGCGACGACGACGGCGGCGGCGCCGTCGTTGATGCCGCTGGCGTTGCCGGCGGTGACCATGCCGCCGTCCTTGAACGCCGGGCGCAGCTTGCCGAGCGCCTCCATGCTGGTCTGGCGGGGATGCTCGTCGGTGTCGATGGTGACGGTCTCCTTGCCGGCCTTCACCTGGACGGGCACGATCTCGTCCTTGAATCTGCCGGCGGCGATGGCGGCGGCGGCCCGCTCCTGCGAGCGCATCGCAACCTCATCCTGCGCCTCGCGGGAGACCTCGTACTTCTCGGCGAGGTTCTCGGCGGTGATCCCCATGTGCTGCTTGCTGAAGGGGTCGCCGAGCAGGTGGAGGATGCCGTCCTCCAGGACGCCGTTTCCCATGCGGTAGCCGGTGCGGCCCTGGCGGACGTAGTACGGCATCATCGTCATGTTCTCGGCGCCGCCGGCAACCACGACCCCGGCATCGCCGGACTGGATGTAGCGGCCGGCCGTGTTGATGGCTTCGAGGCCGCTGCCGCAGATACGGTTGACGGTGAGGGCAGGGGTCTCGATCGGCATCCCGGCCTTGACGGCGGCGTGGCGGGCGATGTAGCCGTCCTCCATCACCTGGCCGACGCAGCCCAGGATGACGTGGTCGACGTGGCCGGGGTCGAGGCCCGCCCGTTCGACGGCGGCCCTGATGACGATGGCACCGAGGTCCGATGCCGAGAGGTTGGCGTAGGCGCCCTGGAACCTCCCGATGGGCGTCCGGGCGCCGCTGACGATGACGACCTCTTCCATGACGGACCTCCGATGGGGCGAATCGAATCCAGGTGCGAAGAACACTATAGGGATAGGGGAGCGGCATGGTCAACGGCGGGGGGCCGTGGCGGCGGGGGCGGGTCAGGTCCGGGACGGCCACGGCCCCGGGGCGCCGGATGCCGCGCGATCGAGCAGCAGCGCACGCTCGCGCTCGTTGCGCGTGAGCGACGCCGCCCGCGCGAACTCAGCACGCGCTTCGTCCAGCCGGCCGAGCTTCATCAGCAGGTCGGCGCGCACCGAAGGCAGCATGTGGTAGCGGGAGAGCGCGGGCTCATCGACCAGCGCATCGGCGGCCTCCAGACCGGCGGCGGGGCCGAACGCCATGCCGACGGCGACCGCGCGGTTGAGCTCCACCACCGGGGATGGCGCGACCTGCGCCAGCGCGTCGTACAGCGCGACGATGCGCGGCCAGTCCGTCTCTTCCTGCGTGCGGGCGCGGGCGTGACAGGCGGTGATGGCGGCCTGCAGTGCGTACGGGCCGAGCCCCTCCGGGCCGGCGGTGCGCTCAGCGCGGCGGAGGGCGGCGAGGCCGCGGCGGATCAGCAGGTGGTCCCATCGCGCGCGGTCCTGGTCGAGCAGCAGCACGGGCTCGCCGGAGGGCCTCGTGCGGGCACGCATCCGCGACGCCTGGATCTCCATCAGCGCCACCAGGCCGTGCGCCTCGGACTCCCCCGGCACGAGCCGAGCCAGGATACGGCCCAGCCGCAGCGCCTCCTCGCAGAGGGCGGGTCGCATCCAGTCGTCACCTGCCGTAGCGGTGTAGCCCTCGTTAAAGATCAGGTAGACGACCTGCAGCACCGCCGGCAGACGAGCCATCAGCTCCGCGCCGCGCGGCACCTCGAACGGCACGTGCGCCGCGGCCAGCGTGCGCTTCGCCCGGACGATGCGCTGGGCGATGGTGGGCGCTGGAGTGAGGAATGCACGCGCGATCTCGCCGGTCGTCAGGCGGCCGAGCAGACGGAGCGTGAGCGCGACGCGCGCCTGCATCGACAGGACGGGGTGGCAGCAGGCGAACACGAGCCGGAGCACGTCGTCCCCAACCGGGTCGTCGATCGCGTCGTCCAGCGCGGCTTCACGTTCCCGCTCGCGCGCTTCGAGCGAGCGGCCGATCTCCTCCTGCTTCCGTCGCAGGCGCTCACTGCGGCGGTACAGGTCGAGGGCGCGCCGGCGGGCGACGGCCATGAGCCAGGCACCCGGCTGGTCCGGGACGCCGCACTCCGGCCACTGCTGCAGCGCCGCGACCAGCGCATCCTGTGCCAGGTCCTCGGCCAGGCCGACGTCGCGCGTGAGGCGGACGAGGCCCCCGACCAGCCTCGGCGCCTCGATCCTCCAGACCGCTTCGATGGCGCGGTGCGCGTCCGTCATCGTCGCCACCCTCGCCCGCGTCCCCTATCGCTCCCGCCCCGCGTCGAGCTCGCGGAAGCGCTCGAGGGAGGGGCTGGGCTCGAAGTCGTCCAGCTCGAACAGCTCCCGCACCTCAATCTCGGCGTCTGCTCCGTCCGCCACCGGGTTCGGATAGCGGCGCGCCCACTCGAGCGCCTCCTCGCGGGACTTGACCTGAATCAGTGTATAGCCGGCGATCAGCTCCTTCGACTCCGTGAACGGCCCATCGACGATGCTGCGGCTGTTCCCCCGGTAGCGCACGCGCCAGCCGTGGGAGCTGCCCTTGAGGCCGGCGCCGTCGAGGAGGACGCCAGCCCTCGCCAGCTCCTCGTGGTAGGCGCCCATCCGAGCGATGTCCTCATCCCGAGGCATCACGCCGGCTTCGCTGTCCGGCGTGGCCCTGACGATGATCATGTAGCGCATGCTCTTGCTCCTGGCGGCTCGACGCCGCCCATTCTCTCCGATGTCCACCGTCGTGTCGCGGTCTAGCACACGACGAACTCCGGCCGGCCGTACGGCAGCTACATCCTCAGGGCTCCATCTCCTGGATGGGGCGCACCTCAGACTCGCCCTCAAACCCGGGCCAGTACTTGCGATGCAGTTCCATGAACTCGGTCGCGATCCGGAGCGCCTCGGCCCTCGTGTCCGTCTTCAGGATGGCCCAGCCGCCGATGACCTCTTTGCCCTCAGAGAACGGGCCGTCGGTCACGGTGATCTTCCCGTTGGCGAGGCGCACGCGGAAGCCGTCCTTGCTCGGCAGCAGGCCGCCCGTGTCGACCACGCTGCCGTCCTTCATCGACTTCTCCACGAACTCGCCCATCGCCCCCATCAACGCGGCTGGCGGCGGGGATTCGCGGTACGCTTCCGAGGTGCGGATGAAACTCAAGTACTTCATGCGCTGACTCCTTCCTCTCGATCCTGATGACACTGGCTCGTCCCGGCAGCGTGGCGGCCACCGGCACGCTGTGAATGCGTCGAACGGGCGACAGCCGGATCGACAGATCAGGGTACCGTTGTGCGCACATTTCGCCGGCGCCCGGCGCCCAGAACCTCGACCGGCTGCGCGCGGCCCGTTTGGACGGCATGCACCCCAGCTACGCATCCCGTCAACGGCGGCCGGGCACCCGGGGTATGGCGCGTGGGCGCCGCGCCGGTGCGTGTCAGCCCTCGGGCGCGGACCGGTCGGGTTCGGGGCGGCGTTCGTAGCCGGGGCAGCGGACGACGGGCAGGCGCGGGTACTTCGGGAAGCGCGGGTCGGTGGCGGCGCGGGCGCACATCAGGAACCGGGAGCCGCGCGCGGACGTCACGGGGCGGACGTGGAGGCAGGACGGGCAGAGGCCGGCGCGCGGGTCGAGGTCGGGCATCGCAGGCAGTGTAGCGACGGCGGGCTCGCGTCCAGCCGCTCGGCCGGCCGCGGGCCAAAGGGGTGGCTGCGCCCACCCATACGGAGACCCGGGACACGCATCGGGGGTCAGGCTCCCGACGCTCGGCATCGAGCGCAGGCGGCTGCGATGTCGCGTGTCGCCTGCTACCCTGCGGCCATGCTGAGCCTCCAGTTCATCCGCGAGCATCCGGACGTCGTGCGCCGGTCGCTGGCCGACCGCCAGACGCCGGGGCCGCTCGACGAGATCCTGGCGCTCGACCTACGCCGCCGCGACCTGCTGTCCGAGACGGAGCGGTTGCGCGCCGAGCAGAACGCCGCCGGGAAGAAGATCGGCGCGGCGAAGGAGCCGGGCGAGCGGCAGCGGCTGATCGACGCCATGAAGGGCGTGTCCGCCCGCATCGATGAGCTGGCGCCGGAGCTGCGCAAGGCCGAGGAGCGCCTGCAGGCACTGGCGCTCGAGATCCCGAACATCCCCGACCCGGGGACGCGCGTCGGCGAGAGCGAAGCCGACAACGTCGTACGCATGCAGTCCGGCGAGGAGACACGCGACGACTGGCGAAAGCCGCACTGGGAGCTGGGCGAGGCGCTGGGGATCATCGACTTCGAGCGCGGGGTGAAGCTGTCGGGGAGCCGCTTCTACCTGCTGCGGGGCGCGGGGGCGCGGATGCAGCGCGCGCTGATCGCCTTCATGCTGGCGCTCCACATCGACAAGCACGGCTACACGGAGGTCTACCCGCCCGCGCTGGTCAAGGAAGAGACGATGTGGCACTCGGGACAGCTCCCGAAGTTCCGCGACAACCTGTACCACGATGCCGAGGAGGACTACTGGCTCGTGCCGACCGCCGAGGTGCCGCTGACAAACATGCACGGCGGCGAGATCCTCCCGGGCGGCGCGCTGCCGCTGCATTATGTCGCCTACACGCCGTGCTTCCGCCGCGAGAAGATGAGCGCCGGCCGCGACGTACGCGGCATCAAGCGCGGCCACCAGTTCGACAAGGTAGAGATGTACACCTTCTGCGCGCCCGAGTGCTCCGCCGACGAGCTGGAGGCGATGCTCGATGATGCCATCGACGTCTGCCGCGCGCTGGGGCTGAGCTATCGGGTCGTGGAGATCTGCACGGGCGACCTCGGGTTCAACGCCGCCAGGACGTACGACGTCGAGGTCTGGTCGCCGGGCGTCGGCGAGTGGCTCGAGGTCTCGTCGGTCAGCAACTGCACCGACTTCCAGGCGCGGCGGGCGAACATCCGCTTCCGCCGGGAGGCGGGAGCGCGGCCGGAGTTCGTGCACACCCTCAACGGCTCGGGCCTCGCCTTGCCGCGGACGATGATCGCGGTCATGGAGAACTACCAGCGGCCCGATGGCTCGGTCGAGGTGCCGGAGGCGCTGCTGCCCTACATGGGCGGGATCGGGGTGATCACACCGTAACGCGCCCCCACCTCCGGCCCCCAGACCCCGGCCTCCGCTCGCTTGTCGCCCCCCTGCCGGTCGCGAATAATGGATCCGGTATGGCATCGATCTCCGCCCTGGCCGCCGCTCCGCCGGACCGACGCCCATCGCGCGCCGCCGCGGTGCTCGTGTGGGGCGCGCCGCTCGCCGCCCTGCTCGCCGGCATGGGCGCGGAGTGGCTCGACTTCCGGGCGCTCCGGGTGCCGTTTCTGCTCGTGGTCGGCTGCGGGGTGCTGGCGACGTCGTACGCGTTGTCGGGGGCCCGGGCGGGCGGGCGGCGCTTCGCGCTGACGGTGCTCGTGGGCATGGCGACGTGGGGCGCCGGCGAGGCTCTCTACACGGTCATCCACAGCGCGCGCGGCGAGCCCTTCCACGCCGGCCGCTTCGGGCCGCAGCCGGCGCAGGCGCTGGGGCTAATCGGCGTCCACGCGCTGTTCCTCGGCCTGCCGACGGGGCTGGTGGCGGCGGCGCTGCTGCACGCACCGTGGCTGCGCGCGCGGCTCGCGCGGCGGGCGGCGCGGGCGGACGCCGAGGCGGCCTGATGCAGTTCGAAGACGGCCCGCAGCTCCCGCTGACAACCCGCAAGAAGGCGCTGCTCGCCGCCGGGCTGGTGATGTTCGCGGCGCAGACGGCGGCGGCGGCCGTCGCCGGGCCGCTGACGACGGGCGCGCACGCGAACGCGGGCCTGCTGTTCGCGATGTGGGCCGGCGCCATCGCCTGGTCGGCGGCGGCGGTGCTGCTGCTCGTGCGGCAGGCGGACCTGCCGGACGTGGCGACGGCGTCGTTCGTCGTGACGATCGCGGCGTGCGCGGCGTTCGCGCTCTCGGCGGCGTTCGGCGCGCGCGGCACGCGGTCGCAGGTCGACCTGGTGGACGCGCTCTTCCTCGGCGTGACGGGCGGCGGTCTGACGGCAGTGATCGTCTGGGGGCTGGCGCTGGGCGCCGCGCGCGTCCTGCGGCTGCCGACGACGGAGGGGATGCATGCCGCGCGCTGAACGGCAGCCGGACAGCCCGTCTGGGGTACAGATCGACGACACGGACCGCCTGCTGCTGAACAACCTGCAGGGCGACTTTCCGGTGACACACCGGCCGTACGCGGACGTCGCGGGGCGGCTCGGGCTGACGGAGGACGAGGTGCTGCGGCGGCTGCGGCGGCTCGTCGAGACGGGCGCGCTCAGCCGCTTCGGGACGATCCTCAACGCGCCGCAGCTCGGCGGCGAGCGCACGCTGGCGGCGATGCGGGTGCCGGCGGACCGCTTCGAGGAGGTCGCCGCGTTCGTCAACGGCCTCGACGCCATCTCGCACAACTACGAGCGCGCGCACGACTTCAACATGTGGTTCGTCATCTCGTCGGAGGACGAAGCGGACATCGCGCGGACGATCGCGGCCATCGAGCGGGAGACGGGGCTGGCGGTGATCAACCTGCCGACGGTCGAGGAGTACTTCGTGGACCTGAGGTTCCGGTTCTGACGATGGGTGCGCTGAGCGACGACGAGCGCGCGGTGCTGGCGGCGATCCAGGACGGGCTGCCGCTGGAGCCGGAGCCCTACCGCGTCGTCGGCGAGCGGACCGGCATGAGCGAAGCGCGCGTCATGGAGTTGATCACGTCGATGCTGGCCGAGGGCAAGATCAAGCGCATCGGCGCGGTGCCGGACCACTACGCGCTGGGCATCACGGCGAACGGCATGTCGGTCTGGGACGTGCCCGACGAGGTGGCGGGCGAGGTCGGGCGGCGGCTGGGCGCGCGCGAGGAGATCACGCACTGCTACAAGCGGCCGCGGCAGCCGGGCTGGCCGTACAACATCTTCGGCATGGTGCACGCGCGCTCGCGCGACGAGGTCGTGGCGACGGTCGAGCGCATCGCGCGGGAGCTTGGCCTCGCGCAGTATCCGCACGACGTGCTGTTCTCGACGCGGCTGTTGAAGAAGCGCGGTACGCGGGTGCGGGCGCAGCCGTAGGATCCCGAACGCGCTACCGGGCGTACGTGCCCGTGAGCTCGCCGGCGGCGATAGCGTGCCCCTGGACCGCGCGCGCGACGGCTGTGGCCGTCGCGCCAAGCGGCGTGTCGAGCGCGATGAGCGCGGAACACGTCACGATGCGTGGCGCCGCGCGGCGGGCACGGGCCCGGGTAGGGGTGCGGCCGTGCGCCGCGCTCGGCGTCAGGATCCTCGACAAAGATCACGAAGGCCTCGCTGACGGCCACCGCGCTGCTCTATGAGAGCGGCGGCGAGATGTCCCGACCGTCGCAAGTGTACTCGCGCGGGATGCCGCCGCCGTCCGCAAACGCGCTGCTCGCCACGGACATGGGACTGATGCCGCCGTACTTCGCGGGTGGCGTCAGCGTGAACGGGGGAATGCCAGCGCTTGGCGTAGCGGTCGGCACGGCGCCAGCGCCAAGTGGTGTGCCGACGGAGGAGGTGGCCGTGGGCGCGTGCTTCGATGAACCGCCCGAGCAGGCGGCCGTGCCGGCGATGGCGAGGGCCAGGACCGCCATCACCGGCAGGCGCCACACGGGACCGAGATTACGCGTCGTACCTGTCGCTCCAGACTCCCCCATGGCTCCTACTCGATAACGGCGAACGGCGGGTAACCACTCACGGGCAAGCGCCGGCCGACTGAAGGTAGACGCCCGCCGCGAGCGACCACGGACAGCATCCCCTCCGGGTCGAGCAGGTAGTGCAACTCGGCCATCCGACGAAGACGAACGGCCACGCGCCTGCCACGATGGCCAGCCAAGCGTATTTGATCAACACCTCTGCCCGCTGACGTTTGCTGTGCCGCCCACGTACTGGTTGAATTGCGGGTGCGTGTCGGCCGCGTTGATCGTGTAACTACCCGTCTTTGCATCGCCACCGTCCGTACCTGCATGGGTATACAGGTGCAACGCGGAACAACCCGTCTTCGGCATTAGGATGACGGTTAGCACGAGCCCGGAAACACTCGTGGACGCGCCCCCTGTTGAAGCGCAGCCCACAACCACGCCGCCGCCGTCGCTGTCCACGGCAGACGGACAGACGGGACTGCCGAGGACACTGCCGCTGGCGTTGGCGGAGCGAAAGGAGAACACGGCAGGGTTCCACCGCAGGTGGACGTTGATACCACTGTACGGGTTGGTGATAGCCCCCGTGGTCATGATCGGGACGCTGACCTTCCCGTTCACCAGGGACGGCGCTCCTGTCGCGATGGCCGGGCCGTTGCTGAGCACCTCCATCACCGCTGTCCGTGTGTACGCCGTCACGTGCCCGTCCGGGGCGAGGGTTTCCGACCCCAGGATGCTGTGGTCGTTCTGGCTGATGTAGCTGCGGTTCGTGCGGCCGCCCCCGCCGGGCATCTCGATGGCGTAGGCGGCGACGCCATTGAACGTGGTGGTCTGCGCTGTAGCCGATGACCCGACGCGGGCGAGCAAGTCCGTTACGACCTGGTTGTATCTTGCGCGCAGGCCGTCGAACGTGTATGCGCCCCAGCCGGGCGTTGTGGACGTCTGCCCGGACGCTACATCCGTATGCACCATCGCGCCGCCCACCAACTCTGCATGCTGGTACACGTGCCCGTCCGTGCCTTTGGTCACCGACGAATAGGCGCTCAGCTTCCCCGCCGCGTCGAACGTCCAGAACGACTCGCTGATGGTGGTGCCCGGCAGATTCAGCGGTGCTGGCGACCGGTATTCCACGCCCATAACGTGGAGCGTGGTGTTGGAGCCGAGCGCGGCCAGCGCCGCTGTCTGCGCGGCCCTGGCCTCTTGCAGGACGCTGACGGCGGACTGGGCGGTCGTGCTGCGGGTGATGAACAGCAAGCCCGTGACCGCGCCCGCCGCGACGCCCAGCAGGACGGCAGCGAGAACTGCGAGGCGTACGAAGGTCGGAGATTTCATGGTGGCACCTCTTACTTAGTCCAGTCCGTCATCTGGCAGTAGATGTTGGAGGGCAGATCGTAAGCTGGCACCAGTGTTTCACAGTTCCAGTAGCCCTGCCCGGTATCTGATAGCAGAGTGAGATTGACCGCCGGGAACACCGCGTTTTCCCAGTGGTACCACGAGTAGGTCCCTATGTTGTGACCGTAGTAGCAGTCGCTGGCATTTGTGTCGTAGGTGCCTGCGGCGTTGAGCGTGTACGGACTGGCTTGGTAGCCCGGCGAAGCAAGCTGCCCGAAGTAGTTCCAACTTAAGGACGAGCACCGCCGCCATCCCAGTTATAGCGAGCGTTCGAAACATCGTATACTAGCTCCCTGTTCAGCGCGACGACGAGAACGCCAGCGAGCGCCAGCGGGCGCCGGAGCGACGATGGGACCGGCAAAACGACCTCGCATGTTGCCTGCTCCTTGCTTGGTTCACGACGGGTGCGATCCCGGTTGGTGCCGATCATGCGCCCCCAACCTGTGACATTGCGAGGGGCAATGCGGGGACATTGCGTCAGTTTCATCACGGCGGGCTGGCCCGCACTCCCACCGGCGCACGGCGATCCTGCTGCCCATCGTTGGGCGCATCAGGAGCGGCGGCCGGGGCTGCTCCATTGATCCGGCTCGACGACCGCCACCGATGATGCACCCGCCCCCCATCCTGTCAAGTAGCGCCGCCGACTCATTCGATGAATCTTCTTTAATGTGGTTCGCGTCCTGCCTGTGCTCACGTGACTGCGGCCGCCCATCACCCGCCGCCACGCAGGCGGACGGCGATCGTGCGGGCGTACGGCTGGTAGCCGAGGGCGCGGGCGATGGCCATCGACGGCGCGTTCGCTTCGAGGGTCTGCCAGAGCATGACGCGCCCGTCCTCGATGCCGTGCGCCGTCGCGGCGGCGGCGACCGCGCGGCCGTAGCCGCGGCGCCTGCGCGCGGGATGCGTGACGACGCCGACGGCGCGCAGGCGCTCGCCCCACGGCTCGTACGAGGCGGCGGCGGCGAGCGCGGGGCCTTCGAAGGCGCCGAAGATCGGCGGGCGGGCGGGGTCGATGGCGCTGTGCTCCCAGTCGGCCGCGCCGCAGGCCTCGGCCAGCGCGAGAAGCGCGGGACGGTCGCGGCCTTCGAGCTGGCGCGCGGCGCCGGCGCGCACGGGGCGCAGATCCGACGCGTCGGCGCAGCCGATCCACGACGGGCCGACCGCGCGCTCGGCGGCAGCGCCGAGGACGGCGAGCAGCGTATCGACGTCGAACGCGCCATCGGGCGTGCGGCCGGCGAGCGCGGCGCGCAGGGGCGCGCGCCACGCGGCGGGTGGCGAGACGATGCACGAGAAGCCGTGCCGGAACACATAGACGCCGTGATAGCCGCGCAGGGTGCCCTCGGGCCGGGCGACCAGGACGCCATTGGCGAGGTCCGGGTCGAAGCCGAGCTGCGCGGTCCAGTACGCGCGGACGAGGTCAAGTGAGGAGTCGGCCGTCATCGCCGCCATCATACGCCGTCCGCGCCTTCCGCACGGCGGCAGGTGGCTCGCGCGCGGCGCCTGCGGGACAATGCGGGCATGTTCCTGATCATCGACGGCAACAACCTGGCGTGGGCGGGGTACTACGCCCTCGAGCGGGCGATGAAGCCCGACACGCCGGAGCGGCGGCGGCGGGTGGCGCTACTGGGGCTGGCGGGCATGGCGCTGGGCGCGGTCGCGCGCGGCGGCGTGGCGCCGGGCGCGGCGCCGCTCACGCTCTCGCGCGCGGCGATCTGCTTCGACGACGGCCGGCCGCTGCGTCGGCGGGCGATGTATCCGCCGTACCAGATGGGGCGGGAGGCCGACCCGAAGTTCACCGGCAACGAGCCGACGGTCCTCGACGCGATCGCGGAGTTCAGCGCGATGGCGGCGGCCATGCTGCCGTTCGAGATCCTGCGCCTGGCGAACACCGAGGCCGACGACCTGATCGCGGGGCTGGTGGCGGCGGGCCCGGCGACGCCGAAGCGCATCGTCTCCGGCGACCGCGACTTCCTGCAGCTCGTCTCGGCGACGACGAGCATCTACTCGCCGGTGAAGAAGACGGTGATCGACGAGGGCAACTTCTTCGAGCACGCGGCGCCGAAGACCTCGGCGGGCGAGCGCGTGGAGTTCCCGCGCGAGCGCTTCCTCGACTATCGCACGGTCGTCGGCGACCCCTCGGACTCGCTGCCCGGCGTGCCGGGCGGTGGCCCGCTGTCGGCGGCGAAGCTGGTGGCCGCGGCGCCGCTCGACGGCTACTTCGGCCGTCCGGACGGTGTGCGCGCGGCGCTCGGCCGCCGCAATGAGCCGATGGAGCGCGCGTTCGCGGACGGGACGGCGGAGGAGATCGTGCGGCGCAACCGGACATTGATGGACCTGCGCGCGCCGTCGCCGTGCTGGGACGAGCTGGCGCGCGCGACGCGACGCGGCGCCTACGACGACGCGGCGTTCGCGGCGTGGCTCGGCGAGCAGCGCATCTCGTCGCTGGACGGCAAGCTGCTGCGGGCGCAGGCGGAGGCGCT
The DNA here is from genome assembly GCA_028872875.1 of Chloroflexota bacterium. Taxonomy (GTDB): domain Bacteria; phylum Chloroflexota; class Dehalococcoidia; order DSTF01; family JACRBR01; genus JADMII01. The sequence goes on along the minus strand of JAGWOC010000029.1, from coordinate 16,379 downwards.
CGCGCCGTAGCCGGGCACGGGGCCGCCTCGCGCCGCCGCCCTACCGGGCGAGCAGGTCCTCGAGTTCGGCCAGCAGTCGCTGCCCCTCCGGCGCCGCGAAGACCGCCCGCGCCGGCTCGAGCGCGTCGATGAGCCAGGCCGCCACGCCTTCCTTCAGATCCGCCGGGTGCAGCGCGCCGGAGCGGTACGCCTCGTCGACCTCCTGCGGCGCCGTGAAGCGCAGGCCGCCGCCGTGTTCGGGCGTCCGGGCGATGCGGAACTCACCGTCGCGCGGGAAGACGAGCTTGCGCACCCAGTCGAGCATCGGGTTGAACGTCAGCGAGTCCGGCGGGCAGAACGCCTTGCGCACCTTCGCGCGGATCTCCTCGGGCGAGTCGTGGATGAAGATCGCCGTGCTCCGCTCGGACTTGCTCATCTTCATCGACGCCCAGAAGTCGGTGAGGTCCGTCTCCGGCGGCGGCCAGATGGCGGGCTTCTTCAAGCCCAGGAGCAGCGGGTGGTGCACCGTCACCGGCTTCACCTGCGCCCCCCGCGCGTCGCGCAGCGGCGACACGCGCATCTTCGCCGCGACATCGCGCGCGACGACGTGCGCCTTCCGTTGGTCGATGCCGGCGTGCGCCAGATTGATCCCCATCGAAAAGATGTCGGCGACCTGCATCGGCGGGTAGATCAGCTTCGCGAAGTCGACCGACTCGCCCTCCCTGCGGCCCAGGATCGTGATGCTGCGCTGCATGCGCGCCAGCGTCGTGTTCTTGCTGACGTCGATCAGCGTCGCCCAGTAGTCGTCGTTGTGGTGGTACAGTTCGCTCGCCAGCACGAACTCCAGCTTCGAGGGGTCGCCTCCCACCGCCAGGAAGGTCGCCCGCAGCCCCTCGCGGAAGTAGCCGACGGCGACGCGCCGGATCGTCTCCCGGTCGCCCCCCAGCTTGTCGTTGATCCACGTGTGCCAGTCTGCCAGGAAGATCGTGCTGTGCGCGCCCGCCTCGACGAAATCGCGCACCTTCGACATGCACACCATGCTGCCGAGGTGGATCTTCCCCGAGATCTCGAAGCCGATGTAGTGGCGCAGCGGCGTGTCCGTCGCCAGCAGATGCGCGAGGTCGTCGCGCGTCAGCACTTCTTCCAGGTTGCGGGTGATCAGCTCGAGTCGGTCGGTCACCGATGGCCCCCGTGGTGCGCGCGTCGGCTTGGCGCTACACCCTATCAGAATCGGAAGTTGGAGGTTAGATGTGGGAGGGCGACGCACCGATGCGCTGTCCCGCATTCCGCTACGCGGCGCCCGCGAGCGCCGCGATGGCACTACACTGATCCCGGCGCCGATCATGGGGGAGGAGCCATGAAGCGAGCAGTGGTCCTGGGCGGCGGCGGCCCCGTCGGCGTCGCGTGGGAGCTCGGAGTGCTGGCAGCGCTCGCGGAGAGCGGCATCGACGCGCGAGCAGCGGACCTGATGGTCGGCACGTCGGCGGGGTCGGTCGTGGGGGCCCAGGTCGGGCACGGGCGCGACCCGAGCGCGCTGCTCGCGGAGCGCCGCGCCGCGCCGGCACAGCCATCGGGCGAGGGTGCGCCGAGCGCTGTGCCGGCGGACGCCGCCGGGGTGTTCGCGCTCTGGGTCTCGGCGACCGAGATGACGCAGGCGCACGCCGCGCAGATCGGGGCCCTCGCGCTGCAGGCGCGCACGATGCCGGAGGAGCAGTGGGTCGCCAGCTTCGCGGCGAACGGCTGGCCGGGCTGGCCCGAGCAGCACCTCGTTTTGACAGCGGTCGAGTGCGAGAGCGGTGCCTTCCGCGCGATCGACAGGGCGTCGGGCGTGCCGATCGAGCGCGCGGTCGCGGCGTCGTGCGCGGTGCCGGGGCTCTTCCCGCCCGTGACGGTCGACGGGGTGCGCTGCATGGACGGCGGCGTGCGCTCGGGCACGTCGGCGGACCTGGCGCAGCGGATCGAGCCGGACGTTGTACTGGTCGTGGCGCCGATCGGCTGGGCAGGGCGCGGCATCCACCGGCTGGCGGCGCTGCAACTGGCACAGGAGATCGGGGCCCTCGAGGCGGCGGGCGCGCGGGTGCGGCTCATCGAGCCGGACGATGGCGCGCGCGCGCACATGGGGAACCTGATGGACCCGGCGGAGGCGCTGCCGGCCGCGGACGCCGGCTACGCGCACGCACGCCGGCTGGCCGCGGGCCTGCGGACGTGGTGGGGGTGACGGTGCGCTCAACGCTGGGCGCGGCGGGAGGTGCTGGAGCCGAACGACGGGAGCCCGGACACGCCCCGTATCGAAGATGGCGGGCCCGCGGGCCCGCCCCTACCGCCGGCGGTCAGGCTACGCGCACGCACACCGGCTGGCCGCGGGCCTGCGGACGTGGTGGGGGTGACGGTGCGCTCAACGCTGGGCACGGCGGGACTTGCTGGAGCCGAACGAAGGGAGCCTGGACACGCCCCGTATCGAAGAGGGCGGCACGCGGGCCCGCCCCTACCGCCGGCGGTCAGTCGTTCTCGTCGAGGAAGTCGTCCTCGAGGCCGTCGTCGTCGACGTCGTCGTCATCGAGGTCGATCTCGTCATCGCCGACCGTGACCTCGACCTCGGCGATGCCGCGGGCGCCCCAGATGGTCTCGTAGTTCTCGCCGGTGATAGCGTTGCGGACCTCGTCGCTCTCGAACTTGCGGAGCTGGACGAAGCACTTCTCGCACTCGCGCACCATTTTCGGCGAGCCGAGGTCGGCGTAGCGGCGGACGATGTGGTCCCAGATGCCGAGCTCGCCGAGGCTCTGGACAAACTTCGGCCAGGGGATGATGGTGATGCTGTCGGGCTTGCCGAAGCGCGGGCGCATCTTGAGCAGCGACTGGAAGCGCTCCTCCGGCGTCTTCGCCATCGGCACGACGCGGATCATCGGCCCATCGACCTCGTTGGTGCGGACGTCCATCAGCAGGGTCTTGCGGAGCATGGGGAAGTAGAGCGCGACGACTTCGGCGACATCGAGGTTGCGGTTCACTTCGGAGACATCGATGCGGTAGTCAGCGTCCAGGCGATCCTCCTCTGACCGATGCGGTCTGATCTATGATAGCACGCTCGCCGCCGCGCAACGCCTGATCCGTGGGTCATGCATCGACGTGCTTGACGCGCGATCATCACGCGGCGATGAAAGGAACCGGCAATGGAGTACGCGTGCCAGCTCTCCGCGGCGCGCGGGGATCAGCCGCTCACGGGACGTCCATGCCCGCGCGGAAGCGGTGGTAGTCGATCGCGCGGTTGAGGGCGCGGGCGGCGCGCTCGAACGAGGGGAAGACGGCAAGGCCACGCTCCTGCATGCGGCGGCGCGCCTGCGCGACGATCTCCTCGACGTGCTGCGGCTGCAGGATGGTGACGAACGGCTTCGCCGAGCGCTGCTGGTGCGCGACGAGGGAATCGAGCAGGCCATCGAGCGACGCCGGGTCGGCCTGCCAGCGGCGTGCCAGGAAGCCCGCCGCCATCTCCATCGCGATCGCGTCGACGTTGGGGTCGGCGTCGAGGATGGCGAAGAGCTTGCCCAGCGTCTGGGCGGAGCCGCCGAAGCCGATCGTGCCGCCCATATCGAGCGGGTTCTGGTAGCTGCCGCCGATGATGTTGAAGAACGACGCGAGCTCGGCGTACGACGCCCCGGACAGGCGCGGCACATCGAGCCCGACGGTCACGAAGGCGTCGGTGATGACGACGGACTGGCCGCCGGTCATCGCCATCAGCCCCATGCGGCGGCCGGTTGCGGGCTTCGCGTAGAGCAGCGCCTTCACAACGTCGATCGTGTCCTCGAGGCTGTCGGCGGCGAGCGCGCCCGCCTGCCGCAGGACCGCACGGAACACGGCCGACGAGGTGGCGAGGGCGCCGGTGTGGGACGCCGTCGCGCGGGCGCCGGCCGCGGTGACGCCGCCCTTCCAGACGACGACGGGCTTCTGCGAGCAGGCGCGCCGGAGCGAGCGCACGAAGCGCGGGCCGTCCCTGACGCCCTCGATGTACATCGCGATGACCTTCGTGTCGGCGTCGTCCGCGAGGTAGTCGAGGTAGTCCGGCACGTCGAGGACGATGGCGTTGCCGATGCTGACCGACGTGCTGACGCGCACCCCGTGCTGCTCGCCGACGAGCGAGAAGTTGATGGCGTGCGTGCCGCTCTGCGAGATGAAGCCGACGTCGCCCGCGTCGCCGGAGCCCTGCTCCGCGCTCTGGCGGATGCCGAGCCTGCGGTTGTACAGCCCCATGCAGTTCGGGCCGATGAGCGCGACATCGCCGTCGCGCGCGATGCGCAGCAGCTCGTCCTGGAGGCGGATGCCCTCGCCCTCGCCGGTCTCGGCGAAGCCCGACGTGAAGAGCGCGACGGCGCCGACGCCTTTCTTCGCGCAGTCGGCGAGGACGCGCGGTGCGACGGGGCGCGGGACGGCGAGCATCACGTAGTCGACCTCGCCGGGCACATCGAGCAGCGACGTATAGTTCTTGACGCCGAGGGCCTCGATGCCGGGGATCTCGTTGGGGTCGATCTGCACGGAGGAGAGCTGGCCGGTGAAGGTGCTGTAGTTGCGCAGCCACATGTAGCCGTCGGCCTTCTTCGAGCCGACGACCACGGCGGTGCGTGGGTTGAGCGCGCGGCGCAGGCGGTCGGACGAGATGGGCATCAGCCGGCGGCTCCGGCCGGCACGGCAAACGGCAAGCGGCAAACACCTACGCCGTCGCCGACAGCAGACGACAGGCGACAGACAACAGAGGCGGCGATTCGCGATCTTTTGTCTGTTGTCTGCCGTCTGTTGTTGTTTGAGATCACGTCAGATCCCCACGCGCCGCTCACGCGCCATCCGCGAGCACGATCCGCGCGTCGACGGCGATGGCGCCGTCCTTGTAGGCGAAGACGGGATTGAGGTCGAGCTCGGCGACCTCGGGGTGCTGCTCGACGAACGCGGACACCTGCAGGACGAGCTGCTCAAGCTTCGCGACATCGGCGGGGTCATGGCCGCGGTAGCCCTCGAGCAGCGGGTAGCCCTTGATCTCGTGGATCATCTGACGGGCGTCGCGCTCTGTCAGCGGCACGACGCGGAACGCGACGTCCTTCAGCACCTCGACGAGGATGCCGCCGAGCCCGAACATGAGCACGGGACCGAACTGCGGATCCTTCGTCATGCCGACGATCACCTCGATGCCCGGCGGCTCCATGCGCTGCACGGCGACGCCATCGATGGTCGCGTCGGGCGCGTGCTGCCTGGCCGCGGCGACGATGCGGTCGAAGGCGGCGCGCACGTCGGCGGCGGACGCGATGTCCAGCTCGACGCCGCCGACATCGGACTTGTGGGTGATCTGGGGGGAGACGACCTTGAGCACGACGGGGTAGCCGAGGCCATCGGCGATCGTGGCCGCCTCGCCGGCCGTCTTCGCGAGCCGCGCGGGCGAGACGCGGATGCCGGCCTCTTCGAGCACCTGCTTGGCCTCGATCTCGGTGAGCAGCGTACGGCCCTGGGCGCGGGCGGATTCGATGATGGCTTGCGTCATGGGTTGGGCGTCCTTCGGTGCGAGCCGCCGGTCAAGCATGCGGTGCGTGCCCGCGCGGGCAGAGGGACCGCCCGGCGACCACCACAAGGCCGCATCATGCTACGGTACGGGCCAGATTCACGGAAGCGCGGGCCTGCCCATGGCGCCGGGAGGCGCGCGCAACCCAGACGGGCCGCCGGGCGGGCGGAGGAGCGCGGACCCGCACGGGACGAGGACGGATGACTGTCGCATGGCTGGCGGCGGCGTGGCTGGCCGGCATCGCTGCTTCGGCGATGCTGGGGCGCGGCGCCTGGCCGCTGGCGTTCGCGGTCGCGGCGGCCACGCTCGCCCTCGCGCTGGCGCGCCCGGGCCGGGGTACGCTGCTCGTCGGCGTCGCGGTGACGCTCGCGTTCGCGGGCGCGGCGCTGCGCTTCGAGCAGGCGCGGCCTTCACATGCCGGACGCGCGGCCCTGCACTACAACGACGGCGTGGCGATGCGCCTGCGGGGGGTCGTCGCGGGCGACCCGCAGCAGGGCGACACGTCGCAGCAGGTCAGCGTGCGCGTGCGCGCGCTACAGCTCGAAGGCACCTGGCGCCCGGCGGCCGGCGGGGTGCTGGTGCGTGCGGAGCTGCTGCCGCGCTATCGCTCCGGTGACGTGCTCGAGCTCGAAGGCAAGCTGAACACGCCGAAGGGCGCCGGTGGCTTCGACTACGCGGCGTACCTCGACCGGCGCGGTATCCAGAGCACGATGCAGTACCCGGCGGCGCGCCTGATCGGGCACGAGGACGACGCGCCGCTGACGGCGATGACGCTGGCAATCCGGCGGCGCCTCTCGCGCGCGCTCGCGGTCTCGCTTCCTGAGCCGCAGGCGTCGCTGGCGCAGGGCGTGCTCCTGGGCCAGCGGTCGGCGCTGCCGCGCGACGTCAGCGGCGACCTGAACGCCACGAACACATCGCACCTGGTCGTCGTATCGGGGGAGAACGTCGTGCTGGTGTCGGCGTTCGTGACGATGGCGCTGGCGTGGATCGTCGGACGGCGGCGCGCGCTCGCGCTGTCCGTGGTGGCAGTGGTCGCGTACGCGCTGCTCGTCGGTGCGTCGCCGCCGGTGCTGCGGGCAACGATCATGGGGCTGTTGCTCGTGGTGGCGCAGCTCAGCGGCCGGCCGACGCACGGGCTGACGTCGATCCTGTTCGCGGCGGCGCTGATGGCGGGCATCGACCCGCCGGTGGTGCGAGACGTATCGTTTCAGCTCAGCTTCGCGGCGACGGCGGGCATCGTCTATCTCGCATCGCCGCTGCGGCGCTGGATCATCGAAGGAGCCGCATGGCTCTTGCGGCGCGATGAGGTGCCGCGGCCGCTGGGGACGTTCTTCGCCGAGCCGCTGTCGGTGACGCTGGCGGCGATCATCGGGACAGAGCCGCTGGTGGCGCTGAACTTCGGCCGGCTGTCGCTCGTGGCGGTGCCGGCGAACCTGCTGGTCGTGCCGGCATTCCCGTTCATCCTGCTCTCGTCGCTGGTGGCGGCGATCGGCGGCATGGTCCCGCGCCTGCACCTCGCCGCAGCGGCGCCCGCGTACTACCTGCTGTCGTACTGGCTGAACGTCGCCCACCGGCTAGCGTCGGTGCCGCACGCGGCGCTGTCGTTCGGCGGCTTCACGTCGCCGTGGGCGGCGGCGGCGTACGCGGCGATTGCGCTGCTCGCGTCCGCCGCGCTGCGCTACGCGCGTCCCGGCCAGGCATCGCGGCTCGCGGAGTCGCGCCCGATGCGGCATGGCGCGTTGATTGCCGCCGTGGGCGTGCCGGCGCTCGTCCTGGCGGTGAGCGTCGGGGTGCTGCTCTGGCCGTCGCCGCCGGCGGGGTTGCGGGTGACCGTGCTGGACGTCGGGCAGGGCGACGCGATCCTCGTGCGGACACCGGACGGGCGCGACGTCCTCATCGACGGCGGGCCGGGGCGCGCGGTGCTGCGCGGGCTGGGCGACGCGCTACCGTGGTACGACCGCGCGATCGAGCTGGTGGTGCTGACGCATCCGCAGGCCGACCACCTGACGGGCTTGCTCGGCGTGCTGGACCGCTACGACGTGCGCCGCGTGCTCGCCGGGCCGGGGGTGCAGCAGTCGACGGGATACCGCGCGTGGCTCGATGCCACGCGGTCTGAAGGCACGCTGGTCGAGACGGCGCGGCAGGGGATGAGCATCGACCTGGGACGCGGTGCGCGGCTCGACGTGCTGGGGCCAGACGACGCGGAAGCGGCGGACCAGCAACTCAACAACACCGGCGCGGTGGTGCGGGTGAGCTGGGGCGGCGTGCGCTTCCTGCTGACGGCGGACATCGAGGTGAAGGCGGAGCGCGCGCTGATCGCGGACGGCGTGGACCTGCGGGCGGACGTGCTGAAGGTGGCGCACCACGGCAGTGCCTCGTCGAGCAGCCGCGCGTTCCTCGACGCGGTGCGGCCGCGGGTGTCGGTGGTATCCGCCGGACGCGACAACCCGTTCGGGCACCCGCGCCCTGAGGTCGTCGCGCGGCTCGAGGCGTACGGGCCGGTGCTGACGACCGCGGCCGTCGGAGCGGTGCGGTTCGAGACGGACGGGCGCACGCTGTGGTACGACGCGGGAGGCAGGAAGTGAGACATAGAAGGCGGGAGGTCGGAAAGCGAAGGCCGGGCAGGCAGCGTTGCGAGCCTTCGCGACGCAGACACGCGAGGCCAGCGGCGCAGTGGCCGCTGCGCCAGGCAAGCGGTACGGTGCGGGGCACATCAGCAAGAAGGAGCGCGCGTGGCACGGCACGACGGGCGACGGGACGACGAGCTGCGGGCGGTGAGCATCGAGCCGGACTACCTCGATCACGCCGAGGGGTCGGCGATGGTGCGCTTCGGCAACACCTGGGTGCTGTGCACGGTGAGCATGGAGGAACGCGTACCGCAGTTCCTGCGCGGCACGGGCTCCGGCTGGGTGACGGCGGAGTACGGCATGCTGCCCCGCTCGACCAACACGCGCACGGAGCGCGAGGCGGCGCGCGGGCGCCAGTCGGGACGCTCGCAGGAGATCCAGCGGCTGATCGGGCGGTCGCTGCGGAGCATCGTCAACCTCGACCTGCTCGGCGAGCGGAACTTCATCGCCGACTGCGACGTGATCCGCGCGGACGGCGGGACGCGCACGGCATCGATCACGGGCGCGTGCGTCGCGCTGGCGCAGGCGCTGCACAAGCTCGTGCGCGCGGGCACGCTCGGCTCGCTGCCGATCTCAGGCCTGGTCGCGGCAGTGAGCGCCGGTGTCGTGGAGGGCGAGGGTGTGCTGGACCTGGACTACGTGGAGGACTCCGCGGCGGCGGTCGACTTCAACGTCGTGATGACGGAGGACGGGCGGTTCGTCGAGGTGCAGGGCACGGCCGAGGGGCCGCCGTTCGAGCGGGCGATGATGGACCGGCTGCTGGCGCTGGCGGCGGGCGGCATCCGCGAGCTGCACGGGGCGCAGCGGGCGGCGCTGGCGCGGCTGGGGGTCGAGCTGGGGTAGAGGCGGGGGCGGGGCCGTGGACCCGTGGGCGCGGCAAGCGGCGCCCCGTGCGAGGCCGACTCCCTTGGGCATACCCGCCTCCCGCCCGGCGCCTCGCGGTTGAAGAGCAAGGCTCGGCGGTTAGCCGAGCAGAATCGTGCGGTTCACCCAGTCCGTGGTCAGCGGAAGATGCTGGAGGAGATCGCAGCCGAGCAACGATGGCAAGGTAACATTGCTCATGGTCGCCTGGGCAATACGGATCTCGCCATCCATCTGATGCCACTGGCCGTCGCTCTTCAGGAAGGCATAGTGGGCTGCCACAACGAAATACAGCGCCTTCCCGCCTATCCCGGCGGGGGTTTCATGTCTTGTCCACGCGGTCGGATCGACAAGGGTCTGAATCGGGATGCCGACTTTCGTAACGGCGTCCAGCGGATGGAGGGCGGTTCGACCAGCACCCGTGTCGATCAGAATCTCAACGGGTGTCCACTGCTCCTGTATGCCCGGAAGCCAGAGCGAAGCCCGCACGAATGGTACGGGCCACGAAGAGTGCGGATGAAAGTAGCCCGGGATCACAAGAGGAGCTTGCTGTGATCCTCGGTGACGAACCGGACCCACGTGTCACGGATATCGATGTGCCTGGTACTGAGCACGAAGATGAGTTGGGCAAGATCAGACTCCGCCCCGACCACCACGCCGTCCTTCACCGCCACGAACTGATCAGGGTACTTCGCAAGCACTTCGTCGTAGTGCCGGTCCCAATATTCCTGTTCCTCGGCAGCCTCGAGCATCCGCTCCTTCGCCTGTTCCAAGCTCGGCGCCGTCACGGCTGTACCTCCATCCTGTCTCCACATGATTGCTCGGGGAGGGAGATTCGACCCCGCCTCGGGGGCAGATTCGGCCGATTCGAGCCTGACGTGAATGGACGGGCTGCCCGTCTTCCTCAGGTGGAGCTGAGTCACGCCCTGCGAACGGTGCCTGTCCGGTGAACCTTCACGTCCCCACGCCATCCGTACGATATGCACCCAAAGCGGCGGCAGTCAAGGCGGTGCACCAGTGCGCGGCCCGACGATGAATCACCGGCAGACGCATGCCCGCGGCGCGATCACGCGTACTCGCCGAGGAAGGTGCCGCCGAGGACGTGGACGTGGGCGTGCACCTGGCTCTGCATCGCCTGCGTGCCGAAGTTGCTGAGCAGGCGGAAGCCGGCGGGCGAGTGCCTGTCGCCGACCTCGGCGGCGACGCGCGCGACGTGGATCATGGCGCCGGAGGTCCAGAGCTCGCCCTGCGTCATGTGCGCCTTCGGGACGGCGAGGAGCATCACCGGCACCCAGTTCAGGCGGTTCCTGAAGACGATGACGTGCTCGTCCTCGTACTGCACATCGGCGGGCTCGCGGCCGGCGATGATCTCGCAAAAGACGCAGTAGTCGTCCACGATGCACAGTGTACCGGCCGTGCATCATGACGGCGGACGACAGGCGACAGACAACAGACAACAGACAACAGACAGCAGACAGCAGACAGCAGACAGCAGGCGCCCGCGAGGTGGCCACGGACGGAGCCCTACCGCCCGCGGCGGGGGCGCTCCTATACTCCGGGCATGGCAGACGCCCGCCCGTTCCGCGCGCTGCGCTTCGGCGCGCGGCGCGTCGACCCCGCACTCACCATCGCCCCGCCGTACGACGTGATCTCGGTCGGGGAGCAGCGCGCGCTCTACGAGCGCAGCCCGTACAACATCGTGCGCGTCGAGTACGGGGAGGAGCGCGCTGGGGACGGCGAGCGCGATAACCGCTACACGCGCGCGGCACGCGCCCTCGATGCCTGGCGGCGCGAGGGCGTGCTGGTGCGGGATGACGCGCCAGCGATCTATCGCTACCGGCAGGAGTTCGTGTGGGCGGGCGCACGGCACGCGCGCGAGGCGTACTTCGCGGCGGTCCGGCTCGAACCGTGGGAACGCGGCGTCATCAAACCACACGAGCACACGCTCGCCACGCCGAAGGCAGACCGCCTGCACCTGCTTCGCGCGACGCGGACGCAGGTCAGCCCCGTCTACAGCCTCTACCGGCCAACGGCCGGCGCGCACATGCGGGCGTTGTGCGATGGCCAGGGCGAGGCGCTTGCGGACTTCGAGGCCGACGGACAGCGGCACGCGATCTCGGCCGTGCGCGATGCCACCGCGCTCGCGGCCTTCCAGGAGCACATCGCAATGTGCGACGTGTACATCGCCGACGGCCACCATCGCTACGAGACGGCGCTGGCCTATCGCGACGAGGTGCGGGCGCGCGCTTCGGCGTGGACCGGCGAGGAACCGGAGAACTTCGTGCTGATGGCCCTGACGGACGCGCACGACCCCGGCCTGCTCGTGCTGCCGACGCACCGGATCGTGCACGTAGGCGAGATCACGCAGGCGCAGATCGAGCGCGTCGGCCGCAGTTTCAGGATGGACGACGTCTCGTCGGCGCCGCTCGACGAGGCGCTGGCGATGCTCCGCGCCGCGGGCGAAGAGACGCGATACCTCGCGCTGGGGCTGCGGCCCGGCGCAAAGCACCTGCTGACCCTGCGCGACCGGGCCGGCGCCGAGGCGCTGATGCCGGAGGACCAGCCGGACGCGTGGAAGCGGCTCGACGTGAGCGTGCTGCAGTACGGGGTATTGCGGGCGGTGTTCGGTATCGATGACCCGGCGCTCGCGGCGGGCGGCGCCGTCACGTACACGCAGGACGCGTCCGAGGCGGCGCGGGCCGTCGAGACGGGCGAAGCGGCGGCGGCCTTCCTGCTGAACCCAACGCCCGTCGACCAGGTGCTGGCGGTCGCGGACGCGGGGGCGCGCATGCCGCAGAAATCAACGTATTTCCACCCGAAGCTGCCGACGGGGCTGGTGATGAACGTGTTGGAGCGGTAGCCGCGTCCGTGCTATCCGCGAACCGTGTGGGCCGGCAGCGGCAGCGCGGCAGAGGAGCGCGCGGCGCGGGGCCGCAGGGCGCCCTCCCGCAGCAGTCCGGGCGGGCCGCGGCGGCCGTTCGCGCGTCTGGGCCACGCTCGATACGATGTGCCTGACACGCATCGACCCACGGGCGCCGGGCGGGCGCGGAAGCCGCCGTGCGCCGGGAGCACAGCATGGCCAAGAAGGTCGTCCTCGCATACTCGGGCGGGCTCGATACGTCCGTCGCCATCCGCTGGCTGAAGGAGGAGCGCGGCTACGACGTCGTCGCGCTCACGATCGACCTGGGCAACGAGAAGGACCTGCGCACGGTCGAGGAGCGGGCGCTGCAGATCGGCGCGGTCAAGGCGATCGTGCGCGACGGCAAGCGGCTGTTCATCGACTACTTCGCGTTCCCGGCATTGATGGCCGGCGCGGTGTACGAGGGGCAGTACCTGCTGGCGACGGCGATTGGCCGGCCGCTGATCGCGAAGATGCTCGTCGACGTCGCGCGCGAGGAAGGGGCGACGGCGATCGCGCACGGCTGCACGGGCAAGGGGAACGACCAGGTGCGCTTCGACGTCAGCACGCAGGCGCTGGCGCCGGACATCGAGATCATCGCGCCGGTGCGAGAACACCGGATGAGCCGCGAGGAGCAGATCGAGTGGGCGGCGGCGCGCGGCGTACCGGTGCCGGCGACGAAGGCCAGCCCCTACAGCACGGACGAGAACCTCTGGGGCCGCAGCATCGAGGCCGGCGTGCTGGAAGACCCGTGGCAGACACCGCCCGAGGAGATCTACGCGTGGACGCGCGGCGTCGCGGACGCGCCGGAGCAGCCCCGCGAGATCGAGATCGGCTTCGAGCACGGGCGGCCGGTGCGGCTCGACGGACACGAGATGGACGGCGTAACGCTGGTGCAGACGCTGAACCAGTGGGCGGGCGAGCACGGCGTCGGACGCACCGACCTCGTCGAAGACCGGCTGATCGGCATCAAGTCGCGCGAGATCTACGAGGCGCCGGCGGCGTGGACGCTGCACGCGGCCCACGAGGCGCTGGAGCAGCTCACGCTCTCGAAGCCGCAGTTGCGCACGAAGAACGCCCTGCGGCAGGAGTACGCGGACCTGATCTACAACGGGCTCTGGTTCACCGCGCACCACCAGGATCTTGCGGCCTACGTGGCCAGCACGCAGCGCCACGTGACCGGCGCGGTGCGGATGCGACTGCACAAGGGGCAGGCGGTGCCGGCCGGCAGGAAATCGCCGCGCAGCCTGTACAGCTACCAGCTTGCCACCTACGATCGCGGTGACAGCTACGACCAGGGGAACGCCGTGGGGTTCATCAAGATCTGGGGGCTGCCCGTCGCGCAGCAGGCGCGCACGCAACTGCTCGCCGAGGGTGAGGCGCCGTTCCAGCTCGGGACCTCGGAAGGGACGCCGCCCGCGCCGCCTGCCTGACAGGCAGTGCGCCGGGCCGGCACCGGGCCACGGCGGGCGGGACGCGCCGCGGCCGGCGGCACGCTTGCCGGACCCGATCGGCGGGCGTACCCTCGCGAACGGAGGGGAGACCGTGGCCGAACACGCACTGGCGGAGCCGCGGGCCGGGCTGATGCCGCTCTCGGAGGTCATCGCCTCGCCGATCGTCGAGCCGCGCGGAGGCGAACGCATCGCGCGGGTGAAGGACGTCGTGGCACGGATGCAGGAGGGCGTGTACCCGCACGTCATCGGCGTCGTGTCGCGGGCGGCCGGGAGGGAGTTCTTCATCCCGATCGGGCGGGTCGCGGAGCTGGCGCCCGGGCGCGTGCGCCTGGCCTCGGGCGCGGTCGACGTGCAGCGCTTCGAGCGCCGTGACGGCGAGTTGCTGCTGGCCAAGGATGTACTCGACCGGCAGGTGATCGACGTGAAGGGCACGCGCGTGGTGCGGGTGAACGACCTCTACATCTCGCACATCGGCGGCGCGTACCGGGTCGTCGCACTGGACACGGGCGGGCGCGCGATCGTGCGGCGGCTCGTGCCGGGCGGGCTGCGCGCACACTTCGAGGGGCGCTCACTCATCGACTGGCGCGAGGTGGAGTATCTGGCATCCGACACGCCGGCGGTGCGGCTGCGGACGGGACACCTGCAACTCCGCAGACTGCGGCCGCAGCAACTCGCGCGCATCCTGACGGGGCTGAGCAGGCACGAGGGGGCGGAGATCCTGGCGTCGCTCGACGAGGAGCAGGCGGCCGACACGCTCGAAGAGCTCTCGACGGATCAGCAGGCGCACATCCTGAGTGCGCTGCCCGTCGAGCGAGCGGCGGACCTGATCGAAGAGATGGAGCCGGACGAAGCGGCCGACGTGCTGGCGAAAGTGCCGGCGGCGCGGGCCGAGGCGCTGCTCGACGAGATGGAGCCGCCCGAGTCGGCGGCGGTGCGGCACCTGCTGTCGTACGACCCGGACAGCGCCGGCGGCGCGATGACGACGAACGTCTTCCGCATCCGCGGCGACCGGCCTGTGTCCGACGCGCTGGACATCTTCGGGCGAAGCGAGGACCCGCCGGACTTCGCGTACTACTTCTTCGTCATCGACGACGGCGGCCGGCTCGAGGGCGTGCTGAGCCTGCGCCAGGTGCTGGCGGCGCCGCCGGGCGCGCTGGTGCGGGATGTGATGACGCGCGAGCCCGAGACGGTGCGGCCGGACGCCGAGCCGCAGGAGGTCGCGGAGGCCATCGCGGAATATAATCTGTTGGCGATTCCTGTCGTCGATGACGACGGGCGGTTTCTGGGGGCGATCACGGTCGATGACGTGCTCGACCGCCTGCTGAAGGAATCGTGGAGACGGGGACGCAGCCGCGCGTTTGGCGGCTGACCATGCGAGAGATGGGCGATCGTCATTCGGGACGCACGGACCGGCACCGGAGAGGAGCATGCCCCGGCGCAGGCTGAGCGAGCCTCGCGTCTGTCTCCGCTTGCCCGCCGGTTTCCCCGCCTCTTCCTCTTCCTCGCGGTCATCGGTCCCGGCCTGATCGCGGCGAACGCCGGCAACGACGCCGGCGGCATCGCGACGTACTCCGCGGCGGGCGCACGGTACGGCTACCAGCTCCTCTGGGTGCTGGTGGTGATCACCGTCTCGCTGATCGTCGTGCAGGAGATGTGCGCGCGGCTGGGCTCGGTGACGGGCATGGGGTTCACCGACCTGGTGCGCGAGCACTTCGGCGTGCGCTGGACGTCGTCCGTGGTGGTGGCGCTGCTCATCGCCAACTTCGGCACCGCGTTCTCGGAGTTCGTCGGCATCGGCGCGGCGGCGGAGCTGCTGGGCATCCCGCGGCTGGCGGCGATCCCCGTCGGCGCGGCGCTGCTGTGGATGCTCGTTGTGTTCGGGTCCTACAAGATCGTCGAGCGGACATTCCTGGTGATGAGCCTGGCGTTCCTCTCGTACCCGGTCGCGGCCCTGCTTACGCACCCGGCCTGGGGCAGCATTGGCCACGGCCTGATCGTGCCGGAGGTCCCCCGCTCGTTCGGCGGGGCGCAGGTGGTGATGGCGCTCATCGGCACGACGATCACGCCGTACATGCAGCTCTACCTGCAGTCGTCGGTGGCGGAGAAGGCGGTGCGGCGCGAGGACTACGTGTACGTACAGGCGGACGTCGTGGCCGGGTCGCTCTTCGGCAACTTCGTCTCGCTCGCGATCATCGTCGCGACGGCGGCGGCGCTCTATGCGGCGGGCACGCGCGACGTGCAGACGGCGTCGGACGCCGCGAGGGCGCTGGAGCCCGTGGCGGGTGCGTTCGCGAAGACGCTGTTCGCGGTGGGGCTGCTGGGCGCCTGCCTGCTGGCGGCGCCGGTGCTTGCGCTGACGAGCGCGTACAGCGTGACGGAGGCGCTCGGGCTGGAGAAGGGCGTGTCGCAGGACTTCCGCCGGGCGCCGGTGTTCATGGGGCTGTTCACGGGCATGATCGTGCTGGCGGCGGGCTTCGCGCTCCTGCCGGGGATCCCGTTCACCAGCACGCTGCTGCTGATCCAGATCGTCGACGGGCTGGCGCTCCCCATCGTGCTGTTCAGCCTGCTGCGGCTGACGAACGACCGCGAGCTGATGGGTGATCGTGCGAACACGCGCGCTTTCAACGTGATCGGCATCGCGACCGTGGCGATCGTCGTGGCGCTGTCCGTGGTGCTCGTGGCGTTGACCATCGCACAGCCGTTCTCTGGCTGAGGCTGCGTGGGCGCGAAGTACGCGGGCGCAAGGCGTTGCGTCCCCACGCCCGGCAAGACGCCGCCCGGCGATGAGGGGCACCTGCGCTTGACGCAAGCACGCGCAGCGGACACCCTTCCGCCGGTCGGTGCGGAGGGCGCGCCGGCATCGAAAGGACGGCTATGCTGCCGCTCGAAGGCATCAAGATCCTCGACCTCTCCCGCCTGGCGCCCGGGCCGTTCTGCTCGATGATGCTGGGCGATCTGGGCGCGGACGTGCTGCTCGTCGAAGCGCCCGCCGACGGCAAGCTGGCGGCGGCGATCCTGGGCGG
>JAGWOC010000100.1 GCA_028872875.1 Chloroflexota bacterium | reverse complement strand
GGGCCGACCCAGTAGAGGGGAGCCCCAAGTCGGCTCCTGTGGTCGCGGGCCCCTCGACGGTCTCGTTACCGATATTCGTAATGACGAAATCGACGCCTGTGGCAGATGCACCGGCCGCTACGACGACCCTCTTGCCGACAGGCGCACCGATCTGATCGAGAGCTGGACTCACCGCCTCGGGGATACGCTCAATCCCCGGGTTTCTGTCGACCGGCACGCGGCTCGGGTGGAAGAAGCCGACGAAGTACACCCCATAGGCGAGCCCGGTGATCGTATACATGCCTTCGGAGTTGGTGAGGACAGTGCTTCCGCCGTTTGGGTTGCCCAGTGGCCGCCACTCAACGACTCGCCTGACCGCCGGGCTCCCGTCTGTGTACGTCACTCGACCGCTTATTGACGCCGCCGGCGCGGGCTGGGCGGATCCAGAGACACCCGGCACTTGCGCGCTGGCTCCGCTCACCATCGCTCCGGCTGCGAGCGCGGCGAACGCGATCACTGCGCCGAGGGTCTGAACAAACACCGTGATCCTCCTTTGGTGGCGGTACCCTGACACGCCTATCCCTGTTGGTCGCATCCCCTAGTAGTGCGTCCGAACGCCATCGCGCTCGTAGGTGTTGAGCTCCAGCATACCGGCACCATCGTTCATCAGCGCACCGTGGCCGTCGCCGTTCGGATGTGCGAGATTCAGCGCGATCTGTCTGTTCGACTGGCCGCGCGCGGCCAGGGCGAGCACCTCGAGCTCGGGCGCCGTCAGGTCGTCGTGGTAGCCCATCGCGTCCGCCCCGCTGCCCTGCACTGAAACATTCTATCCGGTCGGTGCGCCCGGCGACGGGCGTCCGACACCGGTCGAGGGACGGCGCGTGCGCGCTGCCCGAGCCGCGACTATCGACGCCGCCGATGCACGCACCGGCATCGCGATATACTGCGTCCGCGTTTCCCGGAGGACTGCCCGTGTACGGCCGCGACCTGCTCTCGATCGCCGACCTGAGTCCGGACGAGCTGGACCGCATCCTGCAGACGGCGCTCAGCCTGAAGCGGGACGGCGGCGGCGCCCGGCTGCTCGCCGGCAAGACGCTCGCGCTGATCTTCGAGAAGCCCTCGCTGCGGACGCGCGTCAGCTTCGACGTGGCGATGCAGGAGCTCGGCGGTCATGCCGTGTACCTGAGCCAGGCGGAGGTCGGGCTCGGACAGCGCGAGCCGGTGGCCGACGTCGCGCGCGTGCTCTCTCGTTATGTCGACGTGATCGCGGCGCGGACGTACCTGCACCAGACCCTGCTGGACCTCGCGCGGCACGCCGGCGTGCCGGTGGTCAACGCGCTCTCGGACGAGGAGCACCCCTGCCAGGCGCTGGCGGACCTGCTGACGGTGCTGGAGCGCTTCGGGACGCTGCGCGGCGTGCGGCTGGCGTACATCGGCGACGGCTTCAACGTGGCGGCATCGCTGGCGGAAGCGGCGGCGCTGGCGGGCATGAGCTTCGCGATCGCATCGCCCGAGGGCTACCGCCTGCCGGACGCGACGCTGGGCTTCATCGAGCGGACGGCGGCGGACAGCGGCGGCCGCATCGACGTGTGCGCGACGCCGGCGGCGGCGGTGCGCGGCGCGGACGTGGTGTACACCGACGTCTGGACGAGCATGGGGCAGGAGGACTCGTACGCGGAGCGCAAGGAGGCGTTCGCCGGCTACACGGTGACGGCGGAGCTGCTGGCGCTGGCGAAGCCCTCGGCGATCTTCATGCACGACCTGCCGGCGCACCGCGGCGACGAGGTGACGGAAGAGGTGATCGAAGGCGCGCAGTCGGTGGTGTTCGACCAGGCGGAGAACCGGCTGCACGCGCAGAAGGCGATCCTGGCGCTCGTAGCGAGCGACCAGGCGCTGTAGACGGCCGTGACCAGCCTCATCGAGAGCCTGCGCAACAACTTCCAGCAGTTCGGTCCGGCGGCCGCGCTCGACGTGGCGATCATCTCGCTCGTCTTCTTCTGGCTGCTGCTGCTGCTGCGCGGGACGACGGCGATGGCGGTGATGCGCGGGGCGTTCATCCTGCTGATCGCCGCGTTCGCGCTGGGGCGGGCGTTCGACCTGCGGATGCTGAACTTCCTGCTCCGGAACTCATTCACGGGGCTCTTGATCGCGTTGCCGATCATCTTCCAGCCGGAGATCCGGCGCGCGCTCGAGCGCGTGGGGCGGACGGGGATGCTGGCGTTCGCCGCCAGCCCTCGCTACCCGGAAACCATCGAGGCGCTGAGCGTGGCGGTGGCGGACATGTCGCGGCGCAGGTTTGGCGCGCTGATCGTGCTGGAGCGGGACACGGGGCTGCAAGACTACGTCGAGACGGGGGTCGCGGTGGATGCGATCGCGTCGCCGGAACTGATCGAGGGGATCTTCTACCCGAACTCGCCGCTGCACGACGGCGCGGCGGTGCTCCGCGGGAACCGCATCGTTGCTGCGGGCTGCACGCTGCCGCTGTCGGAGAACTCGCCGCCTGGGGAGCTGGGCACGCGGCACCGGGCGGGGTTGGGGATCACGGAGCGGACGGACGCGGTGTCGCTGGTGGTGTCGGAGGAGACGGGGCGCGTCTCGGTGGCGGCGGACGGGCGGATGTACATGCGGCTCGATGACGTGCGGCTGCGGGCGCTGCTCGAGAGCCTGCTGCACGTCAACGGCACGACGCCGCGCAAGGCCGCCGCCGGCCCGGCGCCGGGCGACGCGGGCGAGGCGGAGACATGAGCATGCTGCGCCGTCTGCCGCGCGCCCTGGCGTTCGTGCTTCGCGGCGGGGCGCTGGCGATCGCGGGGAACCTGAGCCTCGCCGTGCTGTCGGTGGCACTGTCACTGACGCTGTGGCTGTACGTCACGGAGCGGGAGAACCCGCAGCAGACGGCGACGTTCAACAGCGCGATCCCGGTCCAGTTCGTCAACGTGCCGAACGGGCTGGCGGTGGCGAACGCGTCGGCGACGAGCGTGCGGATCCAGATCTCGGCGCCGGCGAATCAGATCAGCCAGTTGCATCCGAACGACTTCCAGGCGACCGTGAACCTGGGCGGGCTGCAGGCCGGCACGACGAACGTGGCGGTCGACGTCACATCGTCGAACGGGCGCGTCAACGTGACCGACGTGACGCCCGCGCGCGTGGACGTGACGATCGAAAACCTGCGGTCGAAGGAGGTGCCGGTGAAGGTCTCGCTGGTGGGCTCGCCGCAACTGGGGTTCGCGGCGGGCACGCAGAGCGTAACCCCGGCATCGGTGACGGTGACCGGACCGGAGAGCCTCGTCGCGCTCGCCGATTCAGCGGTGGCGGAGGTGAACCTGACGGGCTTGCGGGTCGACTTCGACGACACGGTGACGCTGAAGCCACGCGACGTGCACGGGGGAGACATCAGCCGTGTCACGGTGAGCCCGGCGAAGGCGCACGTGAAGGTGAGCATCAACCAGCGGGAGTTCACGAGCGGCTTCATCGTGACGCCGAACGTCGGCGGCACACCGGCGCCGGGCTATAACATCACGAGCGTCACGATCGACCCGCCGCTCGTCGCGGTGACGGGCGCGGCCGACATCCTGCAGTCGATCGACGCGGTGAAGGGGATCTCGACGGAGGAGATCTCGGTCGCGGACCAGCGGAGCGACGTGGTCCGGCAGGTGGGGTTGCTCTTGCCGACGGGGGTGCAGTTGCAGGGCACAGACAAGGTGACCGTGCGCATCGCGATCAGCCCGGCGCGCGGGGAGCAGACGTTCTCGGTGGTGCCGCAGATCCGCAATGTGACGAGCGGGCTCGTGGCGACGCCGGCGCAGAGCACGGTGGTCGTCACTCTCTCGGGCGACGTGCCGACGCTACAGACCGTGACGCCCGAGGCGATCACGGTGACCGTCGATGCGAACGGGCTGGGGCCGGGCCTGCACGCGCTCTCGATCACCGTCCAGGCGCCGGCGGGGACGTCGGTCGTGCGCACGGACCCGGGGCAGCTCGGTATCGCGCTGAGCCAGCGTCCATGAGGGCGGCCGGCCCGGGCATCGTGGCGATCGTCGGGCGTCCGAACGTCGGCAAATCGGCGCTCTTCAACCGCATGGTCGGCGGGCGGCCGGCGCTCGTCGAGGACGTGGCGGGCACGACGCGGGACCGCATCTACGGCGAGGCCACGTGGCGCGGCCGCGCCTTCACGCTCGTCGACACCGGTGGCCTGGAGCCCGACGTGCCGGGCACGTACACGCCGCTCGTACGCGCGCAGGTGGAGTACGCCGTGCGCGAGGCGGACGTGATCCTCTTCGTCGTGGACGCGAAGGACGGGGCGACAGCGGCCGACAGGGACGTGGCGGACCTGCTGCGGCGGACGAACAAGCCCGTCCTGCTGCTGGCGAACAAGGCGGAGAGCGAGGAGCGGCAGGCGGCGTCGGTCGCGTTCTACGAGCTGGGGCTCGGCGAGCCGATCACGGTCAGCGCGAACCACGGGCTCGGCGTCGCCGATGTGCTCGACATGATCGTCGATACGCTGCCACCGGCGGCGGCAGCGCCGGCGGCCGGCGGGCTGCGGCTCGCGATCGTCGGGCGGCCCAACGTCGGCAAGTCCGCGCTGGTGAACGCGGTGCTCGGCGAAGAACGCGTGATCGTGAGCGATGTGGCCGGGACGACCCGTGACGTCATCGACACGCCGTTCGTCTTCGAGAGCCACGAGCTGGTGCTGGTCGACACGGCAGGGCTGCGCAGGCGCGGGAGCATCGAGGCGGGGGTCGAGAAGCACGCCGCGCTGCGTGCGCGCCGTGCGCTCGAGCGGTCCGACGTGGCGCTGTGCGTGCTCGACATGGCGGAGGGCTTCACCGCGCAGGACGCGCACATCGTCGGTTACGCGCTGGATGCGTTGCGCGGCGTCATCGTCGTGGGCAACAAGTGGGACCTGGTGCGCGACGGCGCGTGGACGCGCGAGGACTTCGAGCGGCGGCTGCGCTGGAAGCTGAAGTTCGCGCCGTGGCTCTCGATCCGGTTCATCTCCTCGCTGGAGCGGACGGGCATCGCGTCGCTGCTCGAAGAGGCGGTGCGGATCGGCGAGGAGCGGAAGCGGCGCGTGGACACCGGCGCGCTCAACCAGGCGGTGCGGCGCGCGGTCGCGGAGAAGCCGCCGCCGGCGCCGGCAAAGGGCGGGCGCCTGAAGCTGCTCTACGTGACGCAGGCGGAGATCGACCCGCCGACGTTCGTGTTCTTCCTCAACGACCCGGCGCGGGCGCACTTCGGCTACCGGCGCTACATGGAGAACGTGATCCGCCGCCACTTCGGCTTCGAGGGTACGGCGCTGCGGCTGATCTTCCGCGGCCGCGGCGAGGAGCAGGAGGGGCAAGGCCCGAAGTGAGGGTCCGAGACCGATGGCGCCGCCCGTGCCCGGCACGCGTCAGCGCGGGCGCGCTCGTTGCGCTCGCCGCCGCGATCGGATTCGCGTGCGGCGGCGGCGCGCGGGGCGCGACGGACACCGTCGCGACGCCACGCAACGCGGCGCCCGACGTGGTTTCGTCGCGCCTCGTCTGCCGGCTGATCACGGGGAACATCGGCGCCGAGTCGGCGACGATCACGGGGGCGGACGGCGCCCAGAGCGTGCGCGTCGGCGGCACGGCGTACTGGTTCTTCGGGGACACGGTGCGGCGCGGGCCGGGCGGACGGCAGGACGTGATCCAGGCGTCCGTCGCGACGTCGACGTCCTTCGACGGGCGGAACTGCCTGCGGCTGTCGTTCAAGTCGCGGGGGGGCATCGCGCAGCCGCTGTTTCCGCGCGGCAACGAGACGACGGCGTGGCCGGACGGCATCCTGCCGCTCAGCGACGGCAGCATCCTGTTCTACATGGTGCGGGCGGTCCGCACATCGCCCACGGCGTGGTACGTCGCCTCGGTCGGCCTGGGCCGGGTGGCGGCGGGCACGCTCGACGGCACGCGGATCACGGACACGCTGTGGGACGAGCACAGCGGCTTCGGGTCGCGCTTGACGGGCGCACGCTCGCCGGTGCGCATGGGCAGCGATGTGGTCGTGTTCCTGCACACCGACGCCGGCGGCAACTACGCGGCAAAGGCGCCGCTGGCACGGATCGCGGACGCCTCGGCGTACACGTACTGGGACGGTCGCGGCTGGTCGCCGGATGCGGCGCGCGCGCGGACGATGTGGGCGGAGCCGCCTTCCCTGCTGCCCGCGGACAACGGGATCTCCGTGACGTTCGACGCGGGCATCGGCAAGTGGCTGGCGGTGTACAACCACAACCTGGCGACGGTCGACGTGCGGACGGCGGACAAGCCGTGGGGGCCGTGGTCGGCACCGAAGCGGTGGCTCGACTGCCGGCCACTCGTCGGCGCGCAGTACCCGTACTGCTACAGCGCGGAGCTGCACCGGGAGCTGAGCAGCGACCCGGGCACGCTCTACCTGACATTCTCCGGGCAGGAGCCGTATGATGTGTCGCTCGTCGAGCTGAAGCTGGCGAGTGGCGGCTGACGGGCCGCGCGAAGCGGCGAGCGCGCCGCGGACAGGGTGCAGGATGGCCGAGGCGAGAGTGGGGCGACCGGGCATCGCACGAGTTGGCCACATCGCACCGAGCGGCTGGTTGCTGGCGGCGGCGTGGATCCTCGCGGCGGCCGCGCTGGCCGGCTGCTCCGGCTCGGGCGGCGGCGCCTCGACGCCCAGAGCGGCGACGCGGCCGCCAGCAGCCGGGGCGACGGCAACCGCCGACACGCGGCCGGCGCCGCCGGGCGTACCGGCGGGGGCGC
>JAGWOC010000028.1 GCA_028872875.1 Chloroflexota bacterium | reverse complement strand
CGCGCGGCCCTCCGGCGCACGCGCCTCCGGAGCGCGGGCCTTCAGCCCGCGCGGTCACGCGCCAACCGCCCGACACGCCGCCTCCGGAGCGCGGGCCTTCAGCCCGCGCGCGGTCGCGCGCTCGTGGCATCAGGCGGCGGCGGATCAGAACTCGATGCTGAAGCGGGAGAAGGCGTGGCTCGCCTCGCTGAGCGATGAGTCGATGTGCTCGACGCGGGAGAAGCGCGGGCCGTCGAGGAGCGCCTCGAGGAAGGCCTCGATCGCGGCCTCGTCGCCTTCGGCCACGACCTCGACCGTGTGGCCGTCCTCATCGTTGCGCACGTAGCCCGTCAGCGCGTGCGTGACGGCCTGGTGCCGGACGTACTCGCGGAACCCGACGCCCTGGACACGCCCGGTAACACGGGCGTGCAGTCGTTGCATGCACCCACCTCTCGGGCGGCTTGCGCGACCGCCCCGCAGAGTATACGCCCGCTTCCGGCGGCCGTGGTATGCTCGCGGGATGCGCATCGTGTTCATGGGTTCGCCGGAGTTCGCCCTGCCGGCGCTGCGGCGCCTGATCGAGAGCGAACACGAGGTCGCGGCCGTGTACACACAGCCGGACAGGCCCGTCGGCCGCGGCCGGCGCCCGGCGCCGCCGCCGGTCAAGCTGCTGGCGCTGGACCACGGGATCGAGGTGCGCCAGCCGGCATCGATCGGCCGGCCTGAGCCGGTCGAGGAGCTGCGTCGGCTGGCGCCGGACATCGGCGTCATCGCCGCGTACGGGCAGATCCTCAAGCAGCCGGTGCTCGACGTGCCGCCGCTCGGCGTGCTCAACGTGCACGCCTCGCTGCTGCCGCGCTGGCGCGGCGCCGCGCCGATCCCGGCGGCGATCCTCGCAGGCGACGCGGAGACCGGCGCCACGATCATGCGGGTACGGCTGGCGCTCGATGCCGGGCCGGTGCTGGCGAGCGTGCACGTGCCCATCGCGCCTTCGGACACGACGGGCACGCTGACGCCGAAGGTCGCCGAGGCGGGCGCGGAGCTGCTGATGCGCGTGTTGCCGGCGTACGTGGCAGGCGCGATCTCGCCCGTCGAGCAGGACGAGGCGCTGGCGACGTACGCGCCGCAGATCAGGAAGACCGACGCGCTCATCGACTGGGAACGCGACGACGCGCAGACGGTGTGGCGCAAGGTGCGGGCGTACAACCCGTGGCCCGGCGCCTACACCTACGCTGGCGGCGAGCCGCTGCGCATCCTGGCGTGCCTGCTGGTCGAGCGCGGCGGCGCCGCAGCGCCCCGGCCAGACGCCCCGTTACGGACGGGCCGTATGGCGGGGTCTGTGTTCGCGCTGCACGGCACAGACGCCGGCTTCGGCGTGGTTGCGCGGGAAGGCGCCGTGGCGGTGACCTCGGTGCAGGCGCCGGGCGGCCGGGTGATGCCAGCGGCGGCGTATCTCCGCGGACATCCGCGGCTGGTCGGGACGCGGTTGACGGCGCCTAACGTCTCCGCTCCGCCAATGTAGGGGCACAACGCCCCTGTACCCCTGCCGCGCGCGACCGGCCCGTTAGCCGCCCGCGCGGGCGACGGACGCGGTCTCGATGGCGCGCAGTGGGATCGCGTCCTTGTAGCGGTCCTCGATGACGATGTCGCCGGGCGCGACCTCGCGGCAGGCATCGCAGCGGATGCACCTTGTGTCGTCGATCGCCCAGGCGCCGCCGTCCCGTGCGATCGCCCCCGTCGGACAGACGGCCGCGGCATGTGCGACGGCTTCGGTCTGGTTTGCGACGGTGTAGCGGATCAGCGCCTCGCAGACCTTCGCCGGGCAGCGGTGTTCGAGGGCGTGGGCGTCGTACTCGTCTCGGAAGAACCGCATCGTGTTGTTCATGATCGTCGGCGAGAGCGTGCCGTGGAAGCAGTTGGAGTACTGGAACGACGCGGCGAGCGACGTGAGGTGCTCGGGGTCCGTGGGCTGCGCTTCACCGCGGGAGACGCGGCGGAAGATCTCGACCATCCGCTGGTTGCCGCCCCGGCAGGTCGTGCAGCGCGCGCATGATTCATCCTCCAGGAAGTGCGCGAACATCAGGTTCAGGTCGACGACGCAGGCCCAGTCGTCGACGAACACGAGGCCGCCGCCGCCCATGCCGGCGCCCAGCGGCCGGAACGGCTCGGGCTCGAGCGGGAGGTCGAGCGCGATCTGCGCCGGCAGCATGCCGGAGAGCGGGCCGCCCTGCTGGAGCGCCTTCAGCGACCGCCCGCCCGCGACGCCGCCCGCGGCTTCGAGCAGGTCGCGCACCTTCGTGCCAAACGGCACCTCGAGGCAGCCGGTTTTCGCGACATCGCCCGAAACGGTGAACATCTTCGTGCCGCGGTTCACCTCGGTGCCGACGCTGCTGTACGCATCGGCGCCAAGGCGCAGGAGCGTGGTGACGGCCGTGTATGTCTCGACGTTGTTGACGTTGGTGGGCTGGTCGAGCACGCCGCTCTGGGCCGGGAACGGTGGCTTGATCTTGGGCATGCCGCGGCCGTCGTTGACCGACGCGATCAGCCCGGTCTCGTCGCCGCAGACGTAGGAGCCGGCGCCCCGCACGACCTCCGCATCGAAGCGGACGCCGGTGCCGAGCGCATCCGCGCCCAGGATGCCCTTCGCGCGCGCCTGCTCGATCGCCTTGCCGACCCGCGCGGCGGCGAGAGGGTACTCGTCGCGGATGTAGATCCAGCCGTAGGTGGCGCCGGTGCAGTACGCCCCGATCAGCATGCCTTCGAGCATCCGGTGCGGGTCGCTCTCGAGGACGACGCGGTTGACCCAGGCGCCGGGGTCGCCCTCGTCGGCGTTGCAGACGAGGTACTTGGGCTCGGCCTTCGCGCCCTGCAGGAAGCTCCACTTGGTGCCGGTCGAGAAGAACGAGCCGGAGCGGCCGCGCAGCGTCGAGCCCTTGATGATCTCGATCAGCTCATCCTGGCTGTGCGCGCGCGCCTGGTCGAACTGGGCGTAGCCCCCGTTCGCGATGTAGTGGTCGATGTCCTCCGGGTCGATGACGCCGCAGTGCTCCATCATCCAGCGGACCTGGAGCTTCATCCACGGCAGGTCGGCGAGCATCGGCACGCCGGCGACGGCATCACCCGAGATGACGCCGACAGCAAACTCCGTGGCGACGCCGGTGGCCGCGGCCTGCGCGAAGGCGGCGGCCCTCTCGGCGGTGACGGGGCCGTAGAGGACGCGCTGACCGCCTGGCTTGACGACCTGCACGACCGGCTCCGCCCAGGCGAAGCCGGTGTCGCCGGTGCGCATGACGTCGAAGCCGCCGGCGTCGGCGAGGCCGCGCAGCGCGTCGAGCGTCGCCTGCGCGCCGGCGGCAAGCGACGAGGTGTTGATCGAGACGGCGAAGAGCGGGCGCGGCGGTTCGGCGATGGGCTTCCACGCCTGTTCCGCGGCAGCGCGCAGCTCGCCGTAGGTGGGCATCAGGCGCCGTCCTTCAGCTTGCGCACGAGGTCGAGGGTGGCGTTGGCCGTGAGCGGCCCAACGACCTCGCCGTCCACCCAGACCTGCGGCGCGCGCTCGCAGGTGCCGTTGCACTGCGCGAGGTGCAGGCCGACGCGGTTGTCCTCCGTGTTCTGCTCCATGCCGATGCCGAGCTGGCACTCGAGGATGCGGCGCACGTGGTCGCCGCCCTTGAGGTGGCAGGCGGGGCCGCTGCACCAGCCGATCAGGGTCCCGGGCGGCGGCGTCAGGCGGAACTCGCTGTAGTAACTGGCGGCGCCGTAGACCTTCGCCTCGCTGAGGCGGAGCTGGTGGGCGACGACGCCGAGGGCGATCTTCGGGATGTAGCCATAGCGGTGCTGGACGGCGTGGAGGGCGCCGAGCAGGTCGCCGTCCAGCGGCTTGAAGTCCCGGATGAGGTGCTGGATCTCGATCGTGGCTTCGTTGTCGGGCGTCGTCATTGTGCGCGGCTTCACTATAGGTGAGGTGGAGGCGGAGGGACAAGGGTGCGAGGGCGCGAAGCAAGAGGTGAGAGATGCGGCACCGCTGGAGGGCGCAATCGCGCTCGTTGTGCCCGGCCCGGACGCCGATACTTCTGCGGCAGGGGAAGCGCAAGCGGGCACCGCACCGGACGGAACCAGGGCGAGACCGGAGAGCAGAGCGCGTGACACTGGCAACGGCACCAGAAGGCGATCGTGCCGCCCACGCCGCGCGTGTGGGCTGGCTCGATGGTGCGCGCGGCGTCGCCATCCTGGCGGTCATGGTCACGCACCTTCACATGCTGGCTTTCGGGCAACAGCCGATGCGCCTCGACGTCCTGCTCAGAACGATCACCGGGGCCGGTTGGGCTGGTGTCGATCTCTTTTTCGTCCTGTCGGGGTTCTTGATCACCGGGATCTTGCTGGACGCCAAACAAGCAGAAAGCCACTACTTCCGCAACTTCTACGCGCGGCGGTTCTTGCGGATCTTTCCGCTGTACTACGGGTTCCTTGCGCTTCTGCTGGTGGCGCTCCCGGCGCTGCACTCCATGTCGAGCAGAGAGTACCAGACACTCCAGCAAAACCAGGCGTGGTACTGGACGTATCTCTCCAACTACTGGATCGCCCTACGTGATGGCTGGAATGTCAGTCTGTACGGCACCGTGCATCTCTGGTCACTGGCCGTGGAAGAGCAGTTCTATCTCATCTGGCCAGCCATCGTCCTCGTGTGCAACCGGCGGGCGCTCGTCTGGGTCTGTGTGGGCGCCATCGCGGGTGCGCCAGCGTTGCGCCTGGCAATGCACATGCACCACGCAAATCCATTCGTGGTCTACACGTTCACGGCCGCCAGACTCGACCCGCTGGCCGTGGGTGCGATCATGGCGGTGCTGATCCGAGGTCCCCGCGGTCGGGCGATGCTTTCCGCGGGGGCACTACCCGCGATGCTCGTGAGCGGCGCGGTGCTGGCGCTCGTCGTTGTGCTTGCGGGCGGCCTGCCGAACCTCAACGCCGGCGTACAACTCTTCGGACTGTCGGCGCTTGCGGTGTTCTTTGCCGGACTGCTTGCGCACGGACTGACGACTCCCTCGGCATCGGTGGTTCAGCGGCTCTTCTCTCCCGTCATGCTGAAGATGCTGGGCCGATACAGCTATGGCCTGTACATCGTTCACTGGCCGATCGCCACGTGGCTTGCGTGGCACATCCGCATTCACGCGATCCTGCCCAAGTTTCCAGCCTCGCCGTTGCTCAGTGAGCTGCTCTTCGCGGCACTCGCGTTCACGCTCTCCATGACGGCGGCGTGGCTGAGCTGGCACCTGTACGAGAAACAATTCCTGAAGCTGAAGCGATATTTCCCGTACGCGCGCGTCCGCGTCGTCACGCGCGCTCAGGCCGCGGCGGATCGCCCGGCACCGGCGCCCGGCGAGTTTGCTCCGGGCGCTGCCACGGAGCCGCGCGCGGCGTAGTACCGCTTCGAGGCGCGCGCCTCTTCCTTGTCTCAGAAACAGGCGTCGTCCCCGTCCTCAGGCCGCATACACGACCGTCGGGTCGCGCATGATGTTGTGGCGGCGGAACGGGTTGCGGATGCTGGCGAGCCCCGTACTACGCCACCGCGGCCGGGGGCGGCGTCCGCTGCGGAAGCGGCGCGCTGCGCGTAGTCTTCGACGACCATCCGCGCGACCTCCTCGCCCATCTTGATGCTGTAGTTCTGGCCGCGGTCTTCGGGGTAGATCTGGGTCATGTTCGCCAGGTAGAGGCCTTCGACGGGCGTGCGGTGATCCGGGCGCTTGTCGCGGTAGTTGGTTGTGATGATCGGCTGCGCGTAGGGGCCCTTGAAGAGCCAGCGCCCGGTGATCCAGTCCGACGAGAATGCCGGGTTGATCTGCTTGAGGGCGGGCTCGAAGAGCGCCCAGAGCTGGTCTTCGCTCAGGCCGAAGTACGCGTGGTCCGGCGCCAGGTAGTTCGAGATGTAGAGGATGTGGTTGCCGCCGTAGTGCTCCGGGCCGATGAAGTTCGTGTGCTCCACGAGTGCGAGGAACGGCATGCTCTGGTCGGGGATGTTCATCCAGTAGATCTGCGAGAGGGGGTGCCTCATCGTCACGACCATGCAGAGCGCGAACTGCCAGCCGACGGCGTCGAGGCGGCGGTCGTAGTCGGGCGTGAGCGGTGGCGCCATCTTCTTGAACACCGCCGACGGCACGGCGGCGATGACGGCGTCGGCTGGCTGCTTTGTGCCGTCGGCCAGCAGGACGCCGGTGGCGCGGCCGCGCTCGGCGGTGATCTGGCGGACGCTGGCGCCCGTGCGCACATCGACGCCGCCGGCGCGCAGTCGGCGCTCGAGCTCGTCGACGTAGAGGGCGAAGCTGCCCATCAGGTAGCCGAGCTGCTCCTTCTGGAGGGGGCCGCCCTTCCGCGAGGCGAAGCGCAGGTGAATCTTGCTCCACAGCCAGACCATGGCCACCTGGTCGTAGGCGTCGCCGTACTTGCCGTGCAGCAGCGGCCCCCACACCTGCTCGAAGACCTTCTTCGAGACGTTCTTCTCGATCCAGTCCTTCGCGGTGATCTGCTCGAACTCCTCCCAGTCGTCGCGCTTGCGGAGCTGGAGCCCCATGAGACCAAGCTTGACGCGGTCGACCAGCGGCAGCGGCGAGAAGCGGGCGAGGTCGAGCGGCGTCACGAAGGGGTAGATCTTGCCGCCCGTGAACCAGCCGACCTTCGAGTCGATCCAGCGCATGCGGTCGCCCAGGCCCATCTCGTCGATCAGGCGGAGGATGGTGGTATCGGTGGAGAAGAGGTGATGGTAGAAGGCCTCGAGGCGCGTGCCGCCGACCTCGAACGTGCGCACGAGGCCGCCGAGATACGGGCTGGCCTCGTAGAGCGCGACGTCGTGCCCCTCCTGCATCAGCCGGTACGACGCGGCCATGCCGGCCACACCGCCGCCGATCACGGCGACCTTCACTTGCGGCCGCCCCCATGGACGGCGGGGTTGGGCTGCCTGCCGGACGGCCCGCCTGACACGACGCGAGCGGCGTCAGCGCCCTCCGCGGCGACCGGCACGGGTTCCGCGTCGCTGCGGCCGCTGCTCAACATCTGGCTGAAGCTGAGGTCCATCGACCACATCAGCGCCAGGCCGATGGCGACGATGGGGATGAGCAGCAGCGCGTGCAGGCCGATCGCGTACGCGGCCGCGTCCTTCTGGACGGCGGCGGCGGCCGCGGCGGAGCCGGCGAAGGCGATGATCGTCTTCGAGACGACGAGCTCGAAGGCGCCGACGCCGCCCTGCGTCGCGACGATGGCGATGGCGAGGTTGGCGGCGGCCGTCATCAGGATGAAGATTTCGAACCCCTCGTGGATGCCGAAGGCGCGCGCGACCATGTAGTACATCGTGGCCTCGAGCAGCCAGGAGACCAGCGACATCACCCACGCCACGGCGAGGTCAACGGGGCTGCGAAGGGCGTGGAGGCCGTCGAAGAACGAGAGCAGCAGGCCCTCGACGTGCGGCTTCAGGCGCCGCGGGGCGAAGCGATGCACCATGCGGTGCAGCAGGTGGCGCCCGCGGTCTGAGAGGGCCAGGTAGAAGAGGACCCCCAGGGCGACGCCGAAGAGCGCCGTCATGACGATGCCGAGGCCGGCGAAGTTGAGGTTGTGTCCGAACACCCGGAAGTTCGCCTTGTCGCCGGCGATGGCGGCGACGATCAGCATGAGGGGGATCAGCGTGACGCCGTCGAACAGGCGGTCCACGGCGATCGTGCCGAGCGAGGTGGTCTTGCTGATGCGCTCGCGCTGGCCGAGCACGTACGCGCGCGCCAGCTCCCCGGCACGGGCGGGCAGGACGTTGTTCGCCATGAGGCCGATGATGACGACCGGGAAGAGCCGGAGCGCTCCCACTTTCTTGACCGGCCGCAGGAGGTACTGCCAGCGCACGGTGCGCACGAAGAGGCCGAGGAAGTAGACGGGGAGCGAGAGGAGCGCGAGGCGCCAGTCGGCGTCCTGGAACGCGCGCTTCATATCGGGGAACTTGTCCCAGTTGCGCCAGACGAACCAGCCGACGAGGAGGGCCGTAACGGCCATGCCGATCCAGAAGCTGCGGCTCTTGAGCAACGAGAACTCCCGACGGCATCAGGCGGCCTTCCGCTGGCCGCCTCTGTTTATGTTCGGCATTCGGGCCGGGGCATTATAGGGTGCGCCCCTAGGGCCCCGCCACTCACCGAAGCCGGGCGCAGGCGCGGGCGGGCCTCGCGCGGGCACGCGGTGGACGAGCGTACCGCGTCCGGATGCTCCTGAGCGAACGCGACACCCAGGCGGGCCTGCCGGCTTGGAGCGCAGCCGCCCTCGGCTGTGCGTCCGGCGAAGCCGGACCGACGCCTGCCGGCGCGTCGAGTCATGGCCGCGGGCGGGCACGTGGCCCCGCCCCTACGTTACGACCTCCGCCAGCGGAATCTTGCGCACGACGCTGCCGGCGCCGTCGGAGACGAGCGGGCTTCACGACCTCCGTGAGGAGACGAGCGGGCGGGCACGTGGGCCCCGCCCTACTTTACGACCTCCGCCAGCGGGATCTTGCGCACGACGCTGCTCGCGCCGTCGGACACGAGCACGCTCGTCCCGTCGGCGGCGATGCCGACCGGGCGCGCGGCCACGTTGCCCTCGCCGGGGACGCTGTATTCGCCGGCCGGCTTGCCATCGGCGGCGAAGATGAGCACCTTGCCGTGCTCCGGGTCGGTGGCGAGCAGGCGTCCGTCGGGGAGGAGCGCCAGGTACGGGCGGTTGGTGACGGCGTTGCTGCCCCACGCGGAGACAGGGATCGGCTGGCCCACCAGCGTGAAGTCCTTCGTGAAGTGCAGGATGCGCCGGTTCCAGAAGTCGGCGACGTAGACGTCGCCGTTGGCCGCGACGGCGAGGCCGACGGGCTCGTTGAGGTCGAGCGGGCCGGGCGTGCCGCTGCCGCTGAACTTCTTGCCCCACTGCTTCACGAACTTGCCATCCTGCGTGTACTCGATGATCCGCCCGTTGCCGGTGTCGGTGATCAGCACGTCGCCGCCGGGCGTGATAGCGATGTCGCGCGGGCCGAAGAGGTGGAACTCGTCGCAGTTGGGGATGGTGGTGCAGCCGACACCCCACTCCTTGACCTTCTTGAGGTCCTTGTCGAGCTTGATGATGTTCCAGCCGAACGTGTCGGCGACGAAGACGCTGCCATCGGGCGCAACGGCGAGCGACCACGGCTGGGTGAACTGCGCGCCGCCCGCCTGGGCGAAGCCGCCCGCCGATGCGATGAACTTGCCGTCGGGGCCGTACTTCGAGATGCGGTTGTTGCTCGTGTCGGCGACGTAGATGTTGCCCGCGGCGTCGACCTTGACGCCGGACGGCTGGCTCATCTGCCCGGCCGCGCTGCCGGAGCCGCCGATCACGAGCTGGGTGCCCTCGGTGCGCACGGTCGGGCCGGCGGGCGGCTGCGGGACGACGTTCGCGCCCTTCGGGAAGAAGGCGATGCCATCGACCGTGCCCAGCGTGTCGGGCGGCGTGCGGCGGACCCAGTAGTCGAGCCAGTAGCTGAGCTCGGACTTCGAGAAGAGCGCGCGGAAGAAGTCGTGCGTCGAGTAGACGCCGTTCTTGCCCCGGTAGCTCTCCGGGAACCAGCGGCGGTGGTGGTAACGGATGCCCGGGTTGTAGCCGTCGCCGAGGTTGACCAGGGCGGCGTCCTTGTCGGCGATGAAGAGCACGGCCCCCGGCGGCGGCTGGTAGCCCTGCGTGATGCCCACGTACTGGACGGCGGTGTAGCGGCGCAGGTACCAGGCCCAGGGCCACGTGAAGCCATCGACAGAGTCGACGACGACGGGCTGCGCCTTGCCCTTCCCCGTCTGGCGCGCGTACTGCTCGAGCTTGTCGACGAGGATCGGGATGTCCCCGGAGGTCTGGGTGTAGACGAGCAGCTCGACGGGCAGCGCGCCATGGTCGTTCGTCGAGAGGCCGGGCGAGTACGACGCTTCGGCGGGGTTGACACCGCCCTGCTCGAGGGAGGCCAGCACGCCGGCGCGGATGGTGAAGACGGTCAGCGCGGCGACGAGGCCGACGAGCGCCACCTGCATGGCGGTGCGGCGGCTGTACGACATGAAGGCCCAGAGGAACGCGGCCGCGGCGACAACGGCGAGGATCCAGCCGCCGGCGGAGGCGAGCCTGAACGGACCGACGATGATGAAGACGAGTACGCACAGCGCGGCGGCGACGATCGCGTACAGGTACGGTGCCAGGCGCTCGACCTTTGGCAGGTCGTCGCGCAGGTCGCTCTTCGCGAGCACCTCGCCGACGAAGCGGCCGGCGATCACCGCCAGCGGCAGGGCGATGTGGACGTTGAGCCACGGCATCTTCTCGCTCGCCACGGTGAGGCTGAGGCTCGTGGCCACCGCCCAGAAGAACAGGAAGCGCGTGAACATGTCCATCCGGAACGTCATGATGCCAAGCAGGACGATGGCGAACGGCAGCCATACGTGCAGCAGCGGCGCCTTCGAGATCAGCGGGCCCGGCGGCAGCCACAACAGGACGATGATCGCCAGGAAGCCGCCGGCGACGATCAGCGCATGGTCGAGGCGGCCCCGGATCATCTGGTACAGGAGGGCGGCCGTCGCCAGGATCAGCGGCAGGAACTCGTAGACCGGGATGGTCATGAAGTAGTAGTACTCGGGCTGGTTGCCCCGCGCGACGGCCTGCTGGCTGATCCAGTAGTCCATCGACCCCCAGACCACGGACATGAAGCCCGGGAAGTTCGAGAAGAACGTCGTCGACAGCAGCACCACCGGCACCCAGAAGCAGGCGGCGGCGATCAGCCATTGCTTCGGGCGCCAGAACAGGCCGAGCGCGACGGCCAGGCCCATCAGCGAGACGACCGACGCGATCGCGACCGTCGTCTCCTGCGGCGCGATGTGCGAATCGCCGTTGCCGGTGCGGTTCTTCCAGACGGCGCCGAACCCGGGCAGGAACTGCACCCCCGCCGCGTACATCGGGGCGGATAGGGTCCCCATGACGATCAGCAGGTTGCCGGCGGCAGGCATCTCGTCGAGATCGTAGTTCGCCCGCCAATCGGAGAGCAGCGGCCAGCCGAGGGCGATCAGCCAGGCGACGGGCAGCAGGCCGATGACCAGCGCGGCGTGGCGGACCTCGTCCATGGGCGACTTCTCGCGGATCTTTCCCGCGATGTGCGTGGCGAGCATGAAGTCGAGGAAGACGAGGAACGCGCCGGCCGTCATGTACGTCGTCTCCTTCGTCAGGAAGGAGAGGGCCGTGAACGCGGCGGTCAGGTACAGGAACTTGTCCTGGCGCGACTCGAGGTAGCGCCACATGAAGATGACGATCCCGAACGTCCAGAAGGCCGTGTAGATGTCCTCGCGGATAAAGCGGCTGTAGTACAGCAGCGTCGGCGAGAAGGCGAGGAAGAGCGACGTGGCGAGGGCGCCATAGACCCCGAGCTGCTTGCGCAGCAGCAGCGGCAGCAGCACGAGGCCCGTCCCCATCGTCGCGGCCAGGATCCGGGCCTGGTAGTTCCCGTCGCCAAAGACCCACATGATGAAGCCCGGGCCGATGAACTGGAACGGCCCGTGCATGAACGGCACATGCTTGTACGTGACATCGGCGGGGACGCCACCGCCGAAGTGGAGGAAGTGGTGAAGCCCCTGCGTGAACTGGTAGCTGAAGAAGCCGTGCAGGCTCTCATCGTGGTGAAAGGCGCGCGCACCGAGGTTCCAGAAGCGCAGGATGGCGGCCGTGCCGGCGATGATGGCGTAGGCGGCGACCTCCCAGTAGCGCGTCGCAAGGGCGGTGAGGTGCTCGCGCGTCGCCGCGTTGGGCGCCAGGGCCTTCAGGCGGTCTGCGGTCGTGCCGTAGGACTCTTCCTGCGTGCTCATCTGATCGTCTGCACCTCGCCGGTAGGGGTCGCCGTTGTCCGGTATATCGTAACCGTTCCTTGTTGGAACGCCACCGGCAGCGATTGGAACTTGGCAAGCGCGGCGTCGCCGTACGTCTGCCGTTCCAGAGGCCCGACGTAGATGTAGTCGATGCCGTACTTCCGGACGATGGCGGTGACACGGCTCATGTCGGCCGTCTTGTACAGCTCGTTCACGTCGTCGAAGCGCCCGGCGCACGCCGTGCACGTGCCGCTGCGCCACTGCGCCTCGTGCCCGACCCAGCCGATGACCGTCGGAATGCCCGTCGCCCCGGAGATGCGGGCCGCGGACGAGTAGTCGTTGCCCACGGCCTCCGCGATCACGAGGTGCTGGCCCTGGGCCTGCGTCTTCAGGAAGTCGATCGCCTTGAGCTCGTCCGGCGGATAGTAGGCGATGCCATTGAGGGTGTCGACGGGCTTCATCAGGTTGCCGGCGGCGTCGTAGGGGCGGATGCGGTCCATCGTGCCGCCGATCGGGTAGAGGGCGGCGGCGGCGAGGAAGACGGCGGCGAGCGCGCCCCACGCATAGCGGTACGCCGCCCCGCGCTGCACGCCGGGCCGCCAGCAGGACGCGAGCTGGAAGAGCGAGAAGCCGCCGGCGACAGCGAGCAGCAGCCACGCGTCGTAGTACAGCTTGAACACGGTGTTCATGCGCGAGTTGAAGACGTCGCCGACGTAAAAGAACTCCGTGCCGAGCACGAGCAGCAGCGCCGTCGCGATGAGGCCGAGCGTGAAGACGGCGCTCTCGCGCCGGTCGCGATCGTCCTTCGCGGTGGCTTCGAGCCCGAGGGCGAGCAACGCCGTGGCGAGCGCGGCGCCGAAGAAGATGTCGGTGAACCACGCGGAGCCGCGGTCGGCGATCTGCGCCGCGAGGCCGTGCGCGCCGGGGATGTTCCGCGGGTCGGCGATCTTGTCGAGCAGCGTGCCGATGAGGGGGACGCTACGGAACCCCGGTGCGAGCACGATCTCGAAGTACACGGCCCACGCGGCGACGATCGCAATCGGCACGGCGGCGGCGATGGAGATGCCGCGGAGCGAGATGCGGTCGCGGGCGACGGCGAGCCGGCTCGCGACGAAGGGGAGCACGACGGCAAACAGCGGTCCCCAGTAGAGCAGGGCGTGCACCGGCCGCGTGCCCGGCACGGAGACGATGCGGTCAGAGATGACGGGGTAGAGCCCGTTGACCTGCGAGTTCCCGGATATCGAGACGATGAAGGGCAGGTAGAAGACGACCGCGAGCAAGAGCAGGGGCACGGCGAACGAGACGACCTGCACGAGCAGGTCGAGCGTCAGCCGGCGGACGCGCATGAAGTTGCTGACGGAGGCCGCGGCGACGACGACGAAGGCCAGCGTCGCGATATCCCAGGTGTTGAGGAAGGCGAGCGCGCCGAGCACGACGGCTGAGGCGACGAGCACGAGCGGGTGCGTGATCCAGAATGCGATGTCGAGCGGCTCGCGGCTGCGGTACAGGGTGAGCGCGAGCGCGAGGGCGAGCAGGACGAAGGGCAGCGCCATGACGTGCGGGTGCAGGTCGCCGAGGATGAAGCTGAACATCGGGAACTCGGTGATGACGCGCCCCTTGTCGGGCAGCGCGTTGTCGAGCGGGTAGATGCGCGAGGCGTTGAAGAAGCCGAAGTAGGCGCTGGGATACCAACTGTGTCTCGGGATACCGGCCGTCAGCCCCTGTACGTCGATCCACTTGTAGAAGCCGCTGCCGCCGATGCCGTACGCCGACATGAACTGGAGCAGGCCGACCAGGTTGCCCATCACGACGAGCATGAGCCCGCCGGCGAGCGCGAAGACGGGCGCGCGCCAGCCATGCGCCCCTCCTGGGAGGCGCGGCCCAGGCGCGGCAAGGGTGGCGGCGGCGGCAGGCGGCGTCGGCCGGACGGGCGCGACGGCAGCGGGAACGGGTGCGGCGCCCGTGACGGGCGGGGGCGCCGGCGGCTGCGCCATGCGCCGGGAGCGCTGCGCGATGAGCAGCGACGGCACGTCGGGGAGATGGATCCCTCGGGCGCCGTCGCCACCGGAAGGGGGCTCCGGACCGGCGGCGTCTTGGTGCAGGCGGATCAGGTTGTAGGCGACGCCGGCGGCGCCGACGAGCGCGAGCGCGGCGGTCATGGCGAGGCCCAGGTTGTACGCGACCTCGGGCTGGACGCCGGCGAGGCGGCCGGTCATCGCCACGATCAGGTAGCCGA
Source organism: Chloroflexota bacterium (assembly GCA_028872875.1). Classification (GTDB taxonomy): domain Bacteria; phylum Chloroflexota; class Dehalococcoidia; order DSTF01; family JACRBR01; genus JADMII01. Next base: position 21,845 of record JAGWOC010000028.1, on the reverse strand, counting down.
AGTAGTAGTAGGCGACGGTGTGGCCGGAGAGCCAGGGATCCTGGGGCGGGAAGTGGGACGCGCGCGTGGCGGCGTTGACGAACATCAGGTCCATCGGCTGCTCGGTACCGGCGATGCTGCCGACCTGCGCGCGCAGCCAGGCCGCGACGAGGAAGGCGACGAGCAGGAGCGCTTCGACGGCGGCGATGTAGCGCCAGTGCGCGCGCGCCCACTCCCACATCTCGTCGCGCCGGACGTAGGCGAAGACGCCGGCGACCACGGCGAGCGCGAGCAGCACGAAGACGATGCCGCCCGACGAGTTCGGGATGACGCGGAGGCTGTTCAGGAGCCAGAACGCGTAGCCCAGGAAGAGCAGCGCAAACGGCTTGGAGAGCGCGTATCCCCTATCGGGCAGCCGCCGGAAGAGGGTGAGGCACAGGGGCAGCAGGAAGAAGCCCGTGAGCTGGAGGATCAGCCACCAACGAAGCGTTTCGCTCATGCGTCCTCAACCATAACGCATGTCAGGGACCGGCCTGTCAGTTCGCCCGCCCACCGCAGCGCCGCCTCCGGAGCGTGGGCCCTCAGCCCGCGCGATCCCGCGCCCACCGCCCGGTATCCGCCTCGGACCGCGGGCCTTCAGCACGCGCGATCCCGCGCCCATCGCCCGACACGCCGCCTCCGGAGCGCGGGCCTTCAGCCCGCGCGGTCACGCGCCCATCGCCCGACACGCCGCCTCCGGACCGCGGGCCGTCAGCCCGCGCGATCCCGCGCCCAGCGCCCGACACGCCGCCTCCGGAGCGCGGGCCTTCAGCCCGCGCGATCCCGCGCCCACCGCCCAGTACCCGCCTCGGACCGCCTGCGAGAGCGCCAATGAGTGTTATGTCGAGTCGTCGCCGGGCGCTGGCGTATCCCCTACCGGAAGAGCGCATCGACGAACTCGCCGGCGTCGAACGGTGTCAGGTCCTCGGGGCGCTCGCCGGTGCCGATGAAGCGCACGGGGATCTGGAGCTGGTCGGAGACGGCGAAGACGATGCCTCCCTTCGACGTGCCGTCGAGCTTGGTCAGGCAGAGCGCCGTGATCGGCACCACCTCTGCAAAGGCCTTCGCCTGGACGAGGGCGTTCTGGCCGGTGGTGGCGTCGAGGACGAGCAGCACCTCGTCAGGGCCTTCGGGGAGCTTGCGCTCGATGACGCGGCGGATCTTGCCGAGCTCTTCCATCAGGTTGAACTTGGTGTGGAGGCGGCCGGCGGTGTCGATGAGGACGACATCGGCCTTGCGGCTCTCGGCGGCGGAGAGCGCGTCGAAGACCACGGCGCCCGGGTCGGCGCCCTGCTTGTGGGCGATCACTTCGGCGCCGACGACGTCGCCCCAGCTCTTGATCTGCTCGATGGCGGCGGCGCGGAAGGTGTCGCCGGCCGCGACGACGACCTTCTGGCCTTCCTCGCGGTAGGACTGGGCGAGCTTGGCGATGCTGGTGGTCTTGCCGGTGCCGTTGACGCCGACGACGAGGATGACGGATGGGCGATCCGGCGGCGGGCTGTCTTCCTCGCCCCAGATGCGGCCCTTCGCGGCGCCGCCGCGGAGGACGGCGACGAGCTGCTCCTTCAGGCACTGGCGCACCTGCTCCGGATCCTTGATGCGCTCGCGCTCCACGCGCTGCTGGACCGCACCGAGGATCTTCTGCGTGGTGGAGACCCCGCTGTCGGCGCCGATCAGCAGTTCCTCGAGCTCGTCCCAGAGCTCGTCGTCGATCTTGCCGCGGTCGAAGAGGCCGGAGATGCCGCTGAACCAGCCCTTGCGCGTGCGTTCGAGCGCCTGCTCGGTCTTCTCGCCGGTCTCGCGGGTACGCTTGAAGATGCGGAGCAGCGGGGTACCTCCTCGTCGGGTCAGGCGGCATTCTAGCGGGTCGATAGGCGGTGGTCGATGGTCGTGGTACGCGTATCACACAGCAGCAGTGCGCGGGACGCGGCAAGGAGCGCCCCTACTCCTCCAGGGTGCTGGTGTCGCCCTCCGGCAGCCCCAGCTCCCGCGCCTTCAGCAGGCGCCGCATGATCTTGCCGGAGCGCGTCTTGGGCAGGACGTCGATGAAGTCGATCTCGCGCGGGGCGACGCCGGGGCCGAGCTTCTGGCGGCTGAACTGGAGCAGCTCGCCGCGGAGCTTGTTCGACGGCTGGTAGCCGTCCTTGAGGGTGACGAAGGCCTTGACGATTTCCATCGCAACCGGGTCGGGCTTGCCGATGACGCCGGCCTCGGCGACCGCCGGATGCTCGATCAGCGCGCTCTCCACCTCGAACGGGCCGACGAGGTGGCCGGCGGTGTTGATCACGTCGTCGGCACGGCCGATGAACCAGAAGTAGCCGTCCTCATCGACGCGGCCGCGGTCGCCGGTGATGTACCAGCCGTTGGCGAACTTCGAGCGGTACATCGGATCGTTGTTCCAGTAGGCGCGGAACATCGAAGGCCAGCCGGGCCGCAGCGCCAGATCGCCTTCCTCGCCCACAGGCTTGAGGTTGCCGTCAGCGTCGACCACGGCGGCCTCGATGCCGGGTACGGGCTTGCCCATGCTGCCGGGTTTGATCGGCAGGACGGGGTAGTTGCCGATCATGATGGAGCCGGTCTCGGTCTGCCACCAGTTGTCGTGGAAGGGCAGCCCCAGGTGCCGCTCGCTCCAGATCACGGCCTCCGGGTTGAGCGGCTCTCCGACCGACATCGTGTACCGGAGACTCGATAGGTCGTACTTCTTCGGCAGGTCGTCGCCCGCCTTCATCAGCAGGCGGATCGCGGTGGGCGCGGTGTACCAGACGGAGACGCGGTGGTCCTGGATGATCTGGTACCACCTGCTGGCGGAGAAGCCGCCCTCGTAGATTACGGACGTGAGGCCGTTGGTGTGCGGCGCGAACATGCCGTAGGAGGTGCCGGTCACCCAGCCCGGGTCGGCGGTGCACCAGTAGATATCGTCCGGATGCAGGTCGAGCACGTACTTGCCCGTCGCGTAGTGGCCGAGCACCGCCTGGTGGACGTGCACGGCTCCCTTCGACTTGCCGGTGGTGCCCGATGTGTAGTGCATCACCGCCGGGTCTTCGGGGTCCGTGCGGACGATGGCGAACTCGTCCGGGGCCTCGCGCATCAGTTCGTTCCAGGAGAGCTCGCCGGGCTCCAGCGCCGGCTCCCGCCCGTGCTCGACGATGATGACGTGCTGGAGCTCGGGGAGGCGCGGCCGCATCTCCCGCAGCTTGTGGCGCTGGTCGGGGGACGTGACGAGCACGTTCGCGCCGGCATCGGCGAGGCGGTCGCCGGCGGCATCCGGGCCGAAGGCGGAGAACAACGGCCCGGAGACGCAGCCGGCCTTCAGGGTGCCGAAAACGGCGGCGTACAGCTCCGGCACGCGGTCCATGAAGCAGAAGACGCGGTCGCCCTTGCGGACACCGAGCCGCTCCAGGACGTTGGCAAACTGGTTAGACATGCGGGCGGCCTCCGCGTAGGTGTACTGCTCCCGCTGACCGTCCTTGCTCTCCCAGTCCCAGCAGACGTGCGCGCCGCGGCCGTGCGCGACGTGGCGGTCGATCGCCTCGTACGCGATGTTAAGGCCGCCGCCCGGGAGCCCATCGAGCTCCCTGATCACGTCGGCGTAGACGAAGCCGGCGCGTACCCTGTCGTAGTCGTCGAGGTTGGGGCGGACGCGGAAGGTCTCGACGGGCGGCTTCTGGATCGTCGGATAGTCCAAGGGTGCACCTCGTTCGACTGCGACACGGCCGGCGGGGGCAATCTAGCCTTGCGCGGCGGATGCGGTCAACTGCGGCGGCTTGCGACGGCCTGTGGCGCGTCGGGGACTGGCGGGTGGAACGTAGAGGATCGACCGCATGACGACTGCGCGCGCCTGCCCGGCGTAGTGGCGCCTGCCGCTTCGCGGCGGGCTTGGTTAGACTGGGAGGGACCGCGTGCCCAATGAAGGAGGAGCGAGATGCCGCGCAAAGACGAGCGCGAGCCGTTTTACCGCATCGACGTCGCGGAAGCGAAGGAGATGCTGGCCCAGGACGACGTGGTGGTGATCGACGTGCGGGAGCCGCACGAGTACAGCTCCGGGCACGTGCCATCGGCGACGCTGATCCCCGTGAACAGCGTGTTCGCACGGCGCGAGGAGCTACCGCAGGACAAGAAGATCGTCTTCGTCTGCGCCGTCGGCCAGCGGAGCGCCCTGGCGGCGGAGATGGCGGCCGCGGCGGGGCTGCCGGCGGATCACCTCTACAACCTCGACGGCGGCACCGACGCCTGGCGCAAGGCGGGGGAGCCGGTCGAATGACAGGTGCAGCCCCGGAGTACCACAACCGCCTCGGCCGGACTCCGGGGCGGCGCCTCACAGAGGAGCGCCGTGCGCACAATCGCGCTCTGGGACATCGATAACACGCTGCTGTACACGGGCGGGGCGGGCAGCCTCGCCATGGCGCGCGCCTTCCGCGACCTCTACGGCGTCGATGATGCCTTCCGCGGCATCGAGTTCTCGGGCCGCACGGACACGGCGATCTTCGGCGATGCCGCGCGGGCGCACGGCATCGCCGCCGAGCGCATGCCGGGCGAGATCGCGCGCTTCCTCGACGCGTATGTGCCGCACCTGCGCGACGCGCTGCACGAGGCGCCGGGCGGGGCGCTGATGCCGGGCGTCATCGACGTGCTCGGCGCGCTGTCGGCGCGTTCTGACGTGGTGCAGGGGCTGGGGACCGGGAACTTCCGGCGCGGCGGCGAATTGAAGCTGCGCCACTTCGGCATCGACGGTTACTTCCCGGCGATGGCGGGCGGCTTCGGCGACGACTCCGGCGACCGCGCGGAGGTGATCGCGCGCGGCATCGAGCGGCTGCGCGACGGGGACGGCGCGGGCGCGCGCCTGGTCGTCATCGGCGATACGCCGCAGGACGTGGCTGCGGCGCACGCGAACGGCGCCTTCGCCCTGGCGGTGGCGACGGGGCGGTACGCCACGGACGAGCTGCGCGAAGCGGGCGCGGACCTCGCGCTCGACGACCTGGCGGATGCCGGGCGCGTAGAGCGGGTCATCTGCGGATAGCGCCGCCGTCCGGGCGGTCAGGCGTCGGCGAGGATGGGGCCGCCGCGGTCGAGGACCGTGCCGTCGAGCCCGACGACGCTGGGCCGCTCCTCGCAGTAGGCCCCGAGCTCGCACTTTTCGAAGAGGAACGCCTGCCTGTCGCGGCTGAAGACGACCTGCCAGGTGCCGGCGACGACGCCGTCTGGCCCCTTCGCGAGCTGATCCTGGAGGACGGCGATCAGCGCTTCGAGTTCCTTGCGGCCCATATGACACGACTCCCAGCCCCGGGGGCGCGGCAAGCAGCACCCCTACCTCTCGATGCGACCCGCTTCCGGCCGGTCCGCCGCGTCGCGAACGCCGGCGCGCGGCGCGCTCGACCTTCACCATCCAGCGTAGCGCACACTGCCCGCTTCGGTCTCGGCCGCGGTGTGGCTATAATCCCGCGACCCGATGCACTCCACCGAGACCCCGAAGCTGTCCGTCGAGCTGGCGTCCGCCAAGCACTCGCTGGTGCTCGCGAACCCCGTGATGGCGGCTTCGGGGACGTTCAGCTACGGCATCGAACAGGCGAAGGCGTTCGACATCCAGCGGCTGGGCGCCATCGTTAGCAAGACCACCACGCTGCAGCCGCGGGCCGGCAGCCCGGCCGGCGGGCGCATCGACGAGACGCCCGCGGGGATGCTGAACTCGATCGGCCTGCAGAACGCCGGCATCGACCGCGTGGTGCGGGAGATGGCGCCAACGTGGGAGCGCTGGCGGGTGCCGGTGGTCGTCAGCATCCTCGGCGCGACAGCGGAAGAATACGGCGAGTGCGCGGCGCGGCTCGAAGGCATCCCGGGCATCGCCGGCCTCGAGCTGAACATCAGCAGCCCGAACGCGCAGCAGGGCGGCATGGAGTTCGGGCAGGACGCGCGGTCGGCGGCGGCGGTGACGTCGGCGGTGGTGCGGCAGAGCACGCTGCCCGTCATCGTGAAGCTGACGCCGAACGTGACCGACATCGCCGCGATCGCCCGCGCGGTGGCGGACGCCGGGGCGGACGCGCTGTGCGTGGTGAACACGCTGCAGGCGATGTCGATCGACGCGCACGACCGGCGGCCGCGGATCACGCGCGTCTTCGCCGGGCTCTCCGGGCCGGCGATGAAGCCGGTGGCGCTGCGCATGGTGTGGCAGGTGGCGTCGGCGGTCGCGGTGCCGGTGATCGGCTGCGGCGGCATTATGAGCGGCACGGACGCGGTGGAGTTCCTGCTCGCGGGCGCGACGGCCGTGCAGGTGGGGACGGCGACGTTCCGCAACCCGCGCGCGCCGCTCGACGTGCTCGATGGCATCGAAGCCTACCTGCGCGATGAGGGCATCGCCGACGTGGTGGACCTCGTGGGCGCGGCGCGCGGCTGACCTCACCCCTCGGCCCCCTCTCCGACAGGCGGAGAGGGGGAGGTGTCCCCCCTTGAACCTGCATTCCGCGACGCTACCGGCGCACCATCACGACAGCGGCGGGGCTGGTGAAGGCTTCGCGCCAGGCCGGGTCGGCGCGCAGCGCCACGATCGGCGGCGCCACGTTCACCGCTCGCGTCCGAAGAGAGCCTCTGCGCATTCCTCACGCTCGATCTCCAGGTAGGCTGCGACCTCGCTGATGATGCCGCTCAGCGTGCCCAGCTTCAGGTCCTGGTGCAGGGGAACCGTGATGTGGTGCGGCGTGCCCTTGCGTGTCGATGTAAGGCGGAGATGGCTCCCCGTCTGCCTTGTCGACTGATACCCGAACCGCCCCAAGAGCGATGCCAGTTCGGCGCCCGACAGGTCACGCGGAAGCCTCAAACGGGTATCACTTCGTCCTTGACGAGGTGAAGGCGGATGACACGCGGGCGGTCTGTCTCTTCGAAGTGGCAGCGCACGGCGTCCTGCAGCACCGCCCGTAGCTCAGGCAGCGAATCGGCCTGTGTGAAGATGGGGTGGCCCAGCGCGCGGGCGGTGTACCCCCCCTCGGGCGCCTCATCGACGGCGAACACGATCTCGGATGCCGCCATGCCACCTCCGCGAGAATGCGGGTGCGGGGACTCTCCCGCGTTACCGCTCGTCCGCCACGATCCTACATCAGCGGCGCACCATGACGACAGCGGCGGGGCTGGTGAACGCCTCGCGCCAGGCCGGGTCGGCGCGCAAGGCGACGATGAGCGGCGCCTTCTCGGGCAGCATGACGACGTCCGGGTGGTACTTCGCGAGCAGCGCCTGCCAGCCGGGCTTCGCGCCGGTGAGCGTCAGGTAGTCCTCGAGGATCGCGTTGCCGTAGAAGTCCGTGCGGCCGTCGATGAACACCTTCGTGCCCGGGTAGAGCTTGTCAATCTCGTAGCCGGCGGCGTTGTAGTCGCCAAGGAGGCGCCGGCCGGCGAGGTGGTCGCGCACGTACGCCGTGCCGGCGGCGGGGTAGCCCTGCGCCGACGGCGTCCAGAGCGAGAGCGCGCCGCCACCGAAGGCGAGGGCGGCCGGGACGACGAGCGCCATCGCCAGCAGCGGCAGGGCGATGGCGGCGGCGAGCGGCGTGCGCACCGAGGAGTCGGCCGCGCTGCTCGCGCCGCGCCAGCGCCGCGCCATCGCTCCGCCGGCGATGGGCACCACCACCAGCGCCGCGAACGGCGCGTTGCGCACCGCCTCCATGCTGAGCGCGGCCGTCGCGAGCGCGACGAGCACGAGGAAGGGGCGCGGCCGCGTGCGCGAGAGGACCGCGAGCACGAGGAGCAGCGCGGCTAGGAAGATCGGCCAGTGGAAGATGTTGATGGGGTCGGGCCGCTGCCATTCCGCGACCGACGCGTTGGCGACATGCCCATCGAGGAGGTAGCGCAGCGGGTAGAGGAGCAGCGCGGGGCCGTGCGGGTTCGCGCTGACGGCGACGATGGAGGCGGCAGTCACGGCGAGCGGTACGCGCAGGTCAGCGCCGGCATCGCCACGCCAGCGCTCCCAGGCGCGGGCGGCGACCCAGCAGGCGAGCAGCATGAGGCCGTAGAAGACGCCGAGATGGAGGTTCGCCCAGAGCGCAAACAACGGCGGCAGCAACCAGGCGCGTGACTTCCCAGACGGGCCGTCCGGCTTGCCGGTGTCGTGCTGCTCGATCAGCGCCAGCACGACGGCGAACAGGAGCCAGGAGAAGAGCTGCGGGCGCACGGTCAGGAACATCCGCAGCACCGCGCCGGAGAGCAGCGTGAGCGCGACCAGCGGCCGCGTGCCGGCGCCCGCGCGGCGGCCGAGCGAGAACATTACCAGCATGGAGGCGAAGGTAACGGCGTCGAAGAGGAGGACGTTGCCGGCGTACCCGAACATCGATTCGACGACGTAGATGATCGCCTCGGACAGCCATTCGTGCGCCACCCAGGGCTTGCCGGCCATCGTCCACGAGAACGGGTCATGCATCGGAATGCCGGAGGTGACGATGAGCTGGCCGGTGCGGAGGTGCCACCAGAAATCGTTGTCGACGCGGTGCACGAAGGGCAGGACGGCGATGGCCGCGAAGATCATCGCGAGCTGCACGCGGACGATGGGCACGCCGCGCAGGCGCGGGGCGCCGCGCAGGAGCCGCAGGTGCGGACGCGCGCCATCGGGCGCTTCGAGACTGTCGGGCCGGAACTGGCGTGCGTACATCGCGGCTAGGACCTCCGGCGGTAGATGACGGCGCCGGAGCCGTCGTACACACGGACGAAGTGCGAGTCATCGCGGAGCGCGGCCTCGATCGCGCCGCAGCAGGGCGTCTCCGTGGCGAGATTCCCGCTGGGTGCGCCCACGGGGATGTAGAGGTAGTCAAAGGGTGCGTCGTGCCGCACAGCCCAGCGTTCGACGCAGGAGCCATCGGCGTTCGCGCAGTCCTGCAGCGCGCGATATGCACTCACCCGTGCGCTGAACCCGCCCGCGGCGGTGAGCCACTCATATCCCTGAACCGTCGCCACGCTCTGGCGGCCGGTGAGCACAGGGAACCACTCCGACGTGCGGTCGGTTGGCCAATCCGCGCCGGAGACGACGACGACGCGTGCATCCGGCGGTGTGTTACGGGCCACCCACGACATCGCCTGGCGCTCGGCGGGCGTCATGCCCGTGAGCAGGGAGGGCGCGCTCGTGAACGCAGAGAACAGCGCATAGGCAGCGATGGACGCGAGGGCGGCTGCCGGCAGCCATCGCGGCGCGCGGCGGCTGGGTGCGGCGGCGCCGGCGACGAACGTGCCGGTCGCAACCGGCAGGAGGACGCAGTGCAGGGCGAGCGTCACGAGCAGCGCGAGGGGGAGCACGGCGCTCGTCGGGAAAGCACGGGGGTCGAGCAAGAGGGCGAGCAGGAGCCAAGCGGGCAGGAGATACTGCCGCCGCGCCAGGCAGGCGAGCACGCCCAGCAGGCCAAGTGCCCCGAGCACGGCGAACTCGTGCTCGGAAGCCGGATTGAACTTCGCGAGGAGCCAGAGCGGCTCAATGGGCGACTGCGTCCCCGAGCGAGCCGCAGCCACGAACGGCGACGGACCGAAGCGCAGGAGCACCGTGAGCCACCACGGCGCGGAGACCGCGAGCGCGGTGCACGCGGCCACGAGCGTCGCGGAAATGCCGGCGCGCTGCCGGCCCCAGACGATAAAGAACAGCCCGGAGCTGAACGCGACAAACCACGCCATCTCGAGATGGCTGAGGAGCGTCAACCCGGCGAGCGTTCCGACAGCGAGCGAGCGAGCGACCCGCCGATCACGATACATCACGACTACCTGATCGAGGGTCAGGATCGCGAAGACGAAGCCGAGCGCGCGGGTGACGCCGCCGCCCATGATCATCCACAGGAACGCCGGCGGCAGCAGCGCGAACACCCAGGCGGAGGTGGCGACTTCGATCGGCGACGAGAGCATGCGACGCGAGAAGCGCACGAAGGCGAGAAGTGCGAGCATGCTCAACGCCAGCGGCAGGTAGCGGAAGACGTTGACGAGGGACATCCCGGTCAGGTCAGCGAGTGCGCCCGCGATGTAGAAGCCGAGCGGCGGGTAGGCGAACGGGATGTGCGCGCCGTTGTACGACGTGTACTCGGGCAAGCGGTAGCCGGCGGCCTGCAAGTCGCGCGTCATCGCGTAGAAGAGGCCGCCGTCGTTGAGGGGGAAGCCGGACGCGAAGACGAAGAGGCCGCGGATGAGGAGCGCGCCCGCGACGGTGCCGATGATGACAGCCCGATCGAGACGGAGCAGCGGCGGTCGGTGTACCCCGGATTGCGGGCGGACCACCTCCTCCAGGTGCGGCCGTGCCTGGGGCGCGGGCTCGGCGAGCGGCTGCCGCATCTATCCTCCTGCCGCCAGGTGCGCGAAGACGACGGCGCCGGGGCCGTCGTAGAGCACGGCGTAGCGTGGGTCGGCGCGCAGGGCGGCGATGAGCGGTGCGCAGCATGGCGCGCCGCTTGTGGTGTCAGCCCTGGGCGACAGCCTGGGGATGTAGACATCATCGAACCGCTCGCCGCTGCCGGCCGACCACGAGGCGAGACAGGCGGCGTCCGCCACGGCGCAGTCCTGGAGCGTCTGATACTGGCGGATCCTGCGGTGATATGCGCCGCCGGGCAGCCACTCGGTGCCCTGTACGGTCGCCAGGCTGCGGCGGCCGGCCAGCACCGGGAACCACTCGGACGTGCGGTCCACCGACCAGGCGTCGCCGCTGACGACGACGAAGCGGGCGGCCGGCGGCGTGTTCGTGCGCACCCACGCCATCGCCGCCCGCTCGTCCGTGCTCATGCCGGTGAGGACCTTCGACGGCGTCGCCAGGACCGAGAACGCGGGATACGCGAGGGCAAGCGCAAGCATGGCCGGCGCGAGCCAGCGCGGTGCGCCACGCGGCCCGTGGCGGGCGGAAGACGCGAGCGACGACGGCAGGGACCACTTCGCTGCGAGCGGGAGCACCACGTCGCACACGGCGACGGCCGCCAGCAGCGCCACGACGACGGTCGCGCTGGTGCGGAAGCCGCGCTGGTCGAATACGGCCAGCGCGAGCAGCCACGACGGCAGCAGGTACTGGCGCGTCGCCAGGCAGGCGGCGATGCCAAGGAGGGCGAGCGCGCCGGTGAGCGCGAAGAGCGTCTCGCCGGTGACGCCGAACTGGACGAGGAGCGTCAGCGGCTGCCACGGCGATGACGACGTCGACGACGCGGCGGCGAGGAACGGCCCAGGGCCGTGCTGGATGACGACCGTGAGCCACCACGGCGCGGTCAGCGCGGCGACGCCTGCGGCGGCGGCGGCCGTGAGGACGAGGGAGCGCCGGTCGCGGCCGAACGCGAGGAGGAACACCGCGGCGCTGATGGCGGCAAACCAGGCCATCTCGAGGTGGCTGAGCACGGCGAGCGAGGACACGACGACGACGAGGAGCGCGGAGGACGCCGTGCGACGGCGGTACATGCGACGCACGGCAGAGAGGGTGAGGATCGCGAAGAGGTAGCCCGGTGCGCGGGTGAGGCCGCCACCCATGATCATCCAGGCGATGGACGCGGGCAGGAAGGCGAAGAGCCAGACCGCGACGGCGACGGCCTGGCGTGTGCGCAGCATCTCGCGCGCCAGCAGGTAGAAGGCGGGGACGGCGAGCGCACTGCACGCAAGGGGGACGAACCGCAGGACCTGCGTCAGCGAAGCGCCGGTCAGGTCGTTGAGGACGCCGGCCAGGTAGAAGCCGAGCGGAGGATAGGCGAAGGGCAGGTGTTCGGCGTTGTACGACGTGAAGGCGGGCAAGCGGTAGGCCGACGCCTGGAGGTCGCGCACCATCGCGACGAACATGCCTCCATCGTTCAGGGGGAATCCGGAGCTGAGGACGAAGGACGCCCGCACGAGGGAGCCGACGGCGAGTGCACCGAGCAGCAGGAGCGCGGCGGCGCGCGGGGAGATGTCCGTCTCAACGCCGGCACCGGGCGTGATGAGTCGAAGCGGTGCGTCTTCCGGCCGCGATGCAGGACGCGCGCGCAACTGCAATCTGATATCCCCGCGAGAGTATCGGCCGGGCGCGGGCAGCGGATGAGCGGCGGGCGCCGCGGTGGAAGCGGCGGGGGCAAGTTGTAAAAGAATCCCTAACAAAGTCCGAAGAAACCCCTACAGGGATTCCCTGACGTGCCGAGACTCTAGTTGGCAGCGCGAGCAGCGCCGGGAGGGCCGGCGGCACGCGCTGGACGCCCGCAGTCCGGGGGCCGGGCGGCGTCCTTCTACCCCTCGTAGAGGACCAGAGGCAGGCAGGGAACCCGATCGCCCCCGGTCGGGTGTGTAGTTCCAACCAAGGGGGAACGGGAATGATCAACGAACTGGCTCTCCGGGTGGTCGTTGCCCTGCAGAGCATCGGACAGGCGATCGAGGCGAAGTTCCAGGATGAGGACGGGCAGACGCTGGCGGAGTACGGCCTGATCATGGCGGTCATCGCCGTGGCCGTCGTCGTGGGCGCGGGCTTCATCTTCCGGAACGCCATCGTCAACTCGTTCAAGGGCGCGACGAACTGTCTGAACAACGCACCATCCAGCAGCGCCTGCTAAGCCACTGATCCATCCGCAGAGCAAGCTGGCGGGGCGCGGCTCCGTGCCGCACCCCGCCAGCAGGACATCCAAGGGGGGAGATTATGAACACACTGACCCTTCGCATTGCTGTGGCCATCCAGAGTCTCGGCCAGGCGATCGCATCGAAGTTCCAGGATGAAGAGGGCCAGACGCTGGCCGAGTACGGACTGATCATGGCCGTCGTCGCGGTGGCTGTGGTCGTCGGTGCGGGATTCCTCTTCCGGAACGCCATCGTCGGCTCGTTCAACGGCGCGACAAACTGCCTCAACAACGCACCGTCGAGCAGCGCCTGCTAAGAGACAGCATCGTCCAGCGAAGCCGCAGCGAGGGGCGCGACCGATGGTCGTGCCCCTTCTGACGTCCAGCGGGTGCGGCGGCGCGCGTGCGGCGCGCGCGTCCGCCGATTCTTGATCGAGTCCACGGGCTGACCTATCATGAGCGCACTATGTGAGGGCGTGCACAATCTCCTCCGGTTGGCCTGGCCCTCGAGAAGGAGCCCCCTGTGTCCGTGAACCTGCGCATCCCCGGCCCTACCCCCTGCCCCGACGACGTGCTCCAGGCGATGTCGCGCCAGATGATCAACCACCGCGGCCCCGAGTTCGCGGAGATCGTCCGGCGCATCACCGACGGCCTGAAGACGCTGTTCGACACGAAGAACGACGTACTGACGCTGACCTCGGCGGGCACCGGGGCGATGGAGTCGGCCGTGGTGAACACGCTGTCGCCGGGGGACCGGGCGCTGGTCGTGTCGATCGGCGTCTTCGGCAACCGCTTCGCCGACATCTGCCGTACCTACGGGGTGGACGTGGACACGCTGGACTTCGAGCAGGGCACGGCGGCCGACCCGGAGCGGGTGTCAGTGGCGCTCAGGAAGGATGCGAGCTACAAGGCCGTGCTGGTCACGCACAACGAGACCTCGACCGGCGTGACGAACGACCTCGCGGCGATCGCAAAGGCGATCCGCGGCGCGCGGCCGGAGATCCTGGTGCTGGTGGACGCGATCAGCAGCCTGGGCTCGCTGCCGCTGCCGGTGGACGCGTGGGACCTCGATGTGGTGCTGACGGGCTCGCAGAAGGGCTGGATGGTGCCGCCGGGGATGGCGATGGTGTCGGTGAGCAAGCGGGCGTGGGAGGCGATCGCGGCGGCGAAGAGCCCGCGCTACTACTTCGACTACACGAAGGCCAAGAGCTTCCTGGAGAAGGGCCAGACGCCGTGGACGCCGGCCGTGAGCGTGTACTTCGCGATGGACGTCGCGCTGCGGACGCTGCTGGCGGAGGGGCTGACGCGGACCCACGCGCGCCACGCGCGCATCGGGCAGATGACGCGCGACGGCGTCAAGGCGCTGGGGCTCAAGCTGCTGGCGGACGAGCGCGTGGCCTCGAACACGGTGACGGCGGTGCGGGTGCCGGACGGCGTCGACGGCGCGGCGCTGAACAAGCTGATGCGGACGGAGTACAACACGGTGCTCGCCGGCGGCCAGGGCCCGCTCGCGGGCAAGATCTTCCGCATCGGCCACCTGGGCCTCGTGACGGAAGCGGACATCCAGGCGTGCCTGGACGCGCTGCGGCTGGCGCTGCCGCGGGTGGGCTTCGCGCCAGTCGCGGCATAGGCGCGGGCGCCCTCGGGATCTGTGCCACGACGGCAGGTTCTACGAGGTCTACGACTACGAGAACGACTGGACGCTCGCGCTCTGGAACATCGGGCACGATGATAAATCGCTCCTGATCCCCGCGGCCGCAGGCGCGCGATTGACTGTCGCGTAGCGGCGCACCCCGATAACCTGCCGATATGAAGAAGATCCTGGTAGCGGACCCGATCGCGGCGGACGGCGTTGAGCTGCTGCGCGGCGAGGCCGGCGTCGACGTGCGCACCGGCCTCTCGCGCGAGGAGCTGATCGCGGCGATCCCGGCGTACCACGCGCTCGTCGTGCGGAGCGAAACGAAGGTGACGGCGGCCGTGTTCGCTGCGGCGAAGCAGCTCCAGGCGGTGGGGCGCGCTGGCGTCGGCGTGGACAACATCGACCTGGCGGCGGCGACGGCGCGCGGCGTGATCGTCGTCAACGCGCCGCTCGGCAACACGATCTCGGCCGCGGAACACGCGGTGGGGCTGATGCTGGCGCTGGCGCGGCACATCCCGGAGGCGAACGCGTCGCTGAAGGCGGGCGAGTGGAAGCGCTCGAAGTTCATCGGCGTGGAGGTGCGCGGGAAGACGCTGGGCGTGGTCGGGCTCGGCCAGGTGGGTTCGGAGGTGGCGCGGCGGGCGAAGGGGCTCGACATGACGGTGGTGGCGTACGACCCGTTCGTGTCGCCGGAGCGCGGCGCCGTGCTCGGCGTCGAGCTGGCCGCGTCGCTCGACGACCTGCTGGCCCGCGCCGATTTCCTGACCTTGCACACGGTGCTGACGGCACAGACGCGCCACCTCATCGGAGACGCGGAGTTGCGCAAGGTGCAGCCTTCACTGCGGCTCGTCAACACGGCGCGCGGGGACCTCGTGGACATCGACGCGCTCGTGCGCGCGGTGGACGAAGGGCGGGTCGCCGGGGCGGCGCTCGACGTCTTTCCGCAGGAGCCGCCGGACATGGCGAGCCCGGTGCTGCACCACGACCGGATCATCGTGACGCCGCACCTCGGCGCTTCGACGAGGGAGGCGCAGGAGCGCGTGGCGGTCGACGTCGCGAAGCAGATCCTGGCGGTCCTGCGCGGAGAGCCGGCGCAGTACGCCGTGAACGCGCCGATGATCGCGGCGGAGACGATGAGCGTGCTGGCGCCGTACATCCCCGTCGCGGAGAAGACCGCGTCGCTGGCGGCGCAGCTCGCGCCGGGTCAGATGGGCAACATCGAAATCGATTACCTGGGGGACATCGCGCACCACGACACGACGGCCCTGCGGGCGGCGGTGATCAAGGGGATGCTCGGGCCCGTGAGCGAAGAGAACGTGACGATCGTGAACGCGAACCTCGTCGCGGAGACGCGGGGGATGAAGATCGTCGAGCGCAAGGGCCCGGCGGAAGAGGTGTACGCGAACCTCGTGCGCGTGCACGTGCACACGAGCGCGGGCGACACCGACGTGACGGGGACGATCGCGCACGACGGGCCGCACATCGTCGCCATCAACGACTTCTGGGTGGATATCCCGCCCGGCGACGGCTGGCTGCTGCTGTGCGAGAACCAGGACCGTCCGGGGATGATCGGCGCGGTGGGGACGTTCCTGGGGAAACACGATATCAACATCAGCTTTATGCGCGTGGGGCGCACGGCGGTGCGGGGGAAGGCGCTGATGGCGGTCGGCATCGACGACCCGATCGCGCCGGAGCAGGTCGAGGAGCTGGCGGCGATCCCGAACATCCTCTCGGCGCGCGTCACGAAGTTCTCGTAGCACGAAGAAGCCCGCCGGGGCGGGCTGGGCCGCTATCGCTGCCGCCACCCGCCGCCGCGCCTCAGGCGAAGCCTTCGGTGGCGGTCTCCCAGCCGGGGATGAACTTGCGCCATCCCTCCTCGCTGCGCAGGTAGGGGTAGACGACGTAGTAGTTGTTCACATGCGGCTGATGGGGCTGCTTGAGCAGGGCCATCTTCGCTTCCTGCGGTGTGTGGCCAGCCTTGCGGTGGTTGCACGTCTTGCATGCCGTGACGAGATTGTCCCAGGTGTGGCGGCCGCCCCGGTGCCGGGGTACGACGTGGTCGAGCGTGAGGTCGCGCTGGCCGCGGCGCCCGCAGTACTGGCAGGTGTGGCGGTCGCGGTTGAACACCTCGCGGCGCGAAAGGCGCATCTGCGGCCGTGGACGCTTAATCAGGTAGATGAGGCGGATCACCGATGGCAGAAGGAAGGAGGCGTTCGCCGAGCGCAGGAACGCGGAGCCGTGCTCCAATACCTCCGCCTTGCCACGGTCGACGAGCACGAAGGCCCGGCGCGCGTTGCAGACGTTCAGCGGCTCGTAGTTCTGGTTCAGGACGAGGACGCTGGTGCTTACACCCATGGACCCGCTTTACACTTGGCCCAAGCATAGCAAAGCGCCGAAATGGCGAGCAACGCCGCTGGCCGCACTGTCGCGTGACCGTCCGCCAACCCTACAATCTTGGGCAAACGGCGGATATTGGACGAGGGCAAGGAGACGCGCATGGCGACGAAGACAGAACTGATCGACGGCATCCAGATGCTGATCAACGAGAGCAGGCGCATCGGCGCCCGCTTTACGGACGACGAATGGGCGATGGCCGCCGACGAGGCAGGGTGGACGAACAAGCAGGTGCTGGCCCACGTCGCGGCGATCGGCGGCATCGTGGTGCCGATGGTGGGCGGCATGGCGAGCGCGCCCGCCGGGACGGACCTCGGCGCCAACGTGAACATCGATGCGATGAACGCGCAGCTTGTCGGCCAGCGCGCCGACAAGAGCATCGCCGCCCTGGTGAGCGAATTGGAGACGTCGTACGGCGGCGTCATCGGCTACCTGCGGGCAGCGCCGGACGAGCTGCTGGAACGGCGCGTGACGATCGGCGGCTTCCGCGACATGCCCGTCGGCGACCTGCTGATGCAGATGGTGGTGATGCACGGCATCGCCCACATCTACCACGCAGCGTCGCGGATCTGACGGACGCGCCACGCGGCGGCTGTAACCCGGAGACGCCGCGGCCGGGCGACCAGCGGCTCAGTCGAGCGTCGCGACGGGGTCGAGCCGAATGATCTCGGGACGGCCAGCGAGGAGTGCCGCGATCTTCGCGCCGAACGCGGCCATGTGCGGCGTCTTGCTGTGGTCGCCCATCGCGTCCGCGTCGGCGTAGGCCTCGATGAAGTAGAACTCGTTCGGCGCCTTCTGTGATCGGGCGAGCGTGTACTGCAGCGTGCGGCCGGCTTCGTGCTGGCTGACGGCTGCGACCATCTCTGCGCCCGCCGCGCTGAACTCATCTCCCTTACCATCCTGGACTGTCAGCTTTGCGATGACCGCGATCATACATCCTCCTCGCTACGCGCGCGCTTCTGCCACAGATGGTGCGTCATCCGCGGCTTAGGGTCACGCGCCGGGCACACGAAGACGCCGCCCTGTCAGAGGCGGCGTCTTCGTGTGCGGCCATCCCGGCCATCAGGAGGAACCGGGTCGTCAGTTCTTGCGGCGGCGCATCCCGAGTCCGACGCCGGCCAGGCCGCCGGCCGCGGCGAGCGCGAGCAGCGCCAGCAGCATGCGCCCGCCCGTGCTGTCGAGTGCGCCCACGCCCGTGTTTGGCAGCCCCGTCGTCGGCCGGCCGCGCGCGGGCGGCGTGGCGCCGAGGACGAGGGAAACGAGCGTCGGCGTCGGTGCTGGCGGCGTCGCCGTGGCGGCAGCGGCCGTGCTCGTCGCCGTCTGGACGGTAACGGTGCTCGTCGCGGTCTGCACCGTAACCGTGTTCGTCGCCGTCGGCACTGCCGTGTTGGTCGCCGTCGGCTGCGCGGTGTTGGTCGCCGTCGGCTGCGCGGTGTTGGTCGCCGTCGGCACGGCGGTGTTGGTCGCCGTCGGCACGGCGGTGTTGGTCGCCGTCGGCACGGCGGTGTTCGTCGCCGTCGGCACGGCGGTGTTCGTCGCCGTCGGCACGGCGGTGTTCGTCGCCGTCGGCACGGCGGTGTTCGTCGCCGTCGGCACGGATGTGTTGGTCGCCGTGGGAATCGCCGTGCTGGTCGCCGTCGCTTCCGGCGTCTCCGTAGCTTCCGGCGTCTCTGTGGCTTGCGGCGTCTCGGTCGATTCAGCGGTGTTGGTCGCCGTCGGCATGGCGGTGTTCGTCGTCGTCGCCTGCGGCGTGTGCGTCGCCTCGGCGGTCTGCGTCGGCTGCGGTGTGCACGTGGGTGCGGCGGTCTGAGTCGGTTCCGGGGTCTCCGTCGCCTCGGGCGTGTGCGTGTGCTCGGACTCCGGCGTCTGCGTCTTCTCCGCCTCGGGCGTGTGCGTGTGCTCGGACTCCGGCGTCTGCGTCTTGTCCGCCTCGGGCGTGTGCGTGTGCTCGGACTCCGGCGTCTGCGTCTTGTCCGCCTCGGGCGTGTGCGTGTGGTCGGACTCGGAAGTTTGCGTTGCCTCCGGCGTCTGCGTCTCGCCGGACTCGGGCGTCTTCGTCGCGCCGGCGGTCTCGCACGGTTGCGTAGACGGCGTGCTGGTGGCGACGGCTGTTGCGGTGCTGGTGGCCGTGCCCGTGCCGGTGCTCGTGGCGGTGGGCAACACCTGTCCGCCGCAGGGCGGGAAGCTGTCGCTCTTCTCGTTCGTGGCGGAGTTGACGATGCGCAGCGAGTTCGCGTCCGGGCGCACGTTTGCTGTCGACAGCGTGAAGGGTGCCGAGGTCTGGTTGGCGGTGGGCGTGATCAGCTCGGTGGCGCCGGGGACGTCCTTGAAGTGGGCGTCGGCCGGCACGTGGTCCTGCAGGATGACGGAGAACGGCGCCGTGTTCTTCGGGAAGGTGATCGTCCCGACCACGTTGCCGTTCTGGTCGCAGCCGTAGGTGTAGTGCCACGCCAGCGCGGTGCCCGCGGTGAGCGCGACGGCCGTCAAGACCGAGCCAGCAACGAGCGCGATGCTCAGCCCGAGGCCGACGACGGTCCTTCCGGATTGATCCTGCAGCCACCTCGTGAGCATCGACAATCCCCTGTCCACTGCTGTTCCGCATCCCGACGGCGCTGGTACCGGCACGCGCGGCGGCGCCTGCTCTACGTCGTCAGCAAGAACAACGGTACAGCGGGTGCGGCATTACGCACAGCGACAAGGAGCGACGACGCTGCCGCACCGATGCGCCGGTGGGCCCCGACGTGCGCGGCGCAACCACCACGTCGCACAGACGTTCTGCTATACTCGCGTCGTGGCAGACGAGCGCAAGCGGAAGCCGCCATCGTGGCTGAGCACCGCGGGGTCGAAGAACGCCCGGAGCGGCGCCGCGCGGCGGCGCGCGTCGAGGACGCCGGCCCCCACGAGCGCCCGCCCGGCTGGGCCGGGTCCGGCATCCCTGCGGCGGGCGCCCTCGCCGCCGGCGAACAAGCGTCCCCGCGCCCACGGGGCGCCGCTTGCGCTGAGCGACAACGCGCGCGTCGTGCTCGAGCGACGATATCTGGCGAAAGATGAGCGTGGCGAGTTGGCCGAGACGCCGGAAGACCTGTTCCGGCGCGTCGCGCACGACATCGCGCAGGCAGAGGCCGCGTACGCGACGGCGGACGCGGCGGGCACCGTCGCCGCGTGCGAGGCTCGGTTCTACGACCTGATGACGTCGCTGCGCTTCCTGCCGAACTCGCCAACGCTGGGCAACGCGGGCCGGCCGCTGCAGCAGTTGTCGGCGTGCTTCGTGTTGCCCGTCGAAGACTCGATGGAGGGGATCTTCGAGGCGTTGAAGGACACGGCGCTGATCCACCAGAGCGGCGGCGGCACCGGCTTCGCGTTCAGCCGGCTGCGTCCGGCGGGCGACCGCGTGTCGACGACGGGCGGCGTCGCCAGCGGACCGGTGTCGTTCATGCGGGTGTTCGACGCGGCGACGGAGTCGATCAAGCAGGGCGGCACGCGGCGCGGCGCGAACATGGCGATCCTCAACGTCGAGCATCCCGACATCGAGAGATTCATCGATGTCAAGTCGGACATGACGACACTGCAGAACTTCAACATCAGCGTGGCCGTGACCGAGCGGTTCATGGAGGCGGTCGAGCGGGGCGACACGTATGAGCTCGTCAACCCGCGCACGCGGCAACCGGCCGGTACGCTGCCAGCGCGTGCGGTGTTCCGGCGGATCGTCGAGAACGCGTGGCGCAACGGCGACCCGGGGCTGGTGTTCCTCGACCGGATCAACCGCGACAACCCGACACCGCAGCTCGGACGGATCGAGGCGACGAACCCCTGCGGCGAACAACCGTTGCTGCCGTACGAGTCGTGCAACCTGGGCTCGATCAATCTCGCGAAGGTGGCCCGCGAACCGCTGGCGAAGCGGCGGCGGAGTTCCTCCGCGCACGATCCGGCGGAAGACATCGACTGGGACGCGCTCGGCGAGACGGTGGCGCTGGCGGTGCGCTTCCTCGACGACGTGATCGACCGCTGCCACTATCCGATCGCGCAGATCGACGACATGACGAAGCAGACTCGCAAGATCGGGCTGGGTGTGATGGGCTGGGCGGACCTGCTGTTCGCGCTGCGCATCCCGTACGACTCGGAAGAGGCGCTGGCGCTCGGCGGACGCGTGATGTCGTTCGTGCAGGAGCAGGCGGACCGTGCCTCGATGCAGCTTGCGCAGGAGCGGGGCGTCTTCCCGGCGTGGCACGGGTCGATCTATGACCCGGCGTCGGGCGACCCGCGCGGCGGCCATCGCTATCGCAACTCGACGCGCACGACGGTAGCGCCGACGGGCACGCTGAGCATCATCGCCGGCTGCGCGGGCGGTATCGAGCCGGCATTCGCGCTGGCGTTCATGCGGCGCCACTACCTGGACCGCGCGAATCCGGCGACGCCGACGATGCTGCCGGAGGTGAACGCGACGTTCCGCGCGATGGCGGAGCGGGAGGGGTTCTACAGCGACGAGCTGGTGCGCGATCTGGCTGAGGGCGGATCGCTGCGGGCGCGTGACGGCGTGCCGGAGTGGGCGAAGCGGGTGTTCATCACGTCGCACGACATCGACCCGGAGTGGCACGTCAGGATGCAGGCGGCGTTTCAGCGCCACACGGATAACGCGGTCAGCAAGACGATCAACTTCCGCAACGAGGCGACGGCCGACGATGTGGAGCGCGCCTACATGCTGGCGTATCGCGAGGGCTGCAAGGGGATCACCGTGTACCGGGACGGCGCCCGGGAGCGGCAGGTGCTGTCGCACGCGACTGCCAGGGGGCCCGAGCAGGCGGAGGCGGCGGCGGCGGAGATTGCGCTCGGCTTCCAGGAGCTGATGGACGGCGCGCATCCGCGGGCGGCGGGTTCGTTGGAGCCGCGCCCGGCGGGGACGCCGTACCGGCGCCACCTGCCGGACGAGCGCCAGTCGGTGACGCACAAGTTCCGCGTCGGCGAGCAAGAAGGCTACGTGACGGTCGGCCTCTACGCGGAGGGGCAGCCGGGCGAGATCTTTGTCAACATCTCGAAGGAGGGGTCGACGATCCGCGGGCTGATGGACTCGGTCGCGGTGCTGACATCGGTGGCGCTCCAGTACGGCGTCCCGCTTGAGAACCTGGTCGCGAAGTTCCGCGGCGTGCACTTCGAGCCGAACGGACTGACGTCGAACCCGGCGATCCCGACGGCGTCGTCGATCGTCGACTACATCTTCCGCTGGCTCGAAGTGCGGTTCCTGACGCCGCGCGGCGCATCGGCCGATGCGGTGGCGGCGGCCGGTGCGAAGCCGGGCCGCCGCGCGCGCC